>NZ_BACU01000634.1 GCF_000333275.1 Azospirillum sp. B4 | reverse complement strand
CCCCTGCGCGCCTTGTGCACGGTCTCGGTGTCGGTCTTGATCACCATGCCTTCGCCGCAGGGCATGGCGCAGCTGGCGATGGGCTTGGGCGCCTTCTCCATCTCCACCAGGCACATGCGGCAGTTGGCCGGGACCGACAGCTTCTCGTGATAGCAGAAGCGCGGAACCTCGATGCCCAGCTGCTCGCAGGCCTGCAGCACGGAGGTGCCAGGCGCCACTTCAAGCTCGATACCGTCGATGGTCAGTTTCGGCATGTCTCAAATCCTTCCGCCGCTTACTCGGCAGCGATGCTCTGACGGTAGGCGGCGATGCGGGCTTCCATCTCCGGCCGGAAGTGCCGGATCAGGCCCTGCACCGGCCAAGCGGCGGCGTCACCCAGGGCGCAGATGGTGCGGCCCTCGATCTGCTTGGTCACGTCGTACAGCATGTCGATCTCGTCCAGGCGGGCCTGGCCGCGGACCATGCGGTCCATGACGCGGGCCAGCCAGCCCGTGCCCTCACGGCAGGGCGTGCACTGGCCGCAGCTCTCATGCATGTAGAACTTGGACAGGCGGGCGATGGCCTTCACGATGTCGGTGGACTTGTCCATGACGATCACGGCGGCGGTGCCCAAGCCGGACCCGACCTCGCGCAGGCTGTCGAAGTCCATCAGCACGGTGTCGCACACGCTCTTGGGCATCACCGGCACGGAGGAGCCGCCGGGAATGACCGCCAACAAGTTGTCCCAACCGCCGCGCACGCCGCCGGCGTGACGCTCGATCAGTTCCTTCAGCGGGATGCCCATCTCCTCTTCCACGTTGCACGGCTTGTTCACGTGGCCGGAGATGCAGAACAGCTTGGTGCCCACGTTCTTCGGACGGCCGATTCCGGCGAACCACGCGGGACCACGACGCAGGATGGTGGGCACGCCCGCGATGCTTTCCACGTTGTTGACCGTGGTCGGGCGGGAGTACAGGCCGGCGTTGGCGGGGAATGGGGGCTTGTTGCGCGGCTGGCCCTTCTTGCCCTCGATGGACTCGATGAGCGCGGTTTCCTCGCCGCAGATGTAAGCGCCAGCCCCCTTGTGCAGGTAGATGTCGTAGTCGTAGCCGCTGCCGCAGGCGTTCTTGCCGATCAGGCCGGCGGCATAGGCCTCGTCGATGGCGACCTGGACGTTGGACGCCTCATTGTAGAACTCGCCCCGGATATAGATGTAGCAGGCGGTGGCGCCGATGGCGAAACCAGCGATCAGGCAGCCTTCGATCAGCTTGTGCGGATCGTGGCGCAGGATCTCGCGGTCCTTGCAGGTGCCGGGCTCGCCCTCGTCGGCGTTGATGACCAGGTAGACGGGGCCTTCCACCTTCTTCGGCATGAAGGACCACTTCAGGCCGGTGGAGAAGCCGGCGCCGCCACGGCCACGCATGCCGGATTCCTTCACCTGCTCGATGATGGTCTCGCGGCCCCGGGCCAGGATGTCCTTCGTGCCGTCCCAGTCGCCGCGCTTGCGGGCGGCATCCAGGCGGAAATCCTCAAAGCCGTAGAGGTTGGTGTAGATGCGGTCTTCGTCGCGCAACATCGGCCTTACTCCTGCGACGCCGGCTTGACGCCGTTACGCTGCGCCATCTCGATCAGCGTCGTCGGACCGCCGATGGGCGCGGAATTGATACGGCCGTTCTGCGGGCCGGGCTTGGGCTTCTCGCCCCGGATCAGGGTGTCCAGCAGCGCTTCGGTGGAGGCCGCGTCCAAATCCTCGTAGTAGATGTCGTCCAGCGAGATCACGGGGGCGTTGACGCAGGCGCCGGCGCATTCCACCTCGACCACGGTGAACTGGCCGTCGGCGGTGGTCTCACCCGGGCCGATGCCCAGCTTGCGCTTGCACGCCGCCAGCACCTCGTCCGAACCGCGCAGCCAGCAGGGGGTGGTCGTGCAAACCTGCACGAAGTGCCTGCCCACCGGCTTCAGGTTGTACATGGTGTAGAAGCTGGCGACCTCGTACACGCGGATGGGGGCCATGCCCAGCATGCCGGCGACGTAGTCCATGGCTGCACGGGGCAGCCAGTTGTGGTGCTGGCGCTGGGCCAGATCCAGCAGGGGCATCACGGCGCTCGCCTGGCGGCCTTCCGGATACTTGGCGATGATCCGCTGGGCCAGGGCCAGGTTGTCGGCGGTGAATTCGAAGGTCGCCGGACCGGCTGGGGTCTCGGAAGCGCTCATCGGTCGATCTCTCCGAACACGACGTCGATGGAACCGATGATCGCGACGGCGTCGGCGAGCATGTGGCCCCGGGACATGAAATCAACACCCTGCAGATGGGCGATGCCCGTCGGCCGGATCTTGCAACGATAGGGACGGTTGCTGCCGTCGGACACCAGGTACACGCCGAATTCACCCTTGGGCGATTCCGTGGCGGTGTAGGTCTCGCCGGCCGGGACGTGATAGCCCTCGGTGTACAGCTTGAAATGATGGATCAGCGATTCCATCGAGCGCTTCATGTCGCCCCGCGGCGGCGGCGCGATCTTGCGGTCGTCCACCTTGATGGCGCCCGGGGTCTGACGCAGCTTGGCGATGGCCTGCTGGACGATGCGGTTGGACTGCCGCATCTCCTCCACCCGCACCAGGTAGCGGGCGTAGCAGTCGCCCGTCTTGCCCACGGCCACGTCGAAGTCGTACTCGGCATAGGTGTCGTAGGGCTGGGCCTTGCGCAGATCCCACGGGATGCCGGAGGCGCGCAGCACCGGGCCGGTGAAGCCCCAGGCCAGCGCCTCCTCACCCGAGACGATGCCGATGTCAACCAGGCGCTGCTTGAAGATGCGGTTGGCCGTCAGCAGGCCCTCCACATCGTCGACGAACTTCTCGAACTTGGCCGAATAGGCCTCGATGTCGTCCAGCAGGCCGGCCGGAAGGTCCTGGTGGACGCCGCCGACGCGGAAGTAGTTGGCGTGCATCCGGGCACCCGACACCCGCTCATAGAACTCCATGAGCAGTTCGCGCTCCTCGAAGCCCCACAGGGCGGGGGTCAGCGCGCCCACGTCCATGGCGAACGTGGTGACGTTCAGCAGGTGGTTCAGGATGCGGGTCAGCTCGGCGAACAGCACGCGGATGTGCTGGGCGCGCTTGGGCGGGGCGATGCCCAGCAGCTTCTCCGCGGCCAGCACGAAGCTGTGCTCCTCCGACATCGGGGACACGTAGTCCAGCCGGTCGAAGTAGGGCATCGCCTGGATATAGGTCTTGTACTCGATCAGCTTCTCGGTGCCGCGATGCAGCAGACCGATGTGCGGGTCCGCCCGCTCCACGATCTCGCCGTCCATCTCCAGAACCAGGCGCAACACGCCGTGGGCGGCAGGGTGCTGCGGCCCGAAGTTCATCGTGTAGGGTTTGATTTGGTTTTCGACAGGATTGGCCATGGCCGATCTCACTTCTTCACGCCGCCGTCGCGCAACGACGCGCCCAGCGGAATGACCGCCTTCTCGTCGCCCGGCAGTTGCACATCGGTCATCGCCTCCCAAGGCGACATGAAATCAAAGGCCCGGAAGTCCTGCGTCAGCTTCACCGGCTCATAGACGACGCGCTTCTGCTCGTCATCGTAGCGGACCTCGACGTAACCCGTCAGGGGGAAGTCTTTGCGCAGGGGGTGGCCTTCGAAGCCGTAGTCGGTCAGGATGCGGCGCAGGTCGGGATGGCCCGAGAAGAACACGCCGAACATGTCCCAGGTCTCGCGCTCGTACCAGCCGGCGGCCGGGAACAGCGGGACGCAGGACGGGACGGGCGTGTCCTCATCCGTGGTGACCTTCACCCGCGCGCGCAGGTTCTTGGACACCGACAGCAGCATGTAGTTGACCTCGAACCGCTCAGCCTTCGACGGGCAGTCGACGGCGGTGATGTCCACCAACTGGGTGCACCGGCAGCCGGGATCGTCGCGCAGCAAGGTCAGGGTCTGCAGCAGGC
>NZ_BACU01000635.1 GCF_000333275.1 Azospirillum sp. B4 | reverse complement strand
AGGTCATCATGGCCATCGCGATCAGCAACGGCACCGTGATCACCAGGATCTTCAGGACGATCGCCAGCAGGGTCGCCCAAGCCAAGGGCAGGCCCAGATGAAGGGCGAAGAAATCAGCCATGGGTCCCGGTCCTCTCGGCAACGGCGGGCGACACGAAGGCCTCCGTGCATTCGGCCATGGTGGCCGAGGCGCGGCTGATCGCGTCGGTCATGTAGAAGTTCTCAACCGGCAACGTGAAGGGTGCGGCGGCCACGGCACCGGCGGTGCCGAAGGCACCCCAGGCGGCCGGCGTGGCGCGGTCGATCTGGGCGAACACCGGGTTGGCATCGGCCAGCCGCTTGCGCAGCTGCTGCAGAGTGTCATACGGCAAGGGCTTGCCCAGGGCGCCGGACAGGGCGCGGACGATCTTCCAATCCTCGCGCGCCTCGCCCACCGGGAAGGTGGCCTGGCGGGTGTGCTGGGCGCGGCCCTCGGTGTTGACGTAGGTCGCGTTCTTCTCGGTGTAGGCGGCACCCGGCAGGATGACGTCGGCGCGGTGGGCGCCCCGGTCACCGTGGTGGCCCTGGTAGATCACGAAGGCGCGGCCGAAATTCTGGGCGTCGATCTCATCGGCACCCAGCAGGTAGACCACCTCGACCTCGCCCTTGCGGGCGCCGTCCAGGATGCCGGCCAGGTCGCGGCCGCCGGCGGCGGGCAGGAAGCCCAGGTCCAGCGCGCCGACGCGGGAGGCCGCGCGGTGCAGCACGTTGAAGCCGTTCCAGTCCTCACGCACCAGGCCGCAGGCCTCGGCCACCGCGCGGGATGCTGCCCAGACGGCGGCGCCGTCCGGACGGGACAGGGCGCCCGAGCCCAGGATCAGCAGGGGCTTCTTGGCGGCCTTCAGCGTTTCGGCGTAGGGATGGCTGCCGTCGGCGATGGCGTTCAGCAGGGTGGCGTCGTTGCCCAGGTGGTCGATCGGGAAGGTCAGGTCGACGCGCGGGCCCAGCACGGTGACGGTCAGGCCGCCCTGCAGGTAGCGCTTGCGGATGCGGGCGTTGACCAGGCTGGCTTCCCAGCGCGGGTTGGTCCCGATCAGGAAGACGTGATCGGCCTGCTCGATGCCGGCGATGGTGCTGTTGAAGATGTAGCCGGCGCGGGAGGCGGCGTCGATGGCGCTGCCGTCCTGGCGGCTTTCCAGGCTCTTCACGCCCATGCCGCCCAGCAGGTCCTTCAGGGCCAGCAGGCTTTCGGCGTCGGCCAGATCACCAGCGATGGCGGCGACCTTGTCCGGCGCGGCACCCTTCAGCTTGGTCGCGGCCAGGGCCAGCGCCTCTTCCCACGAGGCGGCACGGAGCTTGCCGTTCTCGCGGATGTAGGGGCGGTCCAGGCGCTGACGCTTCAGGCCGTCATGGGCGTAGCGCGTCTTGTCGCTGATCCATTCCTCGTTCACCGCCTCGTTCAGGCGGGGCAGGATGCGCAGCACTTCGCCGCCGCGGGTGTCGATGCGGATGTTGGAGCCGACGGCGTCCAGCACGTCCACCGATTCCGTCTTGCGCAGTTCCCACGGGCGGGCGGTGAAGGCGTAAGGCTTGGACGTCAGGGCGCCCACCGGGCAGACATCCACCAGGTTGCCCGACAGCTCGGACGAGACGGCGGCCTCGACGTAGGGGCCGACCTCCATGTGCTCGCCACGGCCGGTGGCGCCCATCACGGACACGCCCGCGATCTCGTCGCTGAAGCGGATGCAGCGCGTGCAGTGGATGCAGCGCGTCATGATGGTCTTGATCAGCGGGCCCAGGTCTTGTCTTTGACGGCCCGCTTCTCCTCGCCGT
>NZ_BACU01000636.1 GCF_000333275.1 Azospirillum sp. B4 | reverse complement strand
TCGGCTGACTGGGAGAGCGGATGTACGAGTTGTTCGACCTGCCGTCCGCGAAAGGCGATCTGCAGGCGAGCTGGCGGGCCCGCTGCCTGGATGAGGACAGGGCCAAGGTGGAGGCCGCGTTCGCCAATGCCATCCGGAATCACGTCGACCTGGATTTGGAATTCCGCATCATCGATTCCCAGGGCGCCTTGCGCCATCTGAAGGGTGTGTCCGTCATCGAGCGCGATGCCCAGGGCCACCCCACGCGCATCATCGGCGTCAACTGGGACATCAGCGCCACCCGTGACCGGGAAGAGGCGCTGGTGGCGGCCCAGACCGCCGCGGAAAGCGCCAGCCGCGCCAAAAGCGATTTCCTGGCGAACATGAGCCATGAAATCCGCACCCCCATGAACGCCATCCTGGGGCTGTCCCACCTGTTGCTGCGCACCTCGCTGAACGCGGAGCAACAGGATTTCGCCGCGAAGATCGCGCAATCAGGCCAGGGACTGCTGGCTCTCATCAATGACATCCTGGATTTCTCCAAGGTGGAGGCGGGACGGCTGGAGATCGAATCCGCGCCATTCCAGCTGGGCGACCTGCTGAACACCCTGGCCACCATCATGGCCGTCAACGCGGGGGACAAAAGCCTGGAACTGGTGATCAACCAGACCCCGGGAACCCCCAACTCGCTGATCGGCGACCGCTTGCGCCTGCAACAGATCCTCATCAACCTGGCAGGCAACGCCATCAAGTTCACGGCGGCCGGAACCGTGACCTTGACGGTGGAACAGGTGGAAGGCACACGCGATCGCGTGGTGTTGCGCTTCACCGTCAAGGACAGCGGCATCGGCATAGCGCCCGACGTCCTGCCCTCCCTGTTCAATGCCTTCACCCAGGCCGACACTTCCACCACCCGCCGTTTCGGAGGCTCCGGGTTGGGCCTCGCCATCAGCAAGCGCCTGGTGAACCTGATGGGTGGCGACATCGGCGTGGACAGCACACCGGGACAGGGCAGCGTCTTTTGGTTCACCGTCCCGTTCGGACGGGGTCCGGAACCGCACGCGGCGGTCCTGCCCAACCTGCCCCTGGACATCCTGATCGCCGACGACAACGCGATCGCACGCCAGGTCCTCGCCTCCATCGCCACATCGCTGGGCTGGACGGTCGATGTGGTGACCGATGGCCGGGAAGCGCTGGATCATGTCAGACGGCACGACGCGGCCCACGCGCCGTTCGATGTCCTGCTGCTGGATTGGAAGATGCCCAACACGGACGGTTTGGCCGTGGCGCGGACGGTGCGCCACCGCGAAGGCGCTCCCCAGCCACCCATCATCATCATGGTCACGGCCCATGATCAGGATGAATTGCATCGCGCCACGGCGAAGGACTCGGTGGACGCCATCCTGGTGAAGCCGGTCACCGCCTCCACCCTCCATGACGCCGTGATGGAAGCGCGCGCCCGCCGGACTAGGTCCACGACGCCGCCGGATGTCCCGCGCGCGCCCGCACCCGCCTCCCCGGACCAGGAGAGTCTACAGGGCGTGCGGCTGCTGCTGGTGGAGGATAACCCCGTCAATCAACAGGTGGCCCGCCTTACCCTGAAAGCCTGGGGCGCGATCGTGACCGTGGCGGGCGACGGACAGGCGGCACTGGACCTGTTGGCCAAGGACGGTCGCGCGTTCGACATCGTCCTCATGGACGTGCAGATGCCGGTGATGGATGGCTACGAGGCCACCCGCCGGCTGCGGGAGGACCTGGGCCTGACCAGCCTGCCCGTGCTCGCCCTCACCGCCGGAGTGATGGCGGACGAGCGGGCCCGGGCGCTGGCCGCCGGGATGAGCGACTTCATCGCGAAGCCGTTCGATCCGACCCAGATGCGGGAGACCATCCAACGGCATTTGGCCGGCGCCAAGCCCCGGGTCGAGGCGCCCTGACCCGCGACGATATTGGCGCCGCCCCGATTCTGCGCGCCCCGATTCTGCGCGCTTGCATCCCAGGCCCCATGCGCCTAGGGTCGCCGCCTGCCAGACGGCCGGATGGCCGCCTTCCGGCAATGGCGAAAGCCGCCGGGGGGAGGAAAGTCCGGGCTCCACGGAGGAACGGTGCCAGGTAACGCCTGGCGGGGGCGACCCTAGGGAAAGTGCCACAGAAAGCAAACCGCCTGCCGCCCGCCCTTTCGGGGGCCGGGGGCCGGCAAGGGTGAAAGGGTGCGGTAAGAGCGCACCGCGCCCCTGGCAACAGGGGCGGCATGGTAAACCCCACCGGGAGCAAGATCGAATAGGGGCGGCACGGCCGGGCGACCGGCCAAAGCATCTTCCGAGCCGCCGCCCGGGTAGGTCGCGCGAGGCGCCTGGCGACAGGCGTCCCAGATGAATGGCCATCCCACGGCCGCCGCCCCCTTCGCGGGGGGACGGGCCGGAGGACAGAACCCGGCTTACAGGCCGTCTGGCAGATTGACGTCCGGTTGGTCGGGGCCGCGGGTCGCGGCCTGCGGAACCACCTCCGCCAGGAACAGGGGCACCAGGTCCGGATCGAAATGCCGGCCGGCCTGCGCTTCCAGGTGGGCGACCACCTCTTCCAGCGCCCATGGCCGCTTGTAAGGCCTTGGTGACATCAGGGCATCGAAGACATCCGCCAGGGCGACGATGCGCCCTTCCAGGGGAATATCCGTCCCCGCCAGGCCACGCGGATAGCCGCTGCCGTCCCACTTCTCATGATGGTTCAGCGCGATGCTGGCCGCCAGGCGCAGCAGGGCGGACCCGTTGGATCCGATGATGGATGCGCCCCGCTCGGGATGCGTGCGCATGATGGCCATCTCTTCCGCGTCCAGCTTGCCGGGCTTCAGCAAGATGCGGTCGGGAATGGCGATCTTGCCGATATCGTGCATGGGCGCGGCCTGGCGGATGGCGTGGCAAGCGTCCGGCCCCCAGCCCAGGGCCCGGGCCAGGAGTTCCGCGTAAATGCCGATGCGGCGCACGTGGTTGCCGGTCTCCTGATCCTTGTACTCCCCCGCCACGCACAGCCGGTCCAACATCGACACCTGGTCCACCAGCGCGATGTGGGTGCGGATCCGCGCATGCACCAGCGCCGCGGAAAGCGGCTTGGTCAGGTAATCGACGGCACCGGCCTCAAAGCCCTTCATCTCATCGTCTTCCGCGTCCATCGCCGTCACGAAGATGACGGGGATGTGCCGAAGCGCCGGATCCGCCTTCAACCGGCGGCAGACCTCATAGCCGTCCAGGTCGGGCATCATGACATCCAGGAGGATGAGGTCCGGCCGATGGCGCCGGGCGGTGTCCAGGGCCTGCAGGCCATTCTTGGCGTACACCAGGGCGTAGGTGCCAGACAGCATGTCCCGCAAGACCTGCAGGTTCATGGCCTCGTCGTCCACCACCAGGATCTTCCACAGCTTATCCATGGGCTTGTCCATGGGCTTCATGTCCTTTTTCCGCGGTCTCCGGCAAACGGGCGCCGGCCAGCGTGTCGGCAAACGCGCGGGCCTGCGCGAATTCGAAATCGCCGACCAGGCGGCGCAACGCCAGCAGGGCGCCAGACTCCAGCCCCGCCGGTCCCAGACGCTCCAGCGCCGGGTCGATGATTTCGGGGTCGTCGCTTTCCAAAGCCTGCCGGAATGCCGCCAACGCCACGCCGGCGGAGACGGCACCGGGCCGTTGCCCGCGCCACGGCGCCTGCTGCGCCGGCCGGCCCTGGCCCTCCGGAACAAGGTGTTGCATCAGTGCGCCCAGCGCCTCGAAATCCAGGGGTTTGGGCATGCAGGCGGTCATGCCGGACCGCAGGCAATCCTGCCGCTCTTCCGCGCCATCATTGCCGCTCAGCGCGACGATGGGCACCTGCCGGCCCGATCCACATTCGAAGTCACGGATCAGGCGAACCGCGTCCTTGCCATTTAGACAAGGCATCTGGACGTCCATGAGGATGATGTCGAACGGTTGGCGGCGAGCCAGGTCAGCGGCTTCCTGCCCGTCGCGGGCACAGGTAACCTCGTGGCCCTGTCCCAAAAGATGGATGGAGGCAAGTTCCAGGTTCTCCGGTACATCGTCCGCCAGCAGCACCTTGAAGCATCGCGGCGGCTGGGGCCCGCAGGGCCCTGTCAAAGCCGCTTCGACCGGCTGGTCGGCCGACGCCGGCAGGGGAAGATGGACCCGGAAGGTGCTGCCGTGGTCGAGCTGGCTTTCCACGCTGATGGCCCCCCCCATCAGCTCCGTCAGCTCCTTGCAGATCGATACGCCTAGGCCCAGGCCGTTGAAGCGCCGTGTCGCCTTGTCGTCCACCTGGAAAAAGCGGTCGAAGATATGCGCCGCCTGATCCGCCGTCAGACCGATGCCGGTGTCCGCCACGGCCAGTTCCACCCCGCCGCCGGGGAACGGCCGGGCCGTCAGGGACACGCCACCGACTTGGGTGAACTTTATGGCGTTGCCCAGAAGATTGACCATGACCTGCCGCACCCGCCACGGGTCGCCCACATGCCACAGGGCAAGTCCGCCGCGTATTGGAACTGCAGAATCAGGTTCTTTTCGGTGCGCGTTCCCGCATCAGGTCGACGCAGGCGCGCAACTGGGCCCGCAGGTCGAAACGCACCGGCTCCAGCACCATACCGCCGCTTTGCAGCCTGGACAGATCCAGGATGTCACTGATCAACCCCAGCAAGGACTTCGCCGATTTGTGCGCCATCGTCAGTTGCCGGCGCACGTCAGGCGGCAGGTCGCGCTCGAGCA
>NZ_BACU01000637.1 GCF_000333275.1 Azospirillum sp. B4 | reverse complement strand
TGCGCGTGACAGTCAACGGGCGGTGGCACCGCTGAAGCCCGCTGTCGACGCGTTTTGCTTGATACGTCCATGATGGACGCCGACCAGGCGTTCATCGCCGCCACGGACTTCATCCGCTCCAGACCCGCGTTTCCCGACTTCCTTTAAAACGGACGGTTTGGCCGCGCGGCCCCCAACTCAACCCAAGTCGCCGGGCATGGTGTCCGACGCCATGGGCCAAGTTAACCTCCTGTCGGCCGGGCGTCTGCCGGGGGGTTGGAACGGGCCTGTGCTGGATCCACTCAAGGAGTTTAAATGGCCCAGGTTTCCGCCGCCAAGTCCCAAGACCGTGGGATGAAGGAAAGTTTCGCCGCCCTTCTGGAAGAGTCGCTCGGCACGAGCGAGAGCCTCGAAGGCACGGTGGTCAAGGGTACCGTTCTCAACATCGAGAACGACATGGTGCTCATCGATGTTGGCCTGAAGTCCGAAGGCCGGGTCGCGCTGAAGGAATTCGCCGTCCCCGGCCAGCCGGTCGAGCTGAAGGTCGGCGACACGGTCGAGGTTTACCTCGAGCGCATGGAAGACAAGAATGGCGAAGCCATGCTGTCGCGCGAGAAGGCTAAGCGCGAAGAGGCCTGGACCCAGCTGGAGCGCGCGTTCACCGAACAGCAGCGCGTCACCGGCATCATCTTCGGCCGCGTCAAGGGCGGCTTCACGGTCGACCTGTCGGGCGCCGTGGCCTTCCTGCCGGGCAGCCAGGTGGACATCCGCCCGGTGCGCGACATCTCCCCGCTGATGGGCACCCCGCAGCCCTTCCAGATCCTGAAGATGGACCGTTCGCGCGGCAACATCGTCGTGTCGCGGCGCGCCGTTCTGGAAGAGAGCCGCGCCGAGGCCCGGTCGGAGCTGGTGGCCAACCTCAAGGAAGGCCAGGTTCTGCAGGGCGTGGTCAAGAACATCACCGACTACGGCGCGTTCGTGGATCTGGGTGGCGTCGACGGCCTGCTGCACGTCACCGACATCGCCTGGCGCCGCATCAACCACCCGTCGGAAGCCCTGCAGATCGGCCAGACCGTCACGGTCCAGGTGGTCCGCTTCAACTCCGAAACCCAGCGCATCAGCCTGGGCATGAAGCAGCTTGAGGCTGATCCGTGGGAAGGCGTGGAAGCCAAGTACCCGGTCGGCGCCAAGTTCAAGGGCCGCGTCACCAACATCACCGACTACGGCGCCTTCGTGGAGCTGGAGCCCGGCATCGAGGGTCTGGTGCACGTCTCCGAGATGTCCTGGACCAAGAAGAACGTCCACCCCGGCAAGATCGTCTCCACCTCCCAGGAGGTCGAGGTCATGGTGCTGGACGTGGATCCGCAGAAGCGCCGCATCTCCCTGGGCCTCAAGCAGTGCCTGGACAACCCGTGGGAGACGTTCGTCGACAAGTTCCCGGCCGGCACCGAGCTGGAAGGCGAGGTCAAGAACATCACCGAGTTCGGTCTGTTCGTTGGTCTGCCGGGCGACATCGACGGCATGGTCCACATGTCCGACCTCGACTGGAACAAGTCGGGTGAGGAAGCCATCCAGGACTTCAAGAAGGGCGATCACGTCCGCGTGAAGGTCCTGGACGTCGACGTGGAAAAGGAACGCATCAGCCTGGGCATCAAGCAGCTGGCCAGCGATCCGTTCGAAGCCACCGTCGCCGGCGTGAAGAAGAACGACGTCGTCACCTGCACCGTCACCGCCATCACCGAGGGCGGCATCGAGGTGTCGGTCGTCGACGGCTTTACCGGCTTCATCCGCAAGTCCGACTTGTCGCGTGAGCGTTCCGAGCAGCGCCCGGACCGTTTCGCCGTCGGCGAGAAGGTCGACGCCAAGGTCACGCAGATCGATCGCGCCAGCCGCAAGATCGGCCTGTCGATCAAGGCGAAGGAAGTCGAGGAAGAGAAGCAGGCGATGGCCGAGTTCGGTTCCTCCGACTCGGGCGCCTCGCTGGGCGACATCCTGGGCGCCGCGCTGAAGCGCGCCCAGAAGGACAAGGACGAGGCCTGAGATCCGGCTCGCTTGAGCTGGGTTCCAGGACCCGTCCGGGTCTTGCCAAAGTAGGAATGGGCCGTCCCCGGGCAACCGGGGGCGGCCTTTTTCTTGGGCGCTCCATCCCGGATGGCCAGACCGGATGGCGGAGACCCCGCCGAACGGCGGTGACGAGGGCCGGCGAACAGCGATAATGCAAGAGTATGAAGACCTTACCCTTGCCAGGACGGGCCCGCTCCGGCACAGTTGGGATGGGACGGGCGATGACGGGGCCGGAACCTGCCGATCCTGGCGCCGCCGGTTGTACCGGGCACCATGGGAAGCGGTGGCCGGTACCAGGACGCGCCAGGCATGGGACGGATGTGGTCCCGGGCCGTCGTCCCGCCGGGAGGCATCAACGACACGATAAAGAGAGCGGTCCCGCAACCGGGACCGATTGCCCAAGGGGAATTGCCGATGACCAAGTCGGAACTCATCATGCGGCTGGCGGAACTGAATCCGCACCTCTACCAGCGCGATGTGGAAAAGATCGTCACCACCATTTTCGATGAAATCACCGAGGCCTTGGCCCGGGGTGACCGGGTGGAGCTGCGTGGTTTCGGCGCCTTCTCCGTGAAGCGGCGCGACGCCCGCACCGGCCGCAACCCCCGCACCGGCCAGGCGGTGGACGTGGAAGAGAAGTTCATTCCCTTTTTCAAGACCGGCAAGCAGTTGCGGGAACAGTTGAACACGGACTGACGAACCCCATCTGTGGGGCCCGGGTTCGGTTTAACCGGACCTCTTGAGCGCCCGCGCCTTGGGTGGCCATCCTGATCCCGGGATGGCCCGGCGCGGTCGCACGCAGTGGAGCGGCCAAGTGTTGCGTTATCTTTCCTGGATCGTGTCCATCCCGCTGGCCCTGGTGGCCATCTCCTTCGCGGTGACCAACCGGGAACCGGTGACCCTGGGGCTGTGGCCGCTGGACGCCGTCCTGACCGTGCCGTCCTTCGCCCTGGTGCTGGTGTCGCTGGTGGTGGGCTTCGCCGTGGGCGGCCTGGTGTCATGGGTGTCGGCGGGCAAGCACCGCCGCGCCGTCCGCAAGGAACGGGCGCGGGCCGACCAGCTGCAGCGCGACCTGGACGCCGCCCGCCTGCATGCCGCCGATCTGGAAAAGCGCATCGCCGCCGCCGACCGGGTGGCCGCGAATGCCCCGCCGGCGGACGTGCCGGCGGACGTGAAGGTCATGTCGCTGCGCTGATGGCCCTCAGGTGCCGGGCGCGGGCATCCGCCCGCTTGGCTTGTCCTCGTTTTCCAGTCCGCTACCACTCCCGGAAAACTGCGGCGGATGCGGTCGCATCCTGCAGCGGCATGAGCGAGAGACGTTTACGGGCAGCCCTTACCGGGCCACCTTTTCCTGCGCCAGGCGCTTGTCCAGGCGGGCGGTCACCGCCTCGCCGTAACGACGGCACGCGGCCTCATCCACCAGGGGCTGGGTGGCGGCCGGTCCCAGACGCTTCCACATCGCCGAGGCGTCGGGGTGCGGCGTCAGCAGGATGTCGCAGGGCAGGGCCGCCACGGCGGCGATGGCCTGGCGGAACCGGGCCAGCACGCCGGGGTGCGCCGCCTCGTCCGAATACCGGTAGACGTCGTCGGTGTAGGCGCTGAGGCTGTCGGCATAGACCATGTGATGGCAACGCCCATCCTGGCAGCTGTCCCAGGTCCAGGTGGTGGCGCCCGGCGTGTGACCCGGCGTGGCGTGGGCGGTCAGGCGGATGGGACCCAGGGTCACCACTTCCCCGTCCCGCAGGCGCTTCACGTTTTGGATGGCGGGGAAGGCGTCGATGCTGAGGAACTGCGGGTCGCCCCGATCGCCCTTGCCATGCTCCAGCGCCGTGGCGGCGGCGGGCATCGCCAGGACCGTGGCGCCCGAGTCGCGCTGCAATTGGGCGATGCCCCCGGCGTGGTCAAAATGCTCATGGCTGTTCAGGATGATGCGGACGTCTTCCACCCGGAAGCCCAGGGCCCGGATGTTGGCCTCGATCATCGCGCCCGCCTTTTCCGTAGCACCATCGATCAGCACGTGTCCCTGAGGCGAGGTGATGAGGATGGCGGACAGGCCGCAGGTGCCGACGTACCAGGTATCGGCATGGATGTGCAGGGGGGCCGCCGGCATGTTCCAGTCCGCCCCCTCCGGGCATGTGGCCGCCGGCTGCGGATCGGCGGCGAAGGCGGGAGCAGCGGCGCCGCACAACAGGGCGGTGGCAAGGGCGAGGCGGGTGGCGATGGGCATGACGGGCGGTCCGGCGTGGGGAAACCTGGGCGCGTGTTTGACCGTGAATTCCGGCCTAAAAATGGCAGCCGTGTGGTGGCCTTCCCCGTCAGCGGGGGCGCCGGTTGCGGCCGCGCCAGTCCGGCTTGCGGCCGGCGGTGGCGGGACGGTTGGCGGCCAATTTGGGCGGCCGGTCGCCGCGCACGGCGCGGTAACGCTCCACCAGGGCGATGAAGGGCGCGCGCAGGCGTTCCACCAGCGTGTCGTCGCCTTCCAGCTTGGCCAGGGCGAAAGCCCCGGCCTCCAGCGTCGACACGCTTTCCCGCCGGGGTTCGCGGCGCAGGTTGCCGTAAGCGGAGACGAAGTCGGGATGGACGATCAGGCGGCGCAGCTTCAACAGCCACGCGTTGCGCCACCACAGGGCCTTGGCTTGCGACCACGACCCGTCCAACAGGATGATGCCCTCCAGGTCGGCCAGCACGGTGGGATCCTCCACCGTCTGGCCCTTCTTGTCCACCAGGCGCAGGGTGCCGGGCTCGGTCGCCGTCGCGTCGTCGCCGGAGCCCATGTACAGCACGGCCCAGCGGCGCGGGTCGGCCTCCTCCCCCGCCTTGCGGCCCAGGGCCTTGGTCAGGTTGGGCCAGGACAGCCCCACCCTCAGCCGGCCGCGCGCCAGGCCCAGGGTCAGCAACCGGGCGCTGCCCAGCTCCACGTCCTGTTCCTGCGGATGCTGCAGCACCAGCACCTGCAGCCGCGTGTCGATGGGCTGGATGTCGGCGCAGACGCACAGCTCCAGCGGCTTGGCGCACCGGGGGCAGGCGGCGGCCTTCGGTGCCGGGGTCGCCTCTTCACGGGGGGGACGCTGTCGTCGGTCATCTCGGCCGTGCGCGGATGGGGCGGGTGAAGGGGTAAGTCGCCTGCGACGTTGGGGGACAGCGCGCGGGACTTGACGGCGGGGGCCGACAGGCGTTGACCTGGACCGGACGGGGCCTTCCCGTCAAGATGCTAGTACAGCCTACCACGGGATCGACCCATGGCCACCGTCACCGTCCTGCCCCGCCGCTTCACCTCCCCGCCCACGCTGGAGGAGATCGAACGCCTGGCGACCGACGCCGTCTCCGCCATTCCGCCGGAACTGCGGGTCCATATCGGCAACCTGGTGGTCCGGGTGGAGGAGTTTCCCGATGAGGAGACGGAGCGGGAGATGGGGCTGGAAACCCCCTTCGACATCCTGGGCCTCTATCGCGGCGTCTCCCTGCCCCAGCGCGGCGTCAACGACGCCAGCCACGGGCCGGACATGATCTTCCTCTACCGCCGGCCCCTGTTGGATTACTGGTGCGAGACGGGGGAGGAACTGGGCGACCTGGTGCTGCATGTCATGATCCATGAGATCGGCCACCACTTCGGTTTCTCTGACGACGACATGTATGGCATCGAGGCCAACGATCCCTGAGGCCACGGTCCCTGGGGAGGGGCGCGGGATCGAGAAACGGGGGCCGGCGGCCTGGGGCGCCGGCGCAGGAAGGGGGGATGGGTGTTATGAATGCCTTTGTGTGGACCGGTCTGGTGACGGTCCTGGCCTTGTTCGTCTATTTCTGGACCATAGGGCAAGTCAGCCGGGCGCGGAGCGCCCACGGGGTCGAGGCGCCGTCCGTGGACGGTCCGCCGGCGTTCCAGCGGGTGTTGCGGGTGCAGACCAACACCCTGGAACAGATCGTGCTGTTCCTGCCGGCGCTGTGGCTTTCCGCCAATATCTGGGGTGACCGCATGGCGGCCCTGATCGGCTTGGCCTGGCCCATCGGCCGCGTGCTGTACGCCCTGGGCTATTACGCCGAGGCCAAGAAGCGCGCGGCGGGCTTCGGCCTGTCCCTCTTTTCCACCCTGGTGCTGCTGGTTGGCAGCCTCATCGGCCTGGTGCGCTATCTGCTGGGGGTTTGAGATCTGGCGTGGAGCCTAGCTGCCGGCCTGCAGGGTGGCGTCGCCCAGGCGGTAGTACAGGCCGTTGTCGTCGTCACCCACCATGTGCAGCGTCCCCGTCAGGGTGATGGGCTCGTTGGTCATGGCGATGGGGGCGCTGGTCTTCACTTCCATCAGGTCGGCGGGGCCGGGCGGCGGGCAGAAGGGGCAGCTGGGCGCCATGGCGCTCAGCAGGAAATGGCCGGACTTCTCCTTCTGCTCCAGCGGAATGATGAATCCCGCGATGGTCAGGGGCTTGCCCTCCAACGCCTGGACCTGCGGCCCGAAGGCGGCGCGCACCCGCAGCAGGCCATTGTCCATGCTGTGCACTTCCTTGACGTCCGCCAGCTTGTCCCAGCCCAGTGTGGCCTTGGGAATGTTCGCCTGCACGGCGGCGGCCGTGCCAGGGGCTGGTACCACCGTGGGGGCCGGCTTGTCCGCGGCCAGCGCCGGCCTGGCCGCTAAAACCGCCAGCATCAGGGCCGCCGCGATGGCGCGCTTGTCCCGAATCGTCATGGCGTGATCCTTTCTCTCAACCGCCTTGGTTCTATGGGCCACACAGGTGGGGCCCAATCATGGCCGTTTCACGGCCTATCCCCGCGACAGCACCGCCGACACGTCCGCCCGGTAGGCATGGATGGCCGGAACCAGGGCGGCCAGGACCGACAGGCCGGCCGCCAGGATCAGAAGATAGGGCTCCGTGGCTGGAAACTGGAGTCCCGTGATGCCCATGTCGCGGGCCTGGGGCACCAGCCGCCCGGCCGCCTCCACCGCGCCGTGGCCGAGCGCCAGCCCCAGCGCGGTGCCGGCGGCGCCCATGGCCAAGGCCTCGGCCAGCAATAGGCTGGCGATGCGGCTTCGCGTGGCGCCCAGCGCCCGCATGACCGCCAAATCATAGCGTCGCGCCTGGGTGGCGTTGTACAGCGCCACGAAGATGCTGAGCGCGGATGAGGCCACCAGCAGCAGGCCGAAGGCCCGCACCGTGTCCGTGCCCACGCCCACCAGCGACAGCAGCCGTGTCATCTCCACCGCCGGGGCCGCCGCCTGCATCCCGCTCTCGGCATTGATGCGCCGGGGCAGGCGGGCGGCGGCGATGGGGGAGCGGTAGCGCAGCAGGACGGAGGTCACTTCCCGGTCCGGCGGTTGTGTGGCTTCCGTCTCGTGCGCATGCCCGTCATGGTCATCGCCATCATGGTCGTCGCCGTCATGGTGGTGATGGTGGGCCTCATGCACCGCCCAGACGCTGTCGATGGGGGTCAGCACCAGGCGGTCGATGACGCCGCCGGTGGGGGCCAGGATGCCGACGACGCTGTAGGGCATGCCCTCATGCTCCGCCCCGCCGGCGGACAGGCCGTGGTTGCCGTTGAACCGGTCGCCCACCTTCAGATGGGCGCGCGCGGCCACCTGGGCGCCCACCGTCGCCTCCATGGGCGCCTGCCACAGCCGGCCCTCCGCCACCCGGCCCTGGCGCAGCGCCACGAAGGCCGGGTCGGTACCGACGATGCGGAAACCCCGGAAGCTGTCGCCCATGGCCACGGGGATGGCCTGGGCCACCAGCGGGTCGGCCGCCAGCGCCTGCGCCTGGGCTAGCGGGATGTTCCCCGTGGGGATGTCGATCTGGTAGAGGGCGGACAGGATCAGTTGCAGGGGGCTGCCCTTGGCGCCTACCACCAGGTCCACACCCGCCGCGTCCTTGGCCAGGCGGTCCTGCACCTGGGTTCCCACCAGGATCAGCACGACGATGGTGCCGGTGCCCAGCGCCAGCAGCGCCACGTTCAGACAGGTGGTGAGGGCGGAGCGCCTGAGATAGGCCCAGGCCAAGCCGAGCGTGTTCATGCGGCGTGACCTTCCGCGGGCAGGGCGCTGAGCCGGGGCAGCTCCATCCGGTCGGTGATGCGCTCCCGGGTGCGGCCATCGTGGGTGGCGACCAGCAGGGTGGCGCCGCACGCCGCCGCCTGCTCCAGCAGCAGGTCCAGCACCCGGGCGCAGTTCTCGTCATCCAGGGCGGAGGTTGGCTCATCCGCCAGGATCAGCTTGGGCTCCGTCACCACGGCGCGGGCGATGGCCACGCGCTGCTTCTCCCCCTGGCTCAGCTGGTCCGGCCGGGCCGACAGGCGGGCCCCCAGGCCCACCCGGTCCAGGGCTTTGGCCACGGCCCCGGCATCGGAGGCCAAGCCGGCCAGCCAGCGGGCCAGGTGCAGGTTCTGCGCCACGTCCAGCGCCGCCACCAGGTGCAGGGTCTGGAAGACGATGCCGATCAGGCGGCCGCGCAGATGGTCGCGGGCGGCGGCGTTCAGGTCCCACACCGCCTGGCCGTCCAGCAGGATGCGGCCCTGGTCCGGCCGCTTCAGGCCCGCCAGCGCGTGGATCAGGGTGGTCTTGCCGCTGCCGCTGGGGCCCAGCAACAGGCAATGCCGGCCGGCCTCCACCGACCAATGGGGAATGTCCAGCACCGGCCGGCCTGCGATGGCGTGGCGCAGGCCGGTGACGTCGATAAGGGGCATGGGAACCTGTCCTGCCATGGCCTGACCCCGACGGCTGCCACCGGCGGGGTCTCATCAAGGGCGCATCTTGGGGTGCCGGATGGCGCCCGGCAAGCAGGAAGGGCCGGCCGCGTCGTCGCAGCCGACCCCCGGGCGGTTTCCTGTCTTGATCCCGCTCCTAGAACAGGCTGCGGTCCTTCAGCTTGCGACAATCGGCGCCGGAGAGGTCCACATGCCAGGCGAGGTTCTTGCTGCCATCATAATGAATGGGAACCTTGTGCATCTCGTCATCTGCACGGCAGGCGGCCATTTCTTGCGGCCAGCTGAAATTCATGTGTCGCCGCTGCCCCCGTTCCGTGAACTGATAGACGCCCAGCACCAGTAGGCCGGTGCACACCACCCGCTGCCAGGTCTGGCCATCCATCGCGGCCTGCATCAGCAGCCAGGCAAGGAAGATGTAAGGGAAGAAGAAGTAGCGGGGACCAGCCAGGAGGGGATGCATGGTCGCGACAGGAACCCGGCTGATGGATGCCACGATGGTGGCCCCCAACAGGCCGATCAGGATCACGATGGGCATGCGCTTCTGCTGGATGGCGAAGGCTGCCACGGTGACGATCAGCAGGCAGCCAACAGTGAAAGGCTGCCACGTCGAGGCATAGAGGCCGAAGAACTTCTCAACCGCCGGCTCCAGGTTGAAGTCGGGGCGGGGCTGCTGGGCGGCAGTCATTTTGACCATGACGACCTGCACGGCGGCGGACAGTACGGCGGCCACCAAAACCACCACGTCCTCCCGCGAGCGCTGCCACAGCCAGCGCAAGGCGAACAGGGGGATGAACAGCGCGATGGCGGGGGAGGAAAGGCCACCGATCAGTGTCAGCACCGTGCGCCAGACCAGATGACCCCGCCCATTCCACAATAGGGCCACGACAGCCAACAGCGTACCCCACCAGAAGGCGTATTCGGAGACGGCGAAGATCTCCGCGTCGGTGGGCACAAGCAGGGCCAGGACGGCGCACAGATAGGGCCGTTTCAAAACGCTGGGGCTGAAGGCGATGGCGGCACTGACGCCAAAAGTGAACAGCACCGTCAGCCAATAGGAAATGGTGGGCAACCGGTCGACGGATAGAGTCGCCGCCATTAGGAAGATCACCTTGGATGGGGTGATCAGGTATCCGGAAACTGGATCGAGCAGAGAGGCCCAGCCGTGCCTTAAATAATCCGGCAGAAAGACGACGCCTTCTTCCACCCAAACGTAGGGGTGGCGTAATTGATCTGGGCGACGCCAGGCCAATATCAGGAATGTTATTATAAAAAGCAGCACCGCTTCCGCCGTACGTCGGGCGCGCGGCGACCATTCAGAAATTCTTTTCATGGTGACTAAGACGCTCTGCTTTAAGAGGCTGGCAACCCCACTATTGCCATTTTTGCTTATATGTCCAACATCATTGAAAATAAAGCACTATTGCTGCCTGGCCGACGTCTCCGGATCCCCTGAGATGCGTGGGGCCCTCCTTATGGTGGGGGGGCGGGTGAGCATTTGATTCCCCATCTCAACGTTGCTACAGTCGGCACGGATGTCTTGGTACTCCCGGAATAAGGGTAAGGCATTGGAAAATCATCGGAAAATCGCCATTCTTTTCGTCTGCACCGGCAACATCTGCCGCTCCCCCACGGCTGAGGGCGTGATGCGTCGCCGCCTGGCCATGGATGGCCTGAGCGACCGCGTGACGGTGGCCAGCGCCGGCACCCACGGCTATCACGTGGGCGAGGCGCCGGACATCCGGGCGGTGGAGGCCGCGCGCTATCGCGGGGTGGACCTGTCGGCCCTGCGCGCCCGTCGCGTGGATGCCGAGGACATCCAGCGCTACGACCTGGTGCTGGCCATGGATCGTGACCACCTGGACTTCCTGCGCCGATTGGCCCCGCCCGCCCTGCGCGACCGGGTGCAGCTGTTCCTGGACTACGCTCCCGACCACAAAGGGCATGACGTGCCCGACCCCTATTACGGCGCGGAGGATCAGTTCGACGTGGTGCTGGACCTGATCGAAGCGGCGGCCGATGGCTTGCTGGACGAGATCCACCGCCGGCTGGAACGGTCGGCGGCCTGACGCGGGCGCGGGGCATCTGGCGGAACGGACTCGGCTTGGCGGGCCGACGGCGCTATACCTAAGGGGCCCATCGTCCCCGTCCTACCGGATTTAGTGCCCGTGCCCGACACCAACGACCTCTCGTCTCCGGCGATTCCCACCCAGGGCGTCACGCCCATGATGGCGCAATACCTGGAGATCAAGGCCCAGCATCCGGGCGCCCTGCTGTTCTACCGCATGGGCGATTTCTACGAGATGTTCTTCGACGACGCGGTGGCGGCGGCCCGCGCGCTGGACATCACCCTGACCAAGCGCGGCCTGCACCTGGGGGAGGAGATCCCCATGTGCGGCGTGCCCGTGCACTCCCACGAGAACTATCTCTCCCGCCTCATCCGCCTGGGCTTCCGCGTGGCCATCTGCGAGCAGACGGAGGACCCGGCGGAGGCGCGCAAGCGTGGCGGCAAGACCGTGGTGCGGCGCGAGGTGGTGCGGGTCGTCACCCCCGGCACCATCACCGAGGATGGCCTGCTGGACGCCCGGTCCAACAACTACCTCGCGGCCCTGGCCGAGGTCGGGCAGGCCCTGGGCCTGGCCTGGCTGGACCTGTCGACCGGCGAGTTGACCCTGCAGCCGGTGGAGCGCGCGGCCCTGCCGGCGGCGCTGGCCCGCCTGTCGCCGGGTGAGCTGCTTGTGTCCGAACGCCTGACGCAGCAGCCCGACCTGTTCGAACTGTGGGCCGAATGGCGCGACCAGCTGACGGTGCAGCCCAACGCCCGCTTCGATAGCGAGAACGGCCGCCAGCGCCTGCTGGATCTTTACGGTGTGGGCACGCTGGACGCCTTCGGCAGCTTCAGCCGGGCGGAGGTGGCGGCCGCCGGCTCCCTGGTCGATTACGTGGAGCTGACCCAGAAGGGCAGGGTGCCGCGCCTGGACCATCCTCGCCGCCTGGCGCTGGGCGCGGTCATGGAGATCGACCCGGCCTCCCGTCGCAACCTGGAACTTTCCCGCACCCTGACGGGGGAGAAGCGGGGCAGCCTCTTGGGCGCCATCGACCGCACCGTCACCGGGGCCGGCGCCCGCCTGTTGGCGGCCCATCTCGCCTCGCCCCTGACCGACCCCGCCACCATCGGCCGGCGGCTGGACACGGTGGCCTATTTCGTGGAGCAGGGCGGTTTGCGCGCCGACATCCGGGCGCATTTGGGCCGGGCGCCGGACATCGAGCGCGCCCTCTCCCGCATCAGCCTGGGCCGGGGCAGCCCGCGCGACCTGGCGGGCGTGCGCGACGGCCTGGTCCGCGCCCGCGACATCTGCGACACCTTCCCCGCCGACGCCCTGCGTGGCGCGCTGGAGCCGCCGCTGCCCGCCGGTTTGCTGGAGGCCCTGAGGGCCGTGCGCGTGCCGGCGGACCTGGTGGCCACGCTGGCGGCGGCCCTGGGGCCCGATTTGCCGCTGAACGCGCGGGACGGCGGCTTCATCGCCCAGGGCTATTCGGCACCCCTGGATGAGCTGAAGGAGCTGCGCGACGACTCGCGCCGCCTGATCGCCAACCTCCAGGCCCGCTATGCCGGGGACACCGGCATCACCACCCTGAAGATCCGGCACAACAACGTGCTGGGCTATTACATCGAGGTCACGGCCCAGCACGGCGACAAGCTGATGGCGGCGGAGCAGCGCGGAACCTACATCCACCGGCAGACCCTGGCCAATGCCATGCGCTTCACCACCGTGGAGCTGTCGGACCTGGAACGCCGGGTGGCGGAGGCGGGCGACAAGGCGCTGGCCCTGGAACTGTCGCTGTTCGAGGATCTCAGCCAGTTGGTGCTTGCCAAGGCGGACGACATCGCCTCGACCGCGCAGGCGCTGGCGCAGCTGGACGTGGCGACCAGCCTGGCCGACATCGCGGTGGAATGCCGCTGGTGCCGCCCGGTGGTGGACGCCAGCCGGGAATTCCGCATCGTGCGCGGCCGCCATCCGGTGGTGGAGGCGGCGCTGGTGGCCAACGCCAGCGGTCCCTTCGTCGCCAACGACTGCGACCTGTCGGACGCCAACCGCCTGTGGCTGCTGACCGGTCCCAATATGGCCGGTAAATCCACGTTCCTGCGCCAGAACGCCCTGGTGGCGGTGCTGGCCCAGATGGGTAGCTTCGTGCCGGCCGACTCCGCCCACATCGGGGCCGTCGACCGGCTGTTCAGCCGGGTGGGTGCGGCCGACGATCTGGCGCGCGGCCGCTCCACCTTCATGGTGGAGATGGTGGAGACGGCGGCCATCCTGAACCAGGCCAGCGCCCGCAGCCTGGTCATCCTGGACGAGATCGGGCGCGGCACCGCCACCTTCGATGGCCTGTCCATCGCCTGGGCGGCGGTGGAACACCTGCATGAGATCACGCGCTGCCGCGCCCTGTTCGCCACGCACTATCATGAGCTGACGACGCTGTCGTCCAAGCTGCCGTCGCTGGCCTGCCACACCATGCGCATCAAGGAATGGCAGGGCGATGTCGTCTTCCTGCACGAGGTGGCGGCCGGTGCCGCCGACCGCAGCTACGGCATCCATGTCGCCCGCCTGGCCGGCCTGCCGGCCACGGTGATCAACCGGGCGGAGGAGGTGCTGGCCATCCTGGAGGCTGGCGACCAGGGCAGCGCCGTGACGCGGCTCGCCGACGACCTGCCCCTGTTCAGCGCGCCGGTGCGCCGGGCCGCGCCCACCCCCGCCGCCCCGCCGCCGGAATCGCCCGCCCTCGCGGCGTTGAAGGCGGTCAGTCCCGATGAGTTGACGCCGCGCCAGGCGCTGGAGGAGCTTTACCGGTTGAAAGGCCTGCTCTGATCATTCCCGGGGAAGGGGCTGGTCCGGCTTGGTGACGTCGACGAAGTCGCCATCGATGACCGTGGGGCTGGGGCGCACCGTCCCACCAGGAGGGACGCCCCCGGCGGTGCGCACGGTGAAGCGGGTGCCGGACAGGCGCTGGGCCTGGCCCAGCAGGGCGCGGCGCACCGGCGGGATCAGCAGGGCCAGGCCGGCCAGGTCGCTGATGAATCCGGGCACGGCGAACAGCAGACCGGCGGTGGCCAGGCACAGGCCGTCCCATGCCTCCACCACCGGGGCCTGGCCCGGGCCCAATCCCGCGGCCTTGCGCAGGGTGTCCAGGCCCTGACGTTGCACCAGCCACAGCCCGACCACGGTGGATAGGACGACCAGGGCCACGGTGCCCAGGACGCCCACCTTTTCCCCAACCCAGGCGAAGGCGGCGATTTCCACCAGAAGGTAGGCAATGAGGAAAAGGGGAAGGCGCATTGGCTTGCTCTTTCTGCGGGTGCCGCCTATCTACAGCATAGGGGCCGGCCCGGTGAGTGTACGGGTGTCCGGTCTTAACATGGTGGGGCGGGGCCCCCGTATCCAGGTCGGATTGGGCCTGGAACCGGGCTCGATTTCAAGCGCCGGAGGTTCGAAGTCAGCGATGGGCGACAACACCTATTTCTTCGAAATCATCATCTTCGCGATGATCGCCGTGTTCCTGGCCTATCAGCTTCACAAGGCGCTGGGCCGCAAGACGGGGGAGGAGCGTGAGCGTCCCAACCCCTTCACCGCCGCCCCGCCCCCGCCGCCATCCCAGGGGCCATCGCAGGGGCCATCCCAGGGCGCGGTGCCGCCGCGCTTCCAGCCCCAGGGGATGCCCGGCAAGGTGATCGAGGGCACGGCCCGCGACGTCACGCCGCCCGACGATGACGGCCCCCTGTCGCTGGATGCCGGCCTCGCCCGCATCCACCAGGTCGACCCCAGTTTCGATGAGCGCCACTTCCTGAAAGGGGCCGAGGGCGCCTTCGGCATCATTGTCGACGCCTTCGCCCGGGGCGACACCGCCACCCTGCGGCCATTGCTGGCCGATGCCGTCTACAATGACTTCACCCGCGCCATCGAGGCGCGCCGGCAGGCGGGCGAGACGCTGGAAGCCCATATCCAGGCCTTCGACAGCGTGGACCTGGTGCAGGCCCGCTTGCTGGAAGGCCAGGCGCTGTGCACGGTGAAATTCATCACCCACCAGACCAACGTGACCCGCGACGCCCAGGGCCGGGTGGTGGACGGCGATGCCGACCATCCGATGGAGGTGGTGGACATCTGGACCTTCGCCCGCGACGCGAAGTCGTCCAACCCCAACTGGCGCTTGGTCGAAACCCGCGTTCCGCACTGAGCGCGGGCGAAAGCCCCTCATCGGTGTTTCCTTCCGGCAGCGATCCGTTTTAAGGTCCGGCACGACCTACCCCGTTGCCTCGTGAGGATGCCCTTGCCCATGCCGTGCCGGCCTGTTCTCGCCCGCGCGGCGCGCGGCGTTATGGGCGCCCTGTTGCTGCTGACCACCGCCTGTTCCCTGTTCACCAGCGAGGAGCCACCGGCCCCCCCGGTGCCGGCGCCGGGCGCGAAGCTGGTGCTGCAGCCGGCCAGCTTCGCCGACCTGCCGGGGTGGCAGGCCGACAGGGTGGTGGAGGCGTTGCCCGCCCTGCTGCGCTCCTGCGACAAGCTGTTGCGCGAGACAACGGGCGTGGCCGGCAAGCCGCAGGACTGGAACGCCCCCTGTTCCGCCCTGAAGAACCTGCCGCCCGGCAACGAGGCCATGGCGCGGGCCGCCCTGGAACGCTGGTTCCAGCCCTGGCGCGCCACCGACAACGGCAACCCTGACGGCCTGTTCACCGGCTATTACGAGGCGGAGCTGCGCGGCAGCCGCACCCGCCACGGGCGCTACACCGTGCCGCTTTATCGCCGTCCTCCCGACCTGGTGATGGCGGACCTGGGTGAGTTCCGCGACAGCCTGAAGGGCCAGCGCATCGCCGGCCGGGTGACGGACGGCAAGCTGAAGCCCTATGAGGATCGCCGCCGCATCAACGCCGGCGCGCTGACGGGCAAGGGGCTGGAGCTGGTGTGGCTGGACGACGCCATCGACGCCTTCTTCCTGCACATCCAGGGCTCCGGCCGGGTGGTGCTGGAGGGCGGGGGCGAGATGCGCGTGGCCTATGACGGGCAGAACGGCTGGCCCTACGTCGCCATCGGCCGCCAGATGGTGGCGGACGGCAAGCTGGAGCGCGACGCCGTCACCATGCAGTCCATCCGCGCCTGGCTGGCCGCCAACCCCGGCCAGGCCCAGGCCACCATGGAGGGCAACCCGTCCTACGTCTTCTTCCGGGCGCTGGAGGGCGACGGCCCCCTGGGTGCCGAGGGCGTGGCCCTGACGCCCGGCCGCTCGCTGGCGGTGGACCATACCCACATCCCCTACGGCCTGCCCGTCTGGCTGGACGTGACCGATCCGGAGGACGGCGACAAGCGCCTGTCCCGCCTGCTGGTGGCCCAGGATACCGGCGGCGCCATCCAGGGGCCGGTCCGCGGCGATGTGTTCTGGGGCCACGGCCCTGAGGCGGAGAATCGCGCCGGCCTGATGAAAAGCCGGGGCGGCTACTGGCTGCTGCTGCCGCGCACGGTGGCGCCGCCCAACATCACGGCCCCCACGGGTCCCTCTTCATGAGCCGGCAGCGCCGCAGCCCGACATCGGAGGAGATCCGGCTGTGGCGGGAGGTGATGCGCGACGCCGCCCCCCTGCGGCGCGGCGGCCCTTTGCCGCCCCCGCCGCCGCTTGCTCCTCCGGCGCCGGTGGAGGCCGCGGCCGCGACACCATCGGCTCCGCCCGTGGCGCCGGCGGCCAAGCCCGCGCCCGCGGCCCCGCTGACTCATCCGCCGCTGGTGTTCGGCGCCCGCGCCGGCCTGGATCGCCGCACCGACGACCGCCTGCGCCGGGGGCAACTGGTCATCGACGGTCGGCTGGACCTGCACGGCATGACCCAGGCGGAGGCGCACGGCGCGCTCAACGCTTTCGTCGCCCGCGCCCATCGCGAGGGCCGTCGCACCCTGCTGGTCATCACCGGCAAGGGTTCCGGCGGCGCGCATCTGGGTACTGATCGGGAGAAGGGCATCCTGCGCGTGGCCGTGCCCCGCTGGTTGGGGGAGGCGCCCTTGCGCCCCCTCGTCCTGGCCATCCGCCAGGCCCAGCCGCAGCACGGCGGCGGCGGGGCGCTGTACGTCCTGCTGAAGCGGCAGCGCCCATGACGCCTTTCGGCCTGCGGATGCGGCAGCTGCGGGAACAGCACGGCCTGGCGCTGAAGGACATGGCGGCGGCGCTGCACATCTCATCGGCTTACCTCTCGGCCCTGGAGCATGGCCGCAAGGGCACGCCGTCGCCCATGCTGGTGCGCCAGATCTGCGGCTATTTCGGCATCATCTGGGACGAGGCGGAGGAGATGGAGCGCCTGGCCCAGATGTCCGACCCCCGGGTGGTGGTGGATACCAGCGGCCTGTCGCCAAAGGCCACGCTGGTCGCCAACCGTCTGGCCCAGCGGGTGTCCAAGCTGGACGAGGCGGCGCTGGACCGCCTGCTGGATGTCATTGGGCCCCTCTAGTTCGGATGCACTCTTTGCTCGTGGTTCGTTTCATGCGACGAAACATCGGCAGCCCTGCACTCGATTCCACTCGAACGCGGGCGGCCGGTCGGTTTAGAATGTTTATAGTTTTCCGCCTTCACGGGCGGCCGGTTCACCTTTTCCGATTTCGGGAGCGTCCCCATGCCATCGCGTCTTGAACAGCTTTGCATCCAGAAGGGCCTCAAGATGACCGAGCAGCGGCGGGTGATCAGCCGCGTGCTGTCGGAGGCCATGGACCACCCGGATGTGGAGCAGGTTTACCGCCGCGCCGTGGAGATCGACCCCAACATCTCCATCGCCACCGTGTACCGCACCATGCGCCTGTTCGAGGAAGCCAACGTCATCGAACGTCTGGACTTCGGCGACGGCCGCGCCCGGTACGAGGAGATCCGGGATGAGCACCACCACCACCTGATCGACCTGCAGTCAGGCGAGGTGATCGAATTCCGCAGTGAGGAGCTGGAGCGCCTTAAGGAGAAGGTGGCGGCTGAACTGGGCTATGAGCTGATCGGCCATCGCCTGGAGCTGTATGGCGTGCCCCTGAACCGCGCCAAGCGATCGTAAGGTCACCAGGAAAGGGGTCGGCCCCATGGGCTGCCGTGGAGACACGTCCGACTGTTGCCGTCCCGCCGTCGTGCGGGCGTACCAGGAGATGCGCGGCCGGGGCCAGCCGGAGAAGTTCTGCCTGGAAGCCGCCATCGCCGTCTACCGGTGGCACCACCCCAGCGCCTGCGACCTGCCGCCGGAGGTCATGGCCATGGTGACCGGTTGGGTGCACGACGGCCCGCGGCACTGAATCGGAACGGGTGGCGGCCCCCATGGCGTTCGACTGGCACGCGGACCCGATCAGCCGCGATACGCCGATCGACGGCACCTATCGCGGCACCCAGAACGTACGCCGCTTCTTCCGCCGGGAATGCGGCGACCATTTCAGGTTCGACCGGCCCTTCATGGCCTGGATGAAGTCCGCCGTGGGGCGGACGATGGGCGAGGCGGCGGACGAGTGGCGTCGCCGCGACCTGGCGGGCCGGTAGCCGCCGTCATCATGGCAGCACCCTGCCCTTGCACCCCTTGCACTGGTCAAGGGCGTGGCACGCCCGTATGGTCCGGCGCCATCAGCACCCCCTTTACCGAGGCGCCGCCCCATGATTCCGCGCTACAGCCGCCCCCAGATGGTCAAGATCTGGGAACCGGAGAACCGGTTCCGCATCTGGTTCGAGATCGAGGCCCACGCTTGCGACGCGCAGGCCGAGTTGGGCGTCATCCCCAAGGAGGCCGCCGCCGCGGTATGGGAACGCGCCAAGTGGGACGTGGCCCGCATCGATGAGATCGAGCGCGAGACCAAGCACGACGTCATCGCCTTCCTGACCAACCTGGCGGAGCATGTCGGCCCCGAGGCCCGCTTCGTCCACCAGGGCATGACCTCCAGCGACGTGCTGGACACCTGCCTGGCGGTGCAGCTGAAGGAGGCGACCGACCTGCTGCTGGCGGACATGGACGCCCTGCTGGCGGCCCTGAAGCGCCGTGCGCTGGAGCACAAGTACACCGCCACCATCGGCCGCAGCCACGGCATCCATGCCGAGCCGGTGACCTTCGGCCTGAAGCTGGCCGGCCACTACGCCGCCTTCAAGCGCGGACGTGACCGCCTGGCCGCCGCCCGGGATGAGATCGCCACCTGCGCCATCTCGGGCGCCGTCGGCACCTTCGCCAACATCGACCCCCGGGTGGAGGAGCATGTGGCGGCGAAGCTGGGCCTGGCGGTGGAGCCCATGTCCACCCAGGTCATTCCGCGCGACCGCCACGCCATGTACTTCGCCGTGCTGGCCGTCATCGCCGCCAGCATCGACAACCTGGCCACCGAGGTGCGCCACCTGCAGCGCAGCGAAGTGCGCGAGGCCGAGGAATATTTCAGCCCGGGCCAGAAGGGCTCGTCGGCCATGCCGCACAAGCGCAACCCGGTGCTGTCGGAAAACCTGTCGGGCTTGTCCCGCCTGATCCGCAGCCATGTGGTGCCGGCGCTGGAGAACGTGACCCTGTGGCATGAGCGCGACATCAGCCATTCGTCGGTGGAGCGCGTCATCGCCCCCGACGCCACCATCGCGCTGGACTTCGCCCTGTCGCGCCTGACCGGCATGATCGACAAGCTGGTGGTCTATCCCGAGGGCATGCAGCGCAACCTGGACATGCTGGGCGGCCTGCACAACAGCCAGCGCATCCTGCTGGCCCTGACCCAGGCGGGCATGAGCCGTGAGGATGCCTACCGCGCCGTGCAGCGCAACGCCATGCCGGTGTGGCTGGAGGGCAAGGACTTCCGCACCCTGCTGAAGGCCGACGCCGACGTGGGCCAACACATGACGGCGGAGCAGATCGACGGCGTCTTCGACCTGGAATACCACACCAAGCATGTGGACACGGTGTTCAGGCGCGTGTTTGGGGAATGAAGGAAATGGGGGCTGGCGCGAAACGGCGCCTGCCCCCGATCCAATGAAAAAGGGGCGCTCCCGCCTGGGGCCGCCCCTTTTTTAATTCCGCTGACTTGCGGGAAATCAGGCGGTCATCAACTGCTGGCGGGCCACTTCCAGCGTGTGCTCCATCTCCTTCTCCACGCGGTGGGCGGAGATGTCGACGCCCTTGGCGGTGAAGTCGGCCAGGATACGGGCCAGGATGTCCTGGTGGCCGGGTTCCTTCAGGTCTTCCGACACCATTTCCCTGGCGTAGGCGGCGGCCTCGTCGCCCGTCAGGCCCAGCTGCTGCGCGGCCCACTCGCCAACCAGGCGGGCGCGGCGGACATAGATGCGGAACAGCAGTTCCTCGTCATGCTTGAACTTGGCCTCGAAAGCCTGTTCGCGTTCGTCAAAGGTCGTCATCGCTATTCCTCGAAGCACAGCTCTGGGTGGTTTCGATTTCCCCCGGCAGCCTTATATATCGGGTGGTCGCATCCGGTCTACATCCCCCGGGGCATCCGGCGCCCCTTCCTTCCTCAGGTGGCATTCCCTTCCATGTGCAGCGTCATAATCCTTCGCCGTCCGGGCCACGCCTGGCCCCTGATCGTCGCCGCCAACAGGGACGAGATGAACACCCGTCCCTGGTTGCCCCCCGCCCGCCATTGGCCCGACCGGCCGGAAGTGGTGGCCGGCAAGGATGAGCTGGCGGACGGCAGCTGGTGCGGCCTGAATGACAGCGGCGTGCTGGCCGCCGTGCTGAACCGCGAGGGCACGCTGGGCCCGGCCGCGGGCAAGCGCTCCCGCGGGGAACTGGTGCTGGAGGCGCTGGACGATGCCGACGCGCCGGTGGAGGCGCTGTCCGACCTGGACACCCGCGCCTACCGCCCCTTCAACCTGCTGCTGGCCGACAACCGCGACGCCTGGCTGCTGGACCATGCCGGTGAAGCGGGCCGCACCCGTGTGCGGGTGACGCCCATTCCCGAGGGGGTGTCCATGATCACGGCCAAGGGCCTGAACGCGGCGGACTGCCCCCGGACCCGCCGCTACCGTCCCCTGTTCGCCGCCGCCCCGGCGCCGGACCCTGAGGCCGCCCGCTCGTCAGGTTCCTGGGGGGCGGAGTGGGAAATGCTGCTGGCCAGCCGGGTCAGCGGGGAGGGTGACGACCCGCGCGAGGCGCTGTGCATCGTCACGCCGCCCATTGAAGGGAAAGGGGCGTTCGAAACCACCAGCAGTTCGCTGATCGCCCTGCCGGCCATGGACCGCGCCGGGGTGCTTCCCCGCTGGCGCTTCGCCGCCGGCCGGCCGGACCAGGTGCCGTTCCAGGACCTGGATCTGGGTTAATTCCGTCATTGGATGGGGGGCCGGCGTGGGGCGCGGGGGGACCGTCGTTGTACAGGACCCCATTGCTTGCTATATCCTGGCCATCAGGGCCGTCCCTCGGGGGCGGGCGCTCCGCCATGCGCGTGCGCCCCCGATGCCGCCCGCATCCGTTCGTTCGAAAGAAGTGATCCCATGTCTCGACGCCGACGGATCTATGAAGGCAAGGCCAAAGACCTGTTTGAGGGGCCTGAGCCCGGCACGCTGGTTCAGTACTTCAAGGATGATACGTCCCATGAACACAAGAAGGGCGTCATCACCGGCAAGGGTGTGCTGAACAACCGCATCTCCGAATACCTGATGACCCGCCTGGGCGAGATGGGGGTGCCCACCCATTTCGTCCGCCGCCTGAACATGCGTGAGCAGCTGGTGCGCGAGGTGGAGATCATCCCGGTCGAGGTGGTGGTGCGCAATGTCGCCGCCGGCTCGCTCAGCAAGCGCTTCGGCATTCCGGAGGGCACGCAGCTGCCCCGCTCCATCATCGAGTTCTATTACAAGTCCGACGAACTGGGCTGCCCCATGGTGTCGGAGGAGCACATCACCGCCTTCGGCTGGGCGGGGCCCCAGGACCTGGATGACATGTTGTCGCTCAGCCTGCGCATCAACGACTACCTGTCCGGCCTGTTCCTGGGCACGGGCCTGAAGCTGGTGGACTTCAAGGTGGAGTTCGGCCGCCTGTGGGAAAACGATGAGATGCGCATCATCCTGGCTGATGAGATCAGCCCGGACAATTGCCGCCTGTGGGACATCAAGACCAACGAAAAGTTGGACAAGGACCGCTTCCGCCAGGATCTGGGCAAGGTCGAAGAGGCCTACCAGGAAGTGGCCCGCCGCCTGGGCATCCTGCCCGAGGGTGGACCGGGCGATGTCAAGGCGCCCAAGCTGATGCAGTGAGTTCCGGTCCCGGGGGCGGTTTCGCCCCCGGGGCTTTTTCATATTCCCGTCCGCGTAAAACTAGCCAGGAAGAGCATCGATCATGAAGGCCAAGGTTACCGTCACGCTGAAGCACGGCGTCCTCGATCCCCAGGGCAAGGCCATCGGCCACGCCCTGCAGACCCTGGGCTTCGACGGCGTGGGCGAAGTCCGTCAGGGCAAGCTGATCGAGCTGGAGCTGGAGGAGACCGACCCGGCCAAGGCCAAGGCAGCGGTGGAGGCCATGTGCCAGCGCCTGCTGGCCAACACGGTCATCGAGAACTACGCCATCGAGCTGGTGTGAGTCCCCGCCCTGGGGCGGCACCCTTGCCGCCCCAGGGGCACATCCGTCGCGTTCCTATTCCGCCGGTCTCAGTCCGGCGATGAAATAGCCCAGCGCCCGGTCGAACGCGGCGTCCGGGCTGTCCCCCAGGATGCCGGCGACCGCCGCCGCCATCAGCGGCGCCTCGGGCCCCATCTCCGGCAGTGTCTGGCCGGCGCGGTCGGGCGCGTCCGTGGCCTGCGCCTGTTCCTCCAGCACCCATCCCACGACGAAGCGCGACAGCGCGATCATGATGCGCAACGCGTCCGCCGGCGCGAAGCCGTGCCGGCACAGCAGGCCCACCTGCGCCTCCGCCAACGGTATCTGTTCCGCCAGCGGGCCGGTGCCGGCGTGCACGCGCGCACCATCGCGATAGGCCAGCAGGGCGTGGCGGAAGCTGCGGACGTTCAGTGTCAGCCAGCCGCGCCAGTCCGTCTCCCCCTCGGGCGGCCACACGTGCGTGTGCCGCGCCAGCATGGCCACCGCCATGGCGTCCAGCAGCGCGCGCTTGTTGCGGAAATGCCAATACAGGGTGGGTGACTGCACGCCCAGGCGCGCCGCCAGCAGGCGGGTGCTGAGCCCGTCCACCCCCACCTCGTTCAACAGATCCAAGGCCGCGCGCACCACCGTGTCGCGGGTCAGCTTTCCCTCTGGCCGCATGACCGTCCTCCATTCGCGCTTGACTCTCTATCATCGATAGGGAAAATGCAACCCTATCAGTGATAGGGATCGAAGGCGTGGCGTCATGAACAAGGCGTTGTATGTGGTTTTCCTGGCCATGGCGCTGGATGCGGTGGGCATCGGCATCATCTTGCCCATCCTGCCGGGGCTGTTGCGCGAGGTGACCGGCACGGACGACGTGGCGCCGCTCTATGGCCTGCTGCTGGCGACCTTCGCCCTGATGCAGTTCTTTTGCGCCCCGGTGCTGGGGGCGCTCAGCGACCGCTACGGGCGGCGGCCCATCCTGCTGCTGTCGCTGGTCGGCGGGGCGCTGGACTATCTGGCCCTGGCCTGGTCGCCCAACATCTGGGTGGTGGCCGGCGGCCGCATCCTGGCCGGCGTCACCTCCGCCAACATGGCGGTCATCACCGCCTACATCACCGACACGACGGAGGAGGCGGGGCGGGCCAAGCAATTCGGGCGGATGAGCGCCGCCTTCGGGGTCGGCTTCATCGCGGGCCCGGCCCTGGGCGGCCTGCTGGGCATGGTGTCGCTACGCGCACCCTTCCTGCTGGCGGCGGGCTTGAATGGCCTGAACTTCCTGCTGGCGCTGCTGGTGCTGCCGGAGTCGCGGCCGAGGACGACGGAGCGCAAGCCCATCACCCTGGGGGCGCTGAACGCTTTCGGCTCCCTGCGCTGGGCCGTTGCCGTGCCGGTGCTGGCGCGCCTGCTGGTGGTTTATGTCCTGGCCGAGGCGGCGGGCCAGTTGGCCGGTTCCCTCTGGGTGCTGAACGGCCAGGACCGGTTCGCCTGGGACGCCTCGGTGGTGGGGTGGTCGCTGGCGGCATTCGGCCTGCTGCACGCCATCGCCCAGACCTTCGTGACGGAGCCGGTGACCCGTCGCCTGGGTGAACGGGGCGCCTTCATCCTGGCGGCGGTGGCGGACGCCGTGGCCTATACCGTCATGGCCTTCGCCACCCATGGCCTGGCCGTCTTCCTCATCATGCCGCTGCTGTCCCTGGGCGGCATCGTCGGGCCGGCGCTACAGGCGCTGATGTCCTTCCGCGTCGGCCAGGACCGGCAGGGGGAACTGCAGGGCACGCTGGCGGCGCTGGGCAGCCTGGTGGGCATCGGCGGCCCCCTGGTCTTCACCGCCGTCTATGGCGCCACCCGGTCCAGCATGCCCGGGGCGGTATGGCTGCTGGGCGTGCTGGCCTATGCCGTCGCCATCCCCCTGTTGCCCAGCCGGCGCGTCCTGGCGCCGGCCGGGGTGCCAGGGCCCGGGGTGTCAGGGGCCGAGGCGTCAGGGGCGTCAGCGGAGGAGTGACGGCCGTCGCGGCCCGGCGGATCGGTCCTGTTGCGCCTGGACCGTTTCCGCCTGGTCCCGGTGCGCCTGATCGGCGCCGGCATGGACCAGCAGGTTGTCGCGCAGGCGGCTGACCGTCTTCTGGATGACTTTGAATTCCTCCGGGGACAGGCCGGTGGCTTTTACCAGGGTGCGCTGGCCGCCCCGTTCCCGTAGCCGGCGGCCAGCCTCGGTCAGGCTGACGCGCACCTGCCGTTCGTCGGCGGGGTCGCGGCGGCGCCGCAGATAGCCCAGCGACTCCAGCTTCTTGAGGATGGGGGTCAGGGTGTTCGATTCCAGGAACAGCTTTTCGCCCAGGCTGCTGACCGTCTGGTCGTCCTGTTCCCATAGGGCGACGATCGCGATCCACTGGGTATACGTCACGCCCAGTTCATCCAGGATCGCCTTGTAGGCGCGCCCGTACGCCAAGTTCGCGGAATAGACGGCGAAGCACAGGAAATCCGCCAGCTTCGGCGGAGGAGCTGGGCTGTCCGGCGTCGGGACGTCTGGGGCTGTCATCACGCTTTTCCTTCAATACGCGCGGCACTTGATCGCGACCGCTCAAGTGCCGCTGGCGCGGGCGACCGCAGCACGAGCCCGTAGGCGGGCCGCCTGCACCAGGACCTCGCGGGTTCTCCATCGATATAGCACGGATGCGATTAAATCGGGAATTGACGTTTCGTCCGGTCGAGCCTATTAAAACTTATCCGATTAAATCGAATACGATTAAAAGGACGGTCCCATGGCTTCCATCCTCCTAGCGTATCTGGCGGGCGTGCTGACCATTGCCGCCCCCTGTATCCTGCCGCTGCTGCCCATCGTGCTGGCTCCGGCCCTGGCGGATGGTGCGGGCTTCCGCCGCCGGGGGCTGCCGCTGCTGCTGGGCCTGGCGGCGGCCTTCGCCGCGACGGCCAGCCTGGCGGCGGCGGGCGGCTGGGCGGTGGCGGCCAACCAGTACGGCCGCGCCATCGGCCAGGCTGTCGTGGCCCTGTTTGGCCTGGCCATGATGTGGCCGGCGCTGGCCGCCCGGCTGGCGGCGCCGCTGGTGGCGATGGGGTCGGGCCTGGTTGAACGGTTCAGCCCGAATGCCGCCCTCAACGCCGACGGGACCGTCGCGTCCTCGCTGGCCCTGGGCCTGGCCACCGGACTGATGTGGGCGCCCTGTGCTGGCCCCATCCTAGGCCTGGTCCTCAGCGCCGCCGCCCTGCACGGGCCGGGGCTGGATACCACGGTGGCGTTGTTCTTCTATGCCCTGGGCGCCGCCACACCGCTGGCTGTCATCATGGTCGGGGGCGGCCGCCTGGCGCGCGTCCTGCCGCGTGTCCTGCCGGGGCGGGCGTCGCGTTGGGCCGATGGCTTGCGGCGGGTGGCCGGTGGTGCCGTTATCGCCACGACGATCATCAGCGCCGCCGGTCTGGACGCCCGGCTGTTCCTGGGCGTGCCGGCCTTGCCCACCGACCGGGTGGAACGCGCCTTGGTGAAGGTGCTGGGCGCCCTTGAAGCCGGCGTGGCCCACGCCGCTACACTGCCCGTGGCGAACCAGGCCCAGGACCGGCCGCCGCTGACCGGCCCCCTGGCCGAGGTGCTGAAGGCCAAGGCCTGGGTCAACTCTCCTGGTCTGGCGGCGGATGACCTGCGCGGCCGGGTGGTACTGGTGAACTTCTGGACCTATTCCTGCATCAACTGCCTGCGCGCCCTGCCGCATGTCCGCCAGTGGGCGGCGCAGTACAGGGACCAGGGCCTGGTGGTGGTGGGCGTCCACACCCCTGAATTCGCCTTCGAGCGGGATATCGACAACATCACCCGGGCCGCCGCCACCCTGGACGTGACCTATCCCGTGGCGGTGGACAGCGACTATCGCATCTGGCGCGCCTTTGATAACCAAGCCTGGCCCGCCCTGTACCTGGTGGGCCCCGACGGTCGCATCATTCATCAGGCCTTGGGCGAGGGCGACTACGACAAGACGGACCGCGTCATCCGCAAGGCGCTGGCCGATGCCCAGGCCGCGCCGGCGCCGGCTCCTGTCGCCCCGGTCAAGGTCGAGGGCACGCAGGCCGCCGCCGACCTCAACGACCTGGCCTCCTCCGAAACCTATGTCGGCTACGGTGAGGGCCAGCGCTACAGCGGCCCGGATGACATCGTCGCCGATGCCGCCGCCCGCTACCGGCCGGTCAGCGGCCTGCGCCTGAACCGTTGGACCCTGGGCGGTGACTGGACGGTGGGTCGGGAATACGCCACCGCCGGCCAGGCCGGTGCCCGCATCGCCTATCGCTTCCACGCCCGTGACCTGCACCTGGTGCTGGCGCCGGGCGCCGACGGCCGGCCCGTGCGCTTCCGGGTGCGCATCGACGGCGCCGCCCCCGGCGCCGATCACGGCACCGATGTGGATGCCGACGGCCTGGGCACGGTGCGCGCCGCCAAGCTGTACCAGCTGGTCCGCCAGGCCGGCCCGGTGGCTGACCACACCTTCGAGATCGAATTCCTGGACGCGGGCGCCCGCGCCTACGCCTTCACCTTCGGCTGACCCCCGCCCTTTTCCTTGAGGAGAGTCCCCCCATGTCCACCTCGCTCGTGAATCCGGCCCGCCGTCGCCTGTTCGGGGCCGCCGCCGCTGTCGCCGCCGCCCAGTTCGGCCTCATCTCCAGCGCCAGGGCGGGCGCGCCCGAATCTCCGCCGGTGCCCGCCCCCTCGTCGGGCAGGGTTTTCACTGGGCTGAAGCAGGTGGACGCCGGCCCGCTGTCCATCGGCTATGTCGATGCCGGCCCGGCCAAGGGGCCCGCCGTCATCCTTCTGCACGGCTGGCCCTACGACATCCACGCCTTCGTCGACATGGTGCCCCTGCTGACGGCGGCGGGCCACCGGGTGATCGTGCCCCACCTGCGCGGCTACGGCACCACCCGCTTCCTGTCCGCCGGGACGGTGCGCAACGGCCAGCCGGCGGCGCTGGCCGCCGACGTCGTCGCCCTCATGGACGCGCTCGGGATCGGGAAGGCGGTGCTCGCCGGCTTTGACTGGGGGGCGCGTTCCGCCGACATCGTCGCTGCGCTGTGGCCGGAGCGCGTCCGCGCCCTGGTGGCGGTCAGCGGCTACCTGATCGGCAGCCAGGAGCTGGGGCGGAAGCCGTTGCCGCCCAAAGCGGAACTGTCATGGTGGTATCAGTTCTACTTCGCGACCGAGCGAGGCCAGCAGGGGTATGAGGCGAACCGGCAGGACTTCAACCGCCTGATCTGGCAGCTGGCCTCCCCGCAGTGGCGCTTTGACGAGGCGACGTACCAGCGCTCCGCCACCGCGTTCGACAATCCAGACCACGTCGCTATCGTCATCCACAACTACCGCTGGCGCCTGGGCCTGGCGGAGGGGGAGCCGCAGTACGACGCGGTCGAGCGCCGGCTGGCCGCCGCCCCCGTTATCACCGTGCCCACCATCACGCTGGAGGGCGATGCCAATGGTGCCCCGCATCCCGAGTCCGCCGCCTACGCCGGCAAGTTCACTGGCGCCTACGCCCACCGCCTAGTCAGCGGCGGGGTCGGCCACAACCTGCCGCAGGAGGCGCCCCAGGCCTTCGCCCAGGCGGTGCTGGACGTAATCCGGATGTGATCCTATCCCCCTATGGCTTCAGCGGCCGGCCCACGGCATCCATGCCGGGGTCGCCACCCTGAAGGTAGTCGGTGATGGTCAGGGGGCGGCCACGTACGGCGCCAGCGTGGTGCTGTGCGCCAGGCCCAGGGCGTGCAGCAGATCCGGGCGGGAGAACACTTCAGCGCCGCGCTGGTCCCGCAGGGTGTCGAGGCCGCCGTGCAGGCTGCGTGCGGCCGCCCGCAACGCGGCCGCGTCGTGGCCGTCGATGCGCAGCAGGCGCACACCCAGCAGGTCTTGGGGGCCGATCCGGGGGTATCCCAGGCGTCTCCTTCCGGCGGTTCGGCTGTTGGTTTGGATCAGCCTAAGCCGGGATCGCGGCCGGGCGCAGCTGTCGAGGCTTGTCCTCATGTCCAATCTATTAGGACTTGCGCTTGAAAGGGACGACGAGTGTGTCCAGTTCCTTGTCGCCATCACGATTTAGGAAGTACACCGTGTAGCTGTCGGCCCCGATCCGGGACAGGGTGAAACCATCGAAAAAGTACGTGTCACCTTCGCGCTCGACCAAAAGCCGTTCAATATGGGTGTCCTTCGCTTCCCAACCGGCGAGGCCTGATGTGAAATGCTTCACCTGTTGAGCGATGGTGGGGCCGATCTGGGCAAAGACCACGATCTCGTAAAACACCACACCGTCAGGGTTCATGGCGCGCACAAACCCTGGCATGTGACCGAAGGCGATCGGCAGTTTGACATGTTCGACCGGTCCAAACGGCATCTGTCCGATCCAGTCCCCTTCAAGCCATTTGAGATCACTAAGCTGACAGGGTTTCGGTGACTGTCCGGTTTTAAGCAACCGGATCATGGTGCGGGGATGGGGTTGGGCGGCGGTATCGGTCGCCGGAATGGCCAAGGCCATGACGGCGGGGATGGTGCCAAGACAGGTTCGTCGGGTTAGCATGGATAAATGTCCTGACCATCAAGACGGTCGGTAATCATGGGTGCCAATTTCGCGAAGCGTTTTAAGCTCACCGTCAGGGCCGCGCCGCCACAGGCGCACGCCGCTGCCGCTGACTCCGCCGGCCTTATCCCCGGCGCGCCAATCGACCTGAAATCTGAAGTATTCCAGCGCGTAGCCGCTTCCCAAATCCTGACAATCCTCCGTCCACACCCTGACCTCATCGAAGGTCGCGCCGCGACCATTTTCAACATAGGCCATCAGGTAGGGTCGGATTTCCGCCATGCCGATCTTAGCCGTCGAATTGCGCGGCATGAGGAGAGTGTCATTGGCATAGAAGCTCAGGCGCATCGCCAGATCATGGTTTTTGACGCCGGCGGCATTCCGTTCGTTCAATGACTTCAGCTCAGCGGCCAAAGCGGTGTCAGGCGGTGACGACGGTGTCCCTGCAGCCAGCTCGACAAAGAAGGCGCTTTCGTCAACGGGCGGGGCCACCCAGTTGCGCACCTCCGCCTTAAGGCGCAAGCCGCCATCCGCCTGCTCTTCCCAGACAAGCAGATATTTGCCTAACGCTGTCTCAGTCTGGCCGTTGGCCATCCGCCAGGCGATATTAAAGTCGCCGGTTTCTATCAGGGTCTGGCCGAAATCGAAGACTTCGCGGACCTTGGGCTGATAGGTCGTGATCTGTCGTCTGGCGCGTATCATCGCCTGCCAGACCTGAATCTGGCTCTTGCCGTAGAGCGTGGGTTGGGCGTCATTCATGCTTAGGGCATTTTCTAGATATGGCGCTTCGGTGTTCTGGCTTAACAGGGCGCGTCGTAGCGTTAGGTGGGCGCTCACGGCCTGTTCATAGCCCTGGCCGGAGGTTTGCGCCGCCAGGGACGACGGGCGGGAGATCGCTGGTTGGGCCAAAGTGTCTGGCGTAGCCGCAACCGCAGACATGCCAAAGCCTTGAACAGAAAAGCATATCGAACCAATCAGCCATCTGCGCATGGGGGCGGGTCTCCCGTGGACTTGTGCATCAGATTTGCCGCATCACCCCGGTGGCGACCAGCCGCTTTTCGCCGAAAGGGAGAGCGGTTCCGCCGAGCGGGATGGGCCGACAAATGCGGATATGCTATTTGTTTCCCATGGCCTCGCTCGCTTCACCTTTCCTGACGCGGGTCTTCACCATCGCCGGCATATGGCTGATCATTGGACTGGTGCTGGGAGGACAGTGGTACGTCAATGATCTGGCCTATGACGCCGCCAAGCCATGGTGGGTCTATAGTGCGGCCATTGTCGCCTCTACGCTGTGGGCCGCCATGACGCCGTTGGTGTTCGCTCTGGCCGGCCGCATTGGTTTTGAACGCGGCCACGCGCTGCGTAGCATCGGCCTGCATATCGTGACCGGTCTGCTGCTGTCCGTGGCGCACACCCTTATTTACGTTTTCATCCTGTCCCTGATCTTCGGCAGCGGTGAGAACATGCTGTGGCGCAAGATGGCCGGTAGCCTACAAGGCAATCTGCTGACCTATGCGACCCTGACCGGTATCGTCATCGCCGGACGCGCCTATCATCGACTGACCGCCCATGAAATCGATGCCGCCCGACTGCAAACTCAGTTGGCGGAAGCCGAAACCGCCGCTCTGCGCGCGCAGTTGCAACCGCATTTCCTGTTCAATGCCCTGAATGCCATTTCCGCCCTTGTGCGTTCAGAACCGCTGAGGGCTGAGCGCATGATCGCGCGCTTAGGTGAGCTTCTGCGCCTGTCGATCGACGGTCAGCGGGGCCCTCTGACGACGCTGGGTGACGAACTGGATTTCACCGACGCTTATCTGGCTATTGAGCAAGCCCGATTGGGGGAGCGGTTGACGATACTGCGCGACATAGCCCCCGATACCCTTAGCGCCGTCTTGCCATCTTTGTTGATTCAGCCGCTGGTCGAGAATGCCGTGCGTCATGGCATAGCCCCTCTGCCCACGGGCGGTACCATCACCTTGACGGCACGGATGGCGGAGGGGCACCTGCATTTGACCGTGCGAGATGATGGCGCAGGGGGTGGAGCGGTGAGGGAAGGGATAGGTCTGACCAACAGTCGCCGCCGTCTGGAACGGCTTTGTGAGGGCAATTTCGACATAGCCACCGCGCCGGGGCAAGGCTTTCGTGTCGATATCCGCATACCCCAAGGAGCCGTGGCTTGATCCGCACTCTGATCGTCGATGACGAGCCTCTGGCCAGGCTTCGATTGCGAAATCTGCTGGCGGCGGAAAGTGGCTTTAGTCTTATCGGTGAGGCTTTCCATGGGGAAATGGCTGTCGCCTTGATCGAGGCTGAGCGGCCCGATCTGGTCTTTCTTGATATTCAGATGCCGACCATGGACGGTTTCGAAGTCATCGCGGCCATAGGCGCTGACACCATGCCGACGACAGTTTTCGTTACCGCCTATAATGATTTCGCCATTAAGGCATTTGAGGTTCAGGCGCTTGATTATCTCCTTAAACCTTTTGACGATATCCGCTTCGGGCAGGTTCTGGATCGGGTGCGTAAGGGCCGCCGGTCATCAGGTGAACGGCTGACGCAGGTACTGGGCCTGATTCCGACACCGCCCCGCCTGATCGCCCGCTCAAGGGGCGTGACCCGGGTTATCGATTTGGAGGAAGTCGACTGGATTTCGGCGGCGGGGGATTATGCTGAGGTCCATTGCGGACATCGCGCGTGGCTGGTCAATGATTCCCTGTCCGCCCTGGCCACGCGCCTGCCGCTTGCCGATTTCGCGCGTATTCATCGCAGTGCGATAGTGCGGTTGGACAGGGTCGCCGAAGTCACGACCACCGCCCACGGAGATGGAACCCTGATACTGAAGACCGGATTGCGAATGAGGTTCAGCCGCCGCTACCGAACGTCCCTTGATTCATGGCTTAGAGGCGCGACTTAACCGAGCGCATGGATTGTGGGGAGACAAGCCCGACGCTGTGGCCGCAAATCCCGCGCTTAGGTAAGTGCAATAGGCCTGGCGCGGGGACATCAAAGAAGCCCCTGCGCCCGGAAGCTGAAGTGGCGACCCCGGCCGATGACCAAATGGTCGTGCACGGTGATCTCCAGGGCCTTGGCGGCATCCACCACGGCCTTGGTCATCTGGATGTCGGCCCGGCTGGGGCTGGGGTCGCCGCTGGGGTGGTTGTGCACCAGGATGACGCCGCTGGCCCCCAGTTCCAGCGCGCGTTTCAGGACTTCGCGCGGATAAGCCGCGGTTTGGTTCACCGTGCCGCGCTGCTGCACCTCGTCACGCAGGAGGGCGTGGCGGCCGTCCAGGAACAGCACATGGAACTGCTCCACCTGTTCATGCGCCAGGGTGCCCTGGCAGTAGTCCAACAGCTTTTGCCAGGATGACAGCACCGGCCGGTCCAGCAATTCGCGTTTTGCCATGCGTAATGCAGCGGCGGCGACGACCTTGATGGCACCGATGGCGGCGTCGCTCAGCTTGAACTCATCGCGCAGCACCGGCACCGGCGCCGAAACCAGCGCCCAGAAGGAACCGAACCGGGCCAGCAACTCCTTGGCCAGGGGCTTCACGTCGCGCCGGGGAATGGCCTGGAACAGCAGCAGCTCTACCAGCTCATAATCCTGCAGGGCTTCCGGCCCCTGGTTCAGGAAACGCGCGCGCAGGCGGTCGCGGTGGCCATGGTAATGGGGCGGCGGCTCCTTCTCCCCAATCGCTGGTTCCCCGGTCGCCGGCGCCGGCAGGTCCAGTTCTGGCGCCACGCCTTCCTCATCCCTGCGGCCCATGCCCATACCCCCGTTCACCCGTCCAGGCAGTATAGGGGTTGGGCGTTGCAGCCACCAGGGGTGGCGGAAAGCCTGGTGCCGGGCGGAATCATCCCGGCAAAACCTTCCGGCCCAGGCGGGCGCCCATGCGCACTGCCGGGTGGGGGCGCCTGATGCCCCACCGCCCCGACTCGCCGGATTTCCTGACGGTGGAGGTTGGGCCGTTCGCTGGCATATCTATTGCTTTGGGGTTACTTCGCCTGACCAGAGGAGTCCAGCCGCGATGCCCAACCCCATTCCCCTGTCCGTTATCAAATCGTCCCGCACCGACAAGTTTTCCGGACCCGGGGGGGAACGCGGGCCCGGGGAGGAACGCGGGGAAGAGCGCGGCGGGGACCCGTGGCGCGGCATCCCGCTCATGGAGGAGGAACGGCTGCGCCGCTACGCCAGGTCGCTGGGGGACCGCGCGTGGTCGGAGATCCTGATGCTGTACGCCGAATGCCTGGCCGATGCCGGCGTGGGCCTGGACCTGGCGTTGCAACTGGGCGCGGTGGGGGGCGTGCGCCACTACGGGTACCTGTTGACCGGAACGGCGGCGGAGATGGGCCCCCCCGGCCTGGCCCACATCACCCGCTTCCTGGCCCGCCGCGCTGTCCAGGGCGTGGCGGAGGCCGACGCGCTTCCGTCCCTGCGCCAGGTGCTGGCCAGCACCCAGGCGGCGGTGGGCGCCCTGCTGGACCAGCATCTCGCCGCGGTTCGGGGCCCGCAGGCGGCCAGCGCGTGAATCAAAAGCCCCGTCCAGGGGATCCGGGCGGGGCGTCATGGACCCTCGCGGCGCCCCTGCTAGGGCCGTTGGCCGGGCGCCGTTGGCCGGTGCCGTTGACCGGGTCAGGCCTTGGCGGCGTAGGGCGGGTGGTGGAAGCCCGCGGGGGATAGGGTGAAGATCTCGCAGCCGTCCTTGGTCACGCCCACCGTATGCTCGAACTGTGCCGACAGGCTCTTGTCCTTGGTGACGGCGGTCCAGCCATCGGACAGGATCTTCACGTCATAGCGGCCGATGTTGATCATCGGCTCGATGGTGAAGATCATGCCTTCCTTCAATTCCGTGCCCTGGCCGGGCTTGCCGAAGTGCAGGACGGACGGGGCGGTGTGGAACACCTTGCCCACGCCGTGGCCGCAGAAGTCGCGCACGACGGAAAAGCGGTTGCCCTCGGCGAAGGTCTGGATGGCGTGTCCGATGTCGCCCAGGGTGGCGCCGGGGCGCACCGCCTGGATGCCACGCATCATCGCCTCATAGGTCACGTCCACCAGCTTGCGCGCCTTCAGGGGGATGTCGTCGCCCACGAAGAACATGCGGCTGGTGTCGCCGAACCAGCCGTCGACGATGACGGTGACGTCGATGTTGGCGATGTCGCCCTTCTGCAGGCGCTTGTCGCTGGGAATGCCGTGGCAGACCACATGGTTGACGGAGATGCAGCAGGATTTGGGATATCCGCGATAGCCCAGGGTGGCGGATATGGCGCCATGGGCCTGGGTCCATTCCTCGCACAGGCGGTCGATCTCCTCCGTCGCCACGCCGGGCACGACGAAGGGGGTCAGATAGTCCAGCAGTGCCGCGGCCGTCTGGCCGGCCTTGCGCATGGCGGCGAAGCCCTCGGCCCCGTGGATGACGATGCCGCGGTCTTCCAGTTCATACTCTTCGTCCGCGGCGGCGGCCGCTTCGCCTCTGTTCATGCTTCAAATCCATGCCATGGGGCGGCCGACAGGCCGGTCCCAGCCAAACACCAGCGCCCGGCAACGGTTGGCCGGGGCACACGGTTCCGAACTTAGGCGCGACACGAGGCCACGGCAAGGCAATCCGGGGCAGGGCAGGGCCCCGAATCGGCGCGCCGGCGCGCTGCCGGCGGTTGGCGGACGGCCATTTCCCCCTATAATCGCGGCCGCACCCCGCTTGCCCATTCCGCCTGTCAGGAAAGCCGCCTTCCCATGACCACCGCCTGCCTCATCATCATCGGCAACGAGATCCTGTCCGGCCGCACCCAGGACGTGAACCTGAACCACCTGGCCAAGGTGCTGGGGGCGATGGGCGTGCGCCTGAAGGAGGCGCGGGTGGTGGCCGATGACGAGGCCGCGATCGTGGAGGCGGTGAACCAGACCCGCGCCCGCTACACCTACGTCTTCACCACCGGCGGCATCGGGCCCACGCATGACGACATCACCGCCGCGTGCGTGGCCAAGGCCTTCGGCGTGCCCCTGCTGCGCGATCCGGAGGCCGTGCGCCGGCTGGAGACCCATTACGCCGGCACGGGGCGGGAGCTGAACGAGGCGCGGCTGCGCATGGCCAACGTGCCGCAGGGCGGCATCCTGATCGACAACCCGGTGTCGGCCGCCCCCGGCTTCCAGGTCGGCAACGTCTTCGTCATGGCCGGCGTGCCGTCCATCATGCAGGCCATGCTGGCCGGCCTGACCAACCGCCTGGTGGGCGGCCCGGTGGTGCTGGCCCGCACCGTCCGCTGCCTGGTGGGGGAGGGTGAACTGGCCGGCGGCCTCAGCGCCATCCAGGACCGCTACGCCGACGTGGACATCGGCAGCTACCCCACCTATCGCGAGGGCCGCTTCGCCACCAGCCTGGTGCTGCGCAGCCCGGACGCGCCGCGTCTGCTGGCGGCGACGGAGGAGGTGGCGGCCCTGGTGCGCGGCATGGGGGCGGAGGCCGAGGTGGTGGAGGGGGCCGCCTGAGCGGGGAAGATCCTCGACCGGCCTTGCCCTGCACGCCCCACCTCCGCTAGTTTCCCAGCGGCCTCGACCCTGGATGCCCGCTTGGCGGAACAGGTAGACGCAAGGGACTTAAAATCCCTCGCCCTCACGGGCGTGCCGGTTCGATCCCGGCAGCGGGCACCACGGGTGGGGCTTTTGTCCGATTACTGCTCCCGATCTTCCGCCATGTCCTCGGCCAGTTCGCTGGCCAGGTCGACGAACAGGCCGGGGTCGACCGTCAGGCCCTGGGCCTCGTTGATGCGCACGAAGATGCGCCAGGCATGCAGGATGGCCACGTCCAGGATGGTGTCGTCGGCCTCTTCCGAATGCTTGTCGCTGATCCCCCGTTCCTCCAGGGCCGCCTTGATATCCAGGTCGGCGGCTTCCAGCACGGCTTCCATGGCGCGCTTGTGGGGGGTGGACATGGTGGCAACTCCTTGAATAACAATCACATGGCTATAGGCTGAGCGCCCAGGTCCCGAATCTCGCGGACGGGCCTCCGGGTCCATCATAGCGGATGGTCCGGGCGCGAAGCCATGCGCGGGTTTAAGCGCCGTTTCAAGGCGTATTTGCGGCGGTTTGGAAGGAGGATGGGGTGGTGCGAGCCTTGCGTTTCCTGGCTGGGCCCGAGGCCATGGCCCGCCTGCGCCGCGACGGCGCGTCCGACGCCCTGTTCGGCACCGTGGCCGGCGCCTCCGGCGGGCCCAAATGGCTGGCGCTGACCCGCCTGGACCGGGCCATCCTGTCGCGCTGGTTCAAGGGCCGCGTCCAGCCGCTGGCCATGGTGGGCAGCTCCATCGGCAGCTGGCGTTTCGCCGCCATGGCGCGCCAGGACCCGGCGGCGGTCCTGCGCCGGTTCGAGGAGGCCTATCTGGCCTATGTGCCGTCGGACACCACCATGCGGACGCTGACCCGGGAAAGCCGGGCCTTCCTGGACATCATCCTGGGGTCACCCGCTGGTGGAGATGAAGGCGGCCGCAAGGGCGCTGGCGAGATCCTGGCGCATCCGTGCATGCGCCTGTCGGTGCTGGCGGTGCGGGGGCGGGGCGTGCTCGGCGCCCGCCACCCCGCATGGCTGGCCGCCGGCATCGGCGCGGCGGGTCTGGCCAACCTGGTCAGCCGCCGCAGCCTGCCCCTATTCTTCCAGCGCACCCTGTTCGCCGATCCACGCGGCGCCGACCCCTTCGACCTGGCCGCCGGCTTTCCCACCCGGCGCGTGCCCCTGACGCCGGCCAACCTGGGCGACGTGCTGATGGCGTCCGGCGCCATCCCCTTCCTGCTGGAACTGGTGCGCGACATCGGCGGCGCCGGGCCCGGCGCCTACATGGACGGCGGCATCATGGACTATCACCTCGACATCCCTTTCACCCCGGGGCCGTCCGTTCCGGAGGCGCCGGGCGGTGACCTGGTGCTGTTCCCCCATTTCGGACCCAAGGTGGTGCCGGGCTGGTTCGACAAGGCCCTGGCCTGGCGGCGTCCGGCGGCGGCCTCGCTGGCCCGGACACTGCTGCTGTGCCCGTCGGTTGAGTTCCTGGCCGGCCTGCCCCACGGCAAGATCCCCGACCGCCGCGACTTCAGGGCCTTGCCGCCGGCGGAGCGCCAGCGCTATTGGTGCCAGGCCGTGGCCGAAACCGACCGCCTGGCCGACGAGTTCCTGGACGCCGTCGACCGCGACCGCATCCCGGACTTGTTGGAGCCTATCCGTTGTTAAGCGACCAACGCACTTTTCAGTTTTTCTAGGCCGCGACCGAGGCCGCCGGAGCGAGTACCGGAGGGCGCAGCGAGGATAGCCAAAGGGCCGGACGGCCCTGCCGGCGTCAGAGGAACTTAATACCTCATCCCCATGGTCTCCACCGGCACGATGGCCTTGCCGATGGGGGCCAGCGCCAGGCCGGCGAACTTGAAGTGCTGGAAGCCGAAGGGGATGCCGATGATGGTGACGCACCACAGCAGGCCCGCCACCAGGTGGTAGAGCGCCAGCCACCAGCCGGCGAACAGGAACCACAGAACGTTGCCCAGGAAGCCCAGCGGGCTGGTGCCCACGTCCTCCTGCCCCGTCAGGAGGCGGCGGTCCACCGCCACCTGGCCGAAAGGCCACAGCACGAACAGGCCCATGTTGAAGGCGGCGCGGGCCCAGGGGATGCCGACGATGCTGATCACCATCAGGATCGCGGCCATGAACCAGGCCAGCGCCCCGGTGAAGCCGAACAGCACCACCCACAGGATGTTCATCAGCAGGCTGATCATGGTCTCAAGGCCTCGGCTTGTTGCATATCTGGCTGAATCATTGCCCCAAGCGGGGCGGCCCGTCCAGGACCACACCGGGCGCCAGCCCTGGGACCACCCCTGCGGGACACAAGCGCCGTGGCCGGGCGCGGCAATCCGGCATAGTCCCAGTTGCGATCTTGCGATCATGGTTAAAGTCACCGACAGTGACAACGTTATCACCACCCCCGCACTTTTCGAGCGACCCATGCGCCGCAGCAGCCTTGCCGTCCTGTCCGCCCTCAGCCTCGGCCTGGGGGCTCTCGCCCCCGCCTGGTCCTCCGCCGGGGCGGCGTCCCCCAGCGACAATCCTGAACAGAAGGTGGGCCAGCGCATCCAGATCCGCGCCGCCGACCTGCCGGCCCCCTATGCCACCGAGGGCGTGGGCAATTCGTCGGAAGAGGTGGAACGCCCGGCCGGCGCCACCCTGAACGTGCCCAAGGGCTTCACCGTTTCCATCTTCGCCACCGGCCTCAGCCGCGCCCGCAACCTGGCCGTGGCGCCCAACGGCGACGTTTTCCTGGCGCGCCAGGCCAACCCGGGTGAGATCACCCTGCTGCGCGACAGCCAGGGCACGGGCAAGGCCGACCAGGTCATCACCTTCGCCGGCGGATTCGACCGCCCCTACGGCATCGAGTTCCACGACGGCTATCTGTGGGTGGGCGACATCAAGGCGGTTTGGAAGATTCCCTACAAGGACGGCGACACCAAGCCGGCGGGCGACCGCGTCCAGGTGACGCCGGACGGCGCCCTGGGCCAGCCCAAGGGCCACCCCACCCGCACCCTGGAATTCGCCCCCGACGGCAAGAGCTTCTTCGTCGGCATCGGCTCCATGAGTAACATCGCCGAGGACCCGAAGCCCCATGCCACCGTGACCGAGTTCAATATGGACGGTTCGGTGAAGCGCGTCTTCGCCTCCGGCACCCGCAACCCGGTGGGCCTGCAGTTCTACCCCGGCACCGACGATCTCTACGCCGTGGTGAATGAGCGTGATGGCCTGGGCGACGGCCTGGTGCCCGACTACATGACCCGGCTGCAGCCCGAAGGCTTCTATGGCTGGCCCTATTCCTACATCGGCAACCACCCGCAGCCGGACTTCGCCGACAAGCGGCCGGACCTGGTGGCCAAGGCCATCGTCCCCGACCTGCTGTTCGACGCCCACTCCGCCCCGCTGGGCCTGCTGTTCTACACCGCCCACCAGTTCCCAGCCGACTACCAGGGCGGCGCCTTCGTCACCCTGCACGGCTCGTGGAACAAGGCCAAGCCGACGGGCTACAAGATCGTCTACGTGCCCTTCACCCACGGCCGGCCGGCCGGCCACTACGTGAACTTCGCCACCGGCTTCTGGGTGGCCGGCACCAACCCCGCCCAGGTCTGGGGCCGCCCGGTGGGCCTGGCCACGGCGCACGACGGCAGCCTGCTGGTGGCCGACGATGTCGGCGGCACGGTGTGGCGCATCAGCTATCACGCGAAGGGCAAGTCGTAAGCCTTTCTATCTGCAAGACTCGGGTGCCTGTTTTGAGTCCAGGGCCAGGGAAAGGGCGGTGGCGATGGGTAAATTCTGCCGCCGTCGCCCTTGTCCATCTTCCGAAATGGGCATATATGTAAGCATGGTCAAAGGAGGCCAGTCCCATGTCCATCGGCGGCATCAACTTCTACAGTTCCGGGTACGGCGCGACGTTCTTCTCGTCCGGCGCCGGTTCGACCGCGGATGTCACCAACTCGCAGGTCCAGGCCATCTCCCCGGTCAAGACCCAGGGAACGTCGGACAACAGTTCGGACGCGGCGAACACGGACAACAACTCGTCCACGAGCAGCAGCAGCAGCTTCACACAGAACTTCAATCCGACGCAGGACCAGGTGAAGTCCGCCTCGGACACGGGCCGCACCCGTGGCGCCTTCGTGAACCTGACGGTCTGAGTTCCGCGCGTAACCCCGCAAGGGGAACCCCAAGGGTCGCCAGCGTTTGCTGCCGGCCCTTTTTTCTTGTGCCGAAACGACCGCGGCCTGAGGCGTGGGCTCAAACCAGCGGCACGAGATTTTGACTCGTGCCGCTGTAGGACGCGACCGCGTCCGCCGGAGATTTACGGGGAGCCGGAGGCGGACTGGAAATCGAGGATAGCCAAGGGGCGGATGCCCCGCCGGCGCTTGAGGGCGGGTTAGAGCGGAACGCGATCAGGTGGAATCACCTGATCGTGTAAATCCGCTCTATCATGAATAGGTTACGAGCGGGATGCGATCACACGTGATCGCATCCCGCTTGTCTTATGAATTTCCGTGCCGACGGGCGACGATGGAATCGCTGGGAGAGGGCTGCACCCCTCTCCCAGCGGCGAGGGACGGATCGAGTGACCGCAGGCTGTTAACGAGCCGAGTTAGAGTTTGATCGCCCTCGTCTTTTCCATTGGCCTGAACGGATACCGGGGAGAAAGCCCCGTATGACAAGCAGAGGCACGGAAAAGATGAGCCAAGTTACCATCGGCGTGGATGTTTCGAAAGACACCCTGGACGCCTATCGCCTGTCCGACGGTGCCAAGCGGCGGTTCGGCAACGACAAAGCCGGTCATGCCGCCTTTGTCGCCTGGTGCGGCCAAGACGTCGCACGGGTGGTGTTCGAACCCACCGGGCCCTATCACCGGGCCCTATCACCGGGCCTTTGAGCGGGCGCTTGCCCGGGCGGGGCTTCCTGCGGCCAAGGTCAATCCCCGCCAGGCGCGGCGCTTTGCCGAGGCGACCGGGAAACTGGCCAAGACGGACGGTCTGGATGCCGCCATGCTGGCCCGCATGGGCGCTGTCCTGGATATCGAAGCCAAGCCGGGCAATAGCGATGAGATCATTGAATTAAAAGAGATGTTGGTCGCCCGTGAGGCGCTGGTGAAGGATCGGGTCGCGGCGAAAAACCGTGAGAAGAACCTGACCTTGCCATTGCTTAAGCGTCAGAACCGCTACCGCCTCAAGCAGATCGAGCGCCACCTTGATGCCTTGGACGCGAACATCAAAGCCCGTATCGCCGCCAGCGACGCGATGGCCAGCCGGTGCGCCATCCTGACCAGCATTCCGGGCATCGGTTTCCTAACCGCATTCGCCTTGCTGGTCGAAATGCCTGAATTGGGGACTTTGGAACCGGGCCAAGCCGCAAGTCTCGCGGGGCTCGCTCCAATCACCCGCCAGTCCGGACAGTGGCGCGGGCGCTCTTTCATCCAGGCAGGACGCGCCACTGTCCGCACTGCCCTTTACATGCCGGCCCTCGTCGCCGCCCGATTCAATCCAGACCTCAGCGCCAAATACACCCAGTTGATCGCAGCCGGAAAGCCTCCCAAGGTTGCTATCACAGCCATCATGCGCAAGCTCGTCGTCCTCGCCAACGCTCTCCTCAAAAAGGGCTCACACTGGCAGGAAAAAGCGGCTTGCACATAACGGATACTCTAAGCCGCCACCCAGCGCCGGACCTCGTGCAGGTCGGCGGCCACCCGGCAGAGGGCCTCGATCTCCGCCGTGGGGGCCAGCAGGTCGGGCACCATGACGGCCATCATGCCGGCGGCGTGCGCGGCGCGGATGCCGTTGTGGCTGTCCTCCAGCGCGATGCAGTGCCGGGGCTCGACGTCCAGGGCGGCGGCGGCCTTCAGATAGGGTTCCGGATGCGGTTTGCCTTGGCTGACGTCGTCGCCGCCGATGACGGCGCGGAAGCGATCGGCGATGCCGGCCTGGGTCAGGTGATGCAGCGCCCGCTCCCGTTGGGTGCTGGTGGCCACCGCCATGGGAATGCCGGCCGCGTCCAGATGATCCAGCAGCTCCACCACGCCCGCCATCAGGGCGATGCCGGCGTCGAAATGCGCCTGGATGGCGGAGCGGTACAGGTCCGTGAAGCGTTCGAACAACGCTTCCCCGCCGAAATGGTCGACCAGCATCTGGCGGACAGCGGGATAGGGCCGGCCGATCAGCGTGCCGTAGAACAGCTCCGTCAAGGGGCGCTCCACCGTCACGGCGGCGGCCATCATGGCGCCGCGCAGGGGCCGTTCGCTGTCGATCAGCAGGCCGTCCATGTCGAAGACGGCGGCCTGGATGGCATGGGGAAACGACATGTCCTGCCCTGGATGCTGTGTGGAAATACAGAGGTGGTGTGGATCCTGGGATAGCGCGCCGCGCCGGCCGCCGCCAGCGCCGGGGCGGCATGGCAGCTCCCTTCCATCTCGATAAACGTTTGCGTGTGAAATACGGGTCATTGCCCGCAACCAAGGGACGGCATAACGGGCATGGCACCCTCCCGCTCGGGCCGGCTTGCCGGGTGCGATGCCCTAACCATATCGTTGCGCTCCATTGTTCTGCCCGTACGGGCGCAGCCCAGGTGCCTCCATCCATGTCCGTCGCCGACCGTCCCTTCCGCCAGTCCGCCTTCGCCAAGCCGCCCGTTGCCCGGGTCTGGCCGGTTGAAAAGACAGCGCATGGCGAGGTTCGCGTCGACCCTTACGACTGGCTGCGCGACCCGGCCTTCCCCGAGGTCAAGGACCCGGACATCCTGGCCCACCTGAACGCGGAGAACGCTTACATCGACCAGGTGCTGGGCGGGGAGGGCGACTTGCGTCCGGCCCTGGTGGCCGAACTGCGCGCCCGCATCAAGGAGGACGACACCGGCGTCCCCTATCGCCGCGACGGCTATTTTTACCAGTCGCGCTTCGCCGCCGGGCAGAACTACCCGGTCTTCGTGCGCTGGGCCGCCGGCAGCGCGGATGAGGAACTGGTGCTGGACGTCAACGTCCTGGCCGCCCAGCACGACTTCATGCGCGTCGCGGACTTCGAGACGACGCGCGACGGCCGCTACCTGGCCTACACCGCCGACACCGACGGTTCGGAACGCTATGGCGTGCGGGTGAAGGACCTGGGCACGGGCGAGATGGTGCTGGAGGGCGTGGCCGACGCCACGCCCGGCGTCGCGTGGGCGGCCGATGGCCAGCACCTGTTCTATGTCCGCCAGGATGAATTCCAGCGCCCCAAGACCGTATGGCGGCATCGCCTGGGCACGGCCGTGTCGGAGGACGCGCTGGTGTATGAGGAGGCGGACCCCGCCTGGATGGTCAGCCTGGACCTGACGCTGTCCGGCCGTTTCCTGCGCATCGTCGCCCACAACAACATCTCGACCGAGGTGCGCCTGCTGGACGCCACCCAGCCGGAGGCGGCGCCGCGCCTGGTCCTGCCCCGCCGCCAGGGGCATGAGTACAATGTGGAGGACCAGGGCGACACCGCCTGGATCATCACCAACGACACCCACCGCAACTTCCGCCTGGTGAAGGCCCCCCTGGCCGATACGGCCGAGGCCAACTGGGTGGAGGTGATCGCCCCCGCCGACCGCACCTACCTGACCGGCCACATGGCCTTCCGCGACTGGCTGGTGATCTATGCCCGGGTGGATGGCGCCCAGGTGGTGCGGGTGCTGGACAAGAACGGCGATGCCCACGACATCGCCTTTCCCGACGCGGCGTTCGAGGTCGGGCCCGGTGCCAATTTCGACTATGACGGCGGCCTGCTGCGCCTGCGCTACCAGTCGCTGGTGACGCCCCCCACGGTCTACGATTACGACCTGAAGGACCGCACCCTGGCCATCCGCAAGGTCCAGGAGATCCCCAGCGGCTATGACGCCGACCAGTATGTCAGCGCCCGCCTGCTGGCCCCGGCGCGCGATGGCACGCTGATCCCCGTGTCCATCGTCCACCGCCGCGACTTTCCCAAGGACGGCTCGGGCGCCCTTCACCTCTACGCCTATGGCGCCTACGGCCACGGTATCGACCCCTACTTCTCCGCCAACCGCCTGGGCCTGCTGGATCGCGGCTTCGCCTTCGCCATCGCCCACATCCGGGGCGGTGACGAGCTGGGGCGCGGCTGGTACGAGGACGGCAAGCTGGAGAACAAGATCAACAGCTTCACCGACTTCATCGACGCCGCCCAGTTCCTGGCGGCCCAAGGCTACGTCAAGGCGGGCAACATCTCGGCCGAGGGCGGCAGCGCCGGCGGCCTGTTGATGGGTGGCGTGGCCAACATGGCGCCGGAAGGCCTGTTCCGCGCCATCGTGGCCCAGGTTCCCTTCGTCGACGTGGTCAACACCATGCTGGACGACAGCCTGCCCCTGACGGTCATCGAGTATGACGAGTGGGGCAACCCCAACGAGCCGGAGGTCTACCAGCGGCTGAAGGCCTACAGCCCCTATGACAACGTCGCGGCCAAGGCCTATCCCCACCTGCTGATCACGGCGGGCCTCAGCGACCCGCGGGTGACCTATTGGGAACCGGCCAAATGGGCGGCCAGGCTGCGCACGCTGAAAACGGATGACCACGTCCTGCTGTCGCGCACAGAGATGGGCGCCGGCCATGCCGGTGCCGCCGGCCGCTTCGACAAGCTGAAGGAAGTGGCGCTGACCCAGGCCTTCCTGCTGCGGGCCTTCGGGAAGGGGCTGTAAGGCCGGGTTTGTTCCGGCGCTGGGGCGGGCTTATAGTCCGCCCCAGTCATTCCTGTACCGGGACCGTTGCACCGTGACCGTCACGCCTTTCCCCACCGCCCATGTCCGGGCCGCCGCTCACCGTGCGCCCTACCGCGCCATCGGCATCTGGCTGCTGGTGTGCGCCGCCATGGTGTTCGCCATGGCGGTCATCGGCGCCATCACCCGCCTGACGGAAAGCGGCCTGTCGATCACCGAGTGGAAGCCGGTGACGGGCGCCCTGCCGCCCCTGTCGGAGTCCGCCTGGGTGGAGGAATTCGCCAAGTACCAGGCGACGCCGGAATACGCGCTGAAGCACAACGGCATGGACCTGGCCCAGTTCAAGGGCATCTTCTTCTGGGAATGGTTCCACCGCCTGGTGGGGCGCTTGATCGGCGTCGTCTTCCTGCTGCCCTTCCTGTTCTTCGCCTTCACCCGCCGCGTTCCGCGCAGCCTGGTGCCGCGTCTGGTGGGCCTGTTCGTGCTGGGCGGGCTGCAGGGGGCGTTGGGCTGGTACATGGTGAAAAGCGGGCTGGTGAACCGGCCGGATGTCAGCCATTACCGCCTGGCGGCCCACCTGTCGCTGGCGGTGCTGATCTATGTCGCCATGCTGGCAACGGCCCTGCCGCTGCTGCTCCCGGCCGCCAGCGGCGCCGCGCACGCCGCCCGCGCCAGCCTGCGCCGCCATGCCGGCATCGCCATGGCGCTGGTGGCCGTCACCATGGTGTGGGGCGCCTTCACCGCCGGCCTGGACGCCGGCCAGGCCTACAACACCTGGCCGCTGATGAACGGCACCCTGGCGCCGGAGGAGATGTGGAACCTCAGCCCCGCCTGGCTGAACCTGCTGGAAAACACGGCCGCCGTGCAGTTCACCCACCGCTGGCTGGCCATCCTGACCGGCCTGGTGGTCTGGTCCTACGCCTTCCGCGCCCTGAACGTGGGCGTCCAGGGCCGGGCGCGCGGCCTGGCCATCGCCGTGGCCGTCATGGTGCTGGTGCAGATCAGCCTGGGCATCACCACCCTGCTTCTGTTCGTGCCCGTGCATGTGGCCGCCACCCACCAGGCGGGGGCGCTGGTCCTGCTGGGCCTGTTCACCTGGGCGGTGATGGAATACCGGCGGGGTTAGGAAACCCAAAAAATTGAATAGGACGCGACCGCGTCCGCCGAGGTTTGTAGGGAGCCGAAGGCGGACTGCAAAACGAGGATAGCCAAAGGTCCGGATGGACCTGCCGGCGCTTGAGGAAATAAAAAAGGGCGCGAGGCCGGTGCCGCGCGCCCTTCTTTCAATCAGGTAAAGCCCAACCTTAGGCGGCGGCGGCCTTCTCGGCCTGCAGCTGGCGGCGGTACTCGATGGCGTCGGCGAAGACGCGCAGCATGGTCTCGATGAACTCCGGCACCACCTCTTCCGGACCGCGGGCGGTCAGCAGCTGGCGGTCGATGTTCATGTTCTGGCCTTCCTCGGCCACCCAGGTGGCGCCGGCGGCCTCGACGGTCTCGCGGATCGCGTCGTTGCCAGTCACGGTGCGGCCCTTCAGGCGCTGGGCCACGGCCAGCAGCTGGACACCGTGGTTGATGGCGGCCACGCCCTTGCCGGCGTCCATGAAGCTGCCGATGATGCGGCGGGTGTGCGGATTGCCGGACAGCTTGGTCACGCTGCGCTCACCACCCGGCAGGACCAGCAGGTCGAAGTCGGCGGCCAGCACTTCGCCAATCTGCTTGTCCGTGGGGAAGTAGTGGCCCCAGGAGGTGCCGTGCCAGCCGTTCACCAGGCCCTGCTCGGGCGAGATGATCTTGGGCGCGGCGCCGGCGCGCAGCAGGGCGCGCTGCGCTTCAGTCATTTCCACTTCTTCGAAGCCGTTGGCGATGAGGATGGCAACGGCTTTTCCGGCGAGCGGCTGATCGGTCAAATTACGTCTCCTATGTTGTTTCGGCGGCCCGACACCCGCCCGTCGCCGTTCCCCAGGGGACGGCGCCGTTGGCAAGGCGCGATGGATGCTGCCTCGTGAAAATGGCCGCCCAGGAACAGGCGGCCATGGCAAAGCGTCAGGCGTGGGCGGCTGTCGTGATGCATGCCGGGCCGGTGGGATGACGCTCTATTCGCATGGCATCGTAGTTGGCCTCTCCGGCGCCCCAGGTCAATCGCATTAAGACCGAATCGGGGGTGCGGTGCGGCATGGCTGGGTTGCGGGTCCGCCGCCGGCGGATGGCATGGGCGCGGGCGCCTTGCCCCAAACCCAGCGACTTCGTCAGCGGCGCGGGAAGCGGCTCATGCCACTGGGGCCGCCGGCGCTTGAGGGCGACTAACTGATGGCCGACAGCGCCTCTTCCAGCTCATTGAAGTCCGGCATGTATTCCGTGGGCACCTTTTTTCGCGCCGCCTCGATGGACACCTGGGGCGCATAGCCCGCCAGGTGGGCCGTGATGGCCGCGCGGATGACGTGGTAGAACTGGTTTTCCTCCTCCGCCACGCCCTTCAGGCGCGAGGCGATGGGGGCAAGGATGCAGTAGGACAGGAAGATGCCCATGAAGGTGCCGACCAGGGCGCCACCGATCAGCTTGCCCAGCACCTCGGGCGGTTCGGTGATGGACGCCATGGTCTTGATGACGCCCAGCACGGCGGCGACGATGCCCAGCGCCGGCATGGCGTCGGCCATGGTCTGGAAGGCGTGGCTGGAGTGCAGGTCCTCGTGCTTGGCCTTGTCGATCTCCTGCTCCATCAGGGCCTCCAGTTCATGCGGGTTGTCCACGCCGATGGAGAACATGCGCAGATAGTCCGCGATGAACTTGACCGTGAAGGGGTCCTTCATGATCGAGGGGTAGGCGTTGAAGATGTTGCTTTCCAGGGGCTTTTCAATGTGCTGCTCGATGGCCAGCACGCCCTTGGTCTTCATCGTCTTCAGGATTTGATAGAGCAGCGACAGAAGCTCCATGTATTCCTTCTTGTGGAACCGCGCGCCCGGAAAGATGCGTTTCACCGCGCCCAGGGACTGTTTGATCACATGCGTGCTGTTCGCGACCATGAAGCCGCAGATGGCGGCGCCGCCAATGGTCATGAACTCGCCCGGCAGCGCCTCAAGGATGATGCCGATCTTGCCGCCGAAGATCACGAACGACCCGAACACGCAGATGAACACGCCGAGCAGGCCGATGGCGGCAAACATGTGTGAACCTTGATAGCTGGACCCCTAAGATAGGCAGAGTCCAGACAATCGGCCTACTTGTCAAATCTCTGATGGGGTAGGGCCGGCGCCGTGTCGGCGCCCGGGGCGGGTGAGCATGCCACCCAGGCGCCGGCGCCAAGGCGCTTGAATTCCGGCGCTCCGTCCGCCATGGTTCCCGCCATCGACTGGGGTGCCGCCCGCCTGACCCGTTCAGGCCCGCGGCTGAGATCAGACCCATGGAACCTGCTCCGGATCATGCCGGCGAAGGGAGATCGCAAGACCGTGACCCATATTCCGCCTTCGGGCATTTCTTCCCGTAAGCCAGCCGCCCTTCCCCGGGTGGTCATCATAGGTGCCGGCTGCATCGGCCTGTCGCTGGCCTGGCGGCTGGCCTCGGCCGGCTGCACCGTCGACGTCCATGACCAGGGCGCCGCCGGCCTGGGCGCGACCCACGCCGCCGCCGGCATGCTGGCCGCCGCGGTGGAAACGGAACCGGGGGAACAGCCCCTGCTGCCCCTGACGCTGGACAGCCAGCGCCGCTGGCCCGCCTTCGCCGCCGAGCTGGAGGCCTATACCGGTCTGCCTGTCGACCTGCGCGCCGACGGCACGATGCAGGTGGCGCTGACCCGCGACGATGTCGAGGTGCTGCGGGCCGGCTATGAGTTCCAGCGCGGCCTGGGCCTGAACCTCAAGTGGCTGTCCGGCGCCCAGGTGAAGGAACGGGAGCCATGGCTGAACCCCCGCGCCGCCGCCGGCGTGCTGGGTGCGGACGACGGCCAGGTGGATAACCGCAAGCTGGCCGTGGCGCTGAAGGCTGCGGCCCTGAAGGCCGGCGCCCGCCTGCATGAGCATAGCGCGGTGCAGGCCCTGTCCGTCAGCGGTGGCCGGGCCGATGGCGTGGTGGTGGGGGGCGTGCTGAGGGCGGCCGACGTCGTGGTGCTGGCGGCCGGCGCCTGGTCGCGCCAGCTGGCCGGCCTGCCCGATGCCGCGGTGCCGCCGGTGCGTCCGGTGAAGGGCCAGATGCTGGCCCTGCGCATGGACGCGGCCCAGCCGCTGTTGCGCCACGTGGTGTGGCCGCCCAAATGCTATCTGGTGCCGCGGCTGGACGGCCGGCTGATCGTGGGCGCCACGACGGAAGAGAAGGGCTGGGACGACCGGCTGACCGCCGGCGGCGTGCTGGCCCTGCTTGAGGCCGCATGGCGGGCCCTGCCGGGGGTGGAGGAGCTGCCTATCGAGGAGATGTGGACCGGCTTCCGCCCCGGCAGCCGCGACGACGCGCCCATCCTGGGGCCTGTGCCGGACGTGGATGGCCTGGTCATGGCCACCGGCCACCACCGCAACGGCATCCTGCTGACCCCCGGCACGGCCGACCTGGTGGCCGACCACATCCTGACGGGCCGGGTGGACCCGCTGCTGGCGCCCTTCGGGATCGGGCGTTTCCAAGGACCGCGCCCCCAGAATGGAACGGACCAGCGGGGAACGGACCAGAGGGCAATCGACCAGAGGGTAAGGGCATGATCACCGTGAACGGCAAGACCCGTGACCACGCGGACGGCCTGGATCTGCCGGCCGTGCTGGGCGAGGCCGGTGTGGAGCTGGGCGCCCGCGGCATCGCCGTGGCCATCAACGGCACCGTGGTGCCGCGCGCCCGCTGGGTGGAGCGCGCCGTCGCCGACGGCGACGCCATAGAAATCGTGAAGGTGCTGCAAGGTGGCTGAAGACCTGTTCCGCATCGCCGGCAAGAGCAGTTCACCTACCTCCTGTTCTTAGGCACGGCGGGCTATCCCAACCAGCAGGTGTTCCTGGATAGCCTGATGGCCTCCGGAGCCGAGGTGGTCACCGTCTCCATTCGCCGGGTGGACATGGGGGGCGGGGCGGAAGGCATCCTGGACCTGGTGCGCGACCGCGCGTGGCTGTTGCCCAACACCGCCGGCTGCGCCACGGTGAAGGACGCCGTGCTGACCGCCCAGCTGGCGCGCGAGGCCCTGGACACCAGCTGGATCAAGCTGGAACTGATCGGCGACCGGGAGACGCTGTACCCGGACGTGGAGCAACTGGTGGCCGCCGCCGCCCAGCTGGTGGATGACGGCTTCACCGTCCTGCCCTATTGTACCGACGATCCCATCGTCTGCCGCCGCCTGGCCGACGTCGGCTGCGCCGCCGTCATGCCGCTGGGCGCGCCCATTGGCACGGGCCTGGGCATCCTCAATCCTTACAACATCGAAATGATCTGCGCGCGCAGCACGGTGCCGGTCATCCTGGACGCCGGCGTCGGCACCGCCTCTGATGCCGCCCTGGCCATGGAACTGGGCTGCGACGCCGTGCTGCTGAACACCGCCGTGTCGAAAAGCACCGACCCCGTGCGCATGGCGGCCGCCATGGGCCACGCCGTGGCCGGGGGACGTCTGGCCCGCCTGGCCGGCCGCATCCCCAAGCGTCTGCGGGCGGAGGCCTCCAGCCCCGAGCTGGGGCTGATCGGCGGTTAGGCGTGTTCCAATTCCCTCAATCGCCGGGCGCCGGCATCCGCCGGCTGGGCTTCCTCGCGTTTCGGTCCGCTCCGCTTCCCGAAACGCTGCGGCGGACGCGGTCGCGTCCTAAGGCGGCATGAAGCCCATGCCGCCTCTACCCGCCCCACCCCTGCTGGTCATCACCGACCGTCGCCAGGCGACCCTGCCACTGCCCCAACTGCTGGACCAGGTGTTCGCTGCCGGTTGCCGCTGGGCCAGCGTGCGGGAGAAGGATTTGGCCCCCAGCGACCGGCTGGATCTGGTGCGCCAGCTGCGGCCCATCGCCCGGCATCATGGCGCCCTGCTGACGGTGCACGGCGACCTGACGGCGGCGGTGCTGTGCGATGGCGTGCACCTGGGTGCCGGGGGCGATGTGGCGGCCGCCCGCGCCCGCCTGGGCCCCCAGGCTTTGGTCGGCCTCTCCCGCCACCATCCGAACGCGGGCCTGGGCGGCGCCGACTACGCCACCCTCAGCCCCATTTATGAGACGCCGTCCAAACCCGGCTATGGCCCCGCGCTGGGGCCCGAGGCGCTGTCCCGCCTGCCCGGCGCCTTGGCTCTGGGCGGCATCACCCCCGCCAACGCGGCGCAAGCCCGCGCGGCCGGGGCCGCCGGCCTGGCCGTCATGGGCACCGTGATGCGCGCAAGCGACCCCGGCGCCGTGGTGCGCGCCCTGCTGGCGGCGTGGGGTGCCTAGTCGGTTATCTGGGTGAAGATCGCATCGAAATCCCGGCGCCCATGAAGGACGCGGACAATTTCCACGGCGCGGCCCGTCAAGCGATAAAGGACGACGTAGGATTTATGGACGGAGAAACTCCGCAATCCGGCGGCGATTTCCCCCAAATCCCGTCCCAGCTTCGGGAACTCCGCCAGCTTTTCCGCGAAGTCGAAAACGGCATCGATGACGTCGTCTGCGGCTTTCGGATTTTCCGCGTAGATGTGCGCCCAGATCTCATGAAGGTCCTCTTTCGAAAGAGGAGAGAAGACGACCTTTGCCATCAAGAGCCGCGACGGGCGCGAAACTCGGCCTTCAGCGATTCCCGGGCTTCCTCAGTACCCAATCCGGCATCAAGCTGATTGATGGCCGCCTGACTGGATTGGCGCAATCGTTCGATTTGCTCAGCCTCACGTGGATCGATGCGGCGTACCTCCACCCGATACAGGTCGGTCGCCTTTCCGGCGTCCAGGCCTTTCGCCAGGCTGGCCGGCAATTCGTCGCGGCGAAGGGTGCCAACGGTGGAGTTTGCCATCAGAGACTCCGGGCGACAGGGTCGAGCATGGGGCGATGATAGTCCAATCTTCCGACCATGGCATCGCCCCTCCTATTTGATAGTGCGTCCCGGCTTTGCCAAGCGGTGGGGTTGGGCCGCCCCCGGTTGTCTGAAGCCCGCTCAGTGCGCCTCGCCCCAGCTATGGCCCGTGCCGGCCTCGGCCACCAGGGGGACGCTCAAGCTGGCGGCCCCTTCCATCACGCGGCGAACCACGGGGATGGTGGCGTCCACCTCCGCCACCGGCACCTCGAACAGCAGTTCGTCGTGCACCTGCAGCAGCATGCGGCCCGTCAGGCCGGCGCCGGTCAGGGCGGCCGGCATGCGCGCCATGGCGCGGCGGATGATGTCGGCGGCCGTGCCCTGGATGGGGGCGTTGATGGCTTGCCGCTCGGCGAAAGCGCGGCGGGCGGCGTTGCTCTCCTTGATGCCCTGGATCCAGCACTGGCGGCCGAACAGGGTGGTGACGTAGCCCTTTTCCTTGGCTTCGGCCTTGGTCTTCTCGAAATAGCCCGCCAGCTCGGGGAAGCGTTCGAAGTACTGCTTGATGAAGGCCCCCGCCTCACCCGCGCCGATGCCCAGCTGGCGGCCCAGGCCAAAGCCGGAGATGCCGTAGATGATGCCGAAGTTGATGGCCTTGGCCTTGCGGCGGATCTCCGACGTCATCTGGTCCAGCGGCACGCCGAACACTTGGGATGCCGTCATGGCGTGAATGTCGATGCCCTCGGTGAAGGCCTGCTTCAGGGCCGGCACGCCGGCGATCTCCGCCACCAGGCGCAGTTCGATCTGGCTGTAGTCCACGGACAGCAGCACATGGCCCTCCGGCGCCACGAAGGCACGGCGGATCTTGCGTCCCTCCTCCGTGCGGATGGGGATGTTCTGCAGGTTGGGGTCGGTGGAGCTGAGGCGGCCGGTGGCGGTGGCGGCCAGGGCGAAGCAGGTGTGGACCCGGCCGGTGCCGGCGTTGATCTCCTGCTGCAGGGCGTCGGTGTAGGTGGACTTCAGCTTGGCCAGCTGGCGATGGTCCAGCACCTTCTGCGCCACCTCCACCCCCTGCTCGGCCAGGGGCTCCAGCACGCTGCTGTCGGTGGAATAGGCGCCGGTCTTGCCCTTCTTGCCGCCGGGCAGGCCCATCTCGTCGAACAGCACCTCGCCCAGCTGCTTGGGGCTGGCGACGTTGAAGGGATGGCCCACCAGGGTGTGGATCTCCTGCTCCAGCGCCGCCAGGCGGCCGGCGAAATCGCGCGACAGTTCCGCCAGCATGGTCCGGTCCACCAGGATGCCGGCCTGCTCCATGGTCGCCACCACGGGCGTCAGGGGGCGGTCCAGCGTCTCGTACACTGTCACCAGGTGGCGGCGCAGCACGTCGGCCTTCAGCACCTGGTGCAGGCGCAGGGTGATGTCCGCGTCCTCCGCCGCGTAGGCGCAGGCGCGGTCCAGGGGCACGCGGTCGAAGGTGATGCGGTTCTTGCCGGTCCCGGTCACTTCGTCGAAGGTGATGCAGGTGTGGCCCAGGTGGCGCTGCGCCAGCTCATCCATGCCGTGGCCGTGGGCACCGGCGCCCAGCGCGTAGGACAGCAGCATGGTGTCGTCCACCGGGGCGATGGCCGCCGGGCTGGGGGCGAAGCCATGGCGGGCCAGCACCCGGATGTCGAACTTCAGGTTATGGCCCACCTTCAGCACCGCCGGGTCGGCCAGTAGGGGCGCCAGCAGGGCGCGCGCCTCCTCCAGGGGGATCTGCGGCGGCGGGGGCGGGGCCTCGCCGAAATCGAGGCCGCCGATCTGCTCCTTCGGGGCGTCCGGGTTGACGTGGGCCAGGGGCACGTAACAGGCGCGGCCCGGCGTGTGGGACAGGGAAAAGCCCACCAGCCTGGCCCGGTCAGGGTACAGGCCGTCGGTCTCGGTATCGATGGCCACCGTGCCGGCCAGCGTCGCCCCCTCGATCCACCGCTTCAGCGCGGCGGCGTCCCGCACCAGCTCATACACGATTTCGGTCGGGGCGGGGATGGTGGGCTCGCCGATGGGGGCGGCCTCGGTGCTGTAGAAGCGGCTGTTGTAGGCGGCGCGCACGGCGTCGGTGCGCTGCTCCGCCCCGCCGCCGCTCGCGGGCGTGGCGGTCAGCGTCAGCGTCAGCGCCGGTGCCGCGGCGGCGCCATTGCCGTTGCCGCTGGCCTTCAGGATGTCGTTTTCCACCTTCTGGATGGCGGAGCGGAAGCCCTGCTCACGCAACCAGCCGATCAGCCGGTCGGGGTCGGGCTTGCGCGCCGTCAAGTTCTCCAACGGCTCGGGTACCGGCACATGGGCCTCCAGCTTCACCAGCTGGCGGGAGATGCGCGCCATCTCGGCATGTACGGTCAGGGCCTCGCGCCGCTTGGGCTGCTTGATCTCGTGGGCGCGCTCCAGCAGGGCGTCCAGGTCGCCATATTCGGTGATCAGCTGGGCGGCGGTCTTGATGCCGATGCCGGGCACGCCCGGCACGTTGTCCACGCTGTCGCCGGCCAGGGACTGCACGTCCACCACCCGGTCCGGCGCCACGCCGAACTTCTCCATCACCTCGTCGCGCCCGATGGTCTTGTTCTTCATCGGGTCCAGCAGGCCGACGCCGTCGGTGATCAGCTGCATCAGGTCCTTGTCGGAGGAGACGATGACGCAGTCACGCCCCGCTTCCCGCGCCAGGCGGGCGTATGTGGCGATCAAATCGTCGGCCTCATACCCCTCCAGGTGCAGGCAGGGCAGGTTGAAGGCGTCCACCGCCTGGCGAATCAGGTCGAACTGCGGGATCAGGTCTTCCGGCGGCGGCGGCCGGTGGGCCTTGTAGTCCGGATAGATGGCGTTGCGGAAATTCTCCCGCTTGCTGTCGAAGATGACGGCGACGGAATGCACCTTCACGTCGGCCAGCAGCTTCATCAGCATGTTGGTGAAACCCAGCACGGCGTTCACCGGCGTGCCGTCCGGCCGGTTCAGCGGCGGCAGGGCGTGATAGGCCCGGAAGATGAAGCCGGAGCCGTCCACCAGGTACAGCGTTTCCTTGACCTCGCCCGGCAGGGCGGGGACGCCGGTGACGGGCGTGGGCGCGTCCGGCGGAACGGGGATGGGGGCGGGGGTATCGGCCATGGCGGGCATCTTCAGACGGTGCGACGGAAGGGAAGGGGGGCGCTCATGGGCGCCGGTGTCCCGGGACCGCACCATGGCCGATTGGGGCGGGGCTGTCGAGGGTGACCAGCCCAGGGCTGGGCCGGGGGCCAAGCCGAGGCGGCGGCCAGGGTCGATCTTCCCTTTGCATCTTTGCCGGCACCCTCTCTAATGACGGCGGCGGCCAACAGGTGAGGATGTTTCGTGACCACCGATCAGGACCAGCAGGAAGCCCAGGCCCTGGCGGCGCTGTTCGCGCAAGGGACGCGGCACCATGCCGCCGGACGCCTGGCGGAGGCGGAGGCCGTCTACCGCCAGGTGCTGGCGGCCCAGCCCCGCCACGCCGACAGCCTGCACCTGCTGGGCGTGATCGCCTATCAGACCGGCCATTTGGGGCCGGCGGCCGACCTCATCCGCCAGGCCATCGCCGTCCGGGGGGACGTGGCCTTCTTCTACACCAACCTGGGCAAGGTGCTGGACGACCAGGGACAGCCGGACGCCGCCGCCGCCTGTTTCCAGCGGGCGCTCAGCCTGGACGCCGGCAGCGTCGCGGCCCATGTCGGCCTGGGTGACATCCGGCAGGGGCAGGGGCGGCTGGAGGACGCCGTGGCCGCCTATACCCACGCCCTGGGCCTCAACCCCACCGACGCCAACGCGCACAACAATTTGGGCGGCGCCCTGATGGCGCTGGGCCGCCCGGCCGAGGCGTTGGTCTCGTTCGAACGGGCGGCGGAGCTGACCCCCGGCAGGGCGGATGTCCACTACAACCGGGCCAACGCGCTGCGCGACCTGGGGCGGGCGGAGGCGGCGCCGGCCTATCGCCAGGCCCTGGCCCTCGACCCGAATCACCGGGGGGCGTTGTACAACCTGGCGAACCTGCTGTTGGCGGACCGGCGGCCGGCGGAGGCGGAACCGCTTTATCGCGCCCTGCTGGCCGCCGTGCCCGATCATGTCGACGCGTTGATGAACCTGGGTGTCGCCCTGCACGGGCTGAACCGGCCAGACGAGGCGGAGGCGCGGCTGGCCCGGGCCCGCGCCCTGACCCCGACGCGTGCCGACGTGCTCAACAACCTCGGCAGCGTGCTGATGAGGGACAAGACGCGGCGGGAGGAGGCGTCCGACCTGCTGCGCCGGGCGCTGGACATCCAGCCCGACTTGGCGGACGCCCACGCCAACTTGGCCTATGTGCTGGTGGCGCAAGGCCGGTGGGACGCCGCGCGACCGCATGCGGAACGGGCCGTCCAGCTTCGGCCCGGCAACGCCGAAGGCCACATGGCCCTGGGCGCCGTGCTGATGGCGGCGGGCGACTTGACCGCCGCGCTGGACCGGGCCCTTGAGGCCGCGCGCCTGGCGCCCGACAACGCCACCGCCCATGGCAACGTGGCCATGCTCCTGTCCGGCCAGGGCAGGCCAGCGGAGGCGCTGGATTATTTTGAGCGGGCCCTGGCCCTGCCAGGCGCATCGGCTGACATCATCTGGGCCCGGTCCCTGACCCGCCTGCTGCTGGGCGACTTCGCCTTGGGCTGGCGGGACTACGAGGCGCGCTGGCAGACCGGGCAGATGGCGCCGGCCAAGCGGAACTTTCCACAACCCCAGTGGCGAGGTGAGCCCGCGGCAGGCCGCACCCTGCTGCTGCATTCCGAGCAGGGCTTCGGCGACAGCCTGCAATTCTGCCGCTACGCTCCGCTGGCGGCGGCCCTGGGCTTCCGCGTCGTGCTGGAGGTGCGGCCGCCGCTCGTCCGGCTGATGCGCAGTCTTGCGGGCGCGGCCCAGGTCGTCGCCGAGGGTGATCCCCTGCCGCCCTTCGATACGCACAGCCCGCTGATGAGCCTGCCCCTGGCCTTCGGCACCCGGCCCGACACCATTCCCGCCCCGCCGGCCTACCTGGCGGCTGATCCCGCCGACGCGATCGCCTGGCGGGATCGGGTGGCGGTGTCGTGTCCCGCCGGCACGCGGCTGAGGGTGGGATTGGTGTGGGTGGGCAACTCCCGCATGGACCTGCCGGAAATGGTGGCCGTCAACAGCCGCCGGTCGCTGGACGCCCGGCTGCTGGCGCCGCTGATGGACGTGCCGGGGGTGGCCTTCTTCAGTCTTCAGAAGGATGCGGCCGTTCCTGACGGCCTCCCCATCATCGACCTCATGGCGGGGGTGCGCGACTTTGCCGACACGGCGGCGCTGGTGGCCAATCTGGACCTGGTGATCAGTGTCGACACCGCCGTCGCGCATCTGGCTGGCGCGCTGGGCCGCCCGGTCTGGCTGATGAACCGTTTCGACTCCTGCTGGCGCTGGTTCCTGGAGCGGACGGATACCCCCTGGTACCCCACCATGCGTCTGTTCCGCCAAGCCGCCCCCGGGGACTGGCGAACCCCGCTGCGCCAGGTGCGCACGGCCCTGGAAGAGGCGGTCCTGGCGGCAGGATGACACAGCGGCGGCCGATCGACGGCGTCGACCGATCAAGACCAAGGTGGAAATGGAAGGTGGCGGACCCGATACGATTCGAACGTACGACCTCTGCCTTCGGAGGGCAGCGCTCTATCCAGCTGAGCTACGGGTCCATGCCGGGCGGCACGCCGGGTTCCCGGCGGCGCGGCGCGCACCATACAGGCAAGTTCCGGGCAATGCAAACCCTATGGTGGGGCGAAAACCCATGGTGGGCCGCGCGCCGCCAGGCCAGACCGCCGTCAGGGTTCCCGGTCCAGGCGGATGTAGCGTCGCTCCAGGCGGGCGGGATTGAAATAGACGGCCACCAGGGCGCCGGTGGCGGGATCGGCGAAGCGCTCGCCCGTGTCCTGCCAGCCGGGGCCGGGCAGCCCGTTGACCAGGGGCTTGTAGTTCACCCGTTCCACCAGGGCCGCCAGGCAGAGGAAGCCCGTGCCGACCAACAGGCCGATGGGGAAGACGCTGACCATGTCCATCAGCCACACCGCCATGATGGCGGCGAAGGCGATGGCGCAGCCGATCATCAGCCAGGTGCAGGCGGGCTGCCGGATCGGGGTGGTGTCAACGCCGGGTCGGGACGGGCCGGACCCGAAATGGACATGCAGGACGGACATGGCGCTGGTCTCCTTATCCGGGGCATGGGCCTTGGCTTTCAGGCCCTCTGTCCGATGATCGGTCTCAGGGTTGGGTTAAGGCGGTCCTCTTCACTCTCCTCTTCACTCTAAGGCGGGGGGTCCAGCACCACGGCGGTGCCGTAGGCGACGATCTCACTCATCGTCTGGCCGATTTCCGAGCTGTCGAAGCGCATCATCACGATGGCGTTGGCGCCCATGGCGCCCGCGTTGGCCACCATGCGGTCGATGGCCTGGCGGCGGCCTTCCTCCAGCATCTGGGTGTATTCGTGAATCTCGCCGCCGATCAGGGTGCGCAGCGCGGCGACGATGTTGCCGGCCAGGCCCCGGCTGCGCACGACCACGCCGAACACCTGGCCCTTCACGGCCAGCACGCGATGGCCTGACACGGCCTCGGTCGTCACCACCAGCACCTGGGCGCCTCCCCGCTTGTTACGGGAAGCTTACGCCCGGGAAGCGGGGGACGCCACCAGTGCGTTCGGTCAGTACAGGCGTTTAGATCGGCGGCGTGGGTGGCGCTGTCACCGCGCCGCCGGCAGGGTGGCCAGCCAGGCGTCTAGCTGGGGCAGGCGGTCCTGGGCCACCTTGGCGCGGTAGGCGATTTCGCCCGTCGCCTTGGCGATGCCCTGGCGGCCGCTGGCCGGCACGTGCCCTTCGGCATAGGCGGTTAGGTCGCCGATTCGCGACAGGTCGGACGACTGGCGGGCGATGTCGGCGAAGAACTCATAGCGCTGCATCTGGTCCAGCTTGCCCTCCACCGCGTCGACATGGGTGGTGATGAAGCGCCAGGCCAAGTCGGGGTTGGATTCCGCCACGGCGCGGATGACGGACGGGGCGGTGGTGGTCTCCACCTCCGGCGTCAGCGTCATGTCCAGCACCTGTTGCGCCAGCGCCGGATCGCGCACCGCGCCCAGCGCGACATACAGCTGGCGCCGGGCCAGGGCGTCGGTGGTGGCGGATGCCAGCGCGTGCAGGCGCTGGAAGGTGGCGGCATCGGCATGCTGGGCCACCACGGTGATGACGGGCAGGCGGATGCCGGGGGGCAGCGCGGTGGCGTCGGTGGCGTCGGCCGCCAGGCGGCGCTGGGCCTCCGTCACCGTGTCGGTGGCGTCGAACGTCCCCAGCGCGCGGATCAGGGCGGTGCGCGCCAGCCCCACCTTGTCGCCCTGGCCCGGCTGCGGATCCCAGCCGATGGCGGACAGCACGGGTGCCAGCACCCCCCGGGCGTAGGCCCGGAAGGCCGCCTGGCCCTGACCCACGCCCGGGGCCCGGCCGGTATAGTAGGCGTCGACGTCGCGGAGGTAGTCGGCCGCCTGCTGCCATACCGCCGGGTCGGCGTCGGGCCGCAGGGCGCGGATCAGGGCCAGGCTGTCGCTCATGGCCATCTGCCCGGCCTCGCCCAGGGCGGCGCTGTCGTACAGCAGGCCCAACTGGTCGATGGCCGCCAGCTGGTCGACATGGTCGACCAGGGCCTTGAACGCCGGCTCGGCATAGGCGACGCGGAAATACCCCGTCTGGCCGGCGTTGGCCAGCAGGGGGCCGCAGCCGGGCACGGCGGCCTTGCCGGTGATGGCCGTCAGCAGCGTGCGTCCGCTGCCGCCCGTGCCCACCGTGGCCAGGGGCACGGGGATGGGCCATAGGCGGTCGCTCAGGTGGTACTGGTCGGGGATGGTCACGGGTTCGGTGGCGAAGCGCGCCTGGCGCAGGCTCACCTCCGTGGTGGCGCCGACGGCCGCCGGGGTGGCCGGCGCGCCCTTCCTGTCCTTGCCCTTGGCCTTCGCCTTGGGGGCGGCACCCGCGCCGCAGGTGGCGTTGACCGTCACCAGGGGGATGCCGGGCTTGCTGACGAAATCGGTGGCGATGCGCAGGGCGTCCTTGGCGCCGGCGTCCTCCACCGCCTTGAACAGGTCGCGGGTGGTGGCGTTGCCATAGGCGTTGCGCTTCATGTAGCGGCGCACGCCGTCGCGGAAGGCGGTCTCGCCCACGGTCGCCTCCACCATGCGGATGACCGCCTGGCCCTTGTCATAGGTGATGTCGTCGAAGGCCTCGTCCGCCTCCGCCACGGAATTGACGGGCTGGACCACCGGGTGGGTGGCGGCCCGCGCGTCCAGGCGCTTGGCCCGCTCCATCGCCGGCATGGCCACCAGCCAGGGCGACCAGTCCGGATGCAGGGCCGCCATGGCCTTGGCTTCCATCCATGAGGCGAAGCCTTCGTTCAGCCACAGGTCATCCCACCAAGCCATGGTGACCAGGTCGCCGAACCATTGGTGCGCCATCTCATGCGCCACCACCTGGAACACACGCTGGCGGGCGGCCTCGTTGGCCAGCGCCGGGTCCAGCAGCACGTCCTTCTCAAAGGCCATGATGGCGCCCCAGTTCTCCATGGCGCCGAAACCGCCGGCGCCGGGGGCGGCGATGAAATCCAGCTTGGGCAGGGGGTAGGGAACGCCGAAATAATCGTTGTAGCGGGCCAGGATGGCCGTCGCCGTCTCCAGCGCGAAGCGCGCCTTGTCCACCGACCCGCGCCGCACCACCACGCCGATCTCCACGTCGCCGGCCTGGGCGGTGGCGCGCTCCACATCGCCCACGCCCAGGAACAGCAGGTAGCTGGACATGCGCGGCGTGGGCTGGAAATGCACCAGGTGGCGGCCGTCGGCCATGGCCTCCTCCGCCTTCACCGGCATGTTGGACACGGCCATCTGCCCGGCCGGCGCCATGACCGACAGGGTGAAGGTCGCCTTGGCCGAGGGCTCGTCCCAGCAGGGCAGGAAGCGGCGGGCGTCGCCTGCCTCGAACTGGGTCAGCAGCATGCGGGCGGGTGCCGCGGCCCCCCCTTTGGCGTCGGCGCCCGTGTAGTCCAGCTGGAACAGGCCGCGCGCCGTCTTCTCGATCACGCCGCGATAGCTGATGTCCACCGTGTGTGCCCCAGGCGCCAGCGGCCGGCGGCGCCCAGCGTGGCGGTCTGGGTGTCCTTGTCCTGGGTGACGCTGGTGGCGGGATTGCCGTCGATGGTGACGCGGTCCAGCGTCAGGCTTTCCGTATTCAGCACCACCGCGGGCGTGGCCGTGGCCACGTCGATGTCGATGTGCACCTCACCGGCGAATGTACCGGCGTCGATGTTGGGGATGACCGTCAGGTCATAGCGCAGCGGCGAAATACTGTCTGGCAGCCGCCCGTTGCCGGCCAGACAAACCGGCGCGCTGAGACATAAAGCCGCACTCGTCGCCAGAACAGTTTTGAGGGCGCCCTTTAAAGAGCGCGGGATAAAACTGATCGAGGGCAAGGGCATGCAGCCGCTCCTACTCTTGTATTGATGGCGCCACTGCGGGGCGCTTTTCGTTGGGGCCGAAGTGTGCCTGTGTCCACTGGACAGTTCAATTGCGGACTTCCTGGCCGATAGGCATGTTCCTTGCCAAAGGTGGCGGGGCGGAAAGGGGATGCCGTCAGGATACTATATCCGGCTGCGGCTCAAGGTAAGCGCTGTCCCCGCATTAAAATCACAGGGTCGTGCCGGCCGCTTTCCGGGGGGCGCGACAGAAGAACGCGGGTTTGGCGGAGCCCCCTCATCCACCGATACCACTTCTTGGCTCCGGCCTGTTGCTCCCAGGACGGGATTTAGCGAGGACCGGAAGATGACAAGTCAACCTCATCTTCCATGAAGGCCAAATCCGGGACCCAATTAGTTTGGCTGGATAACCGATTTTCTGCCAACGGTGGAAGTAATACTTAACAGAGAAGGGCACGTTCGACGGGGATTTGATAGAAAAACCCCGACATGACCAGATGGTGGTGATGAAGCTGGAGACCATGTAAAGGAAAATTCAAAGGCATCCGGATTGCTTGACGATCATGCCTGATGGTCTAGTCTTCAAAATTCGCATAGGCTTGTCCCTGGACCAAGCCATTGGCGGTCTATATTGAACGCTGCCTTCCGAAAGACAGCTCCGCGGTGCGCGGGCCGGTCGAGGGCCGCCCTAGCGGGCATTTCATATTTCGCTGTCGTTGTCGCCCGTGCGCCCCCTCCGGCGCCCCTGAGGGCGCCGCATTTGGGAAGTATCGCCATGTTCCAAACCCAGTCCGCGCAGTTCAAGCCCTCGACGGGCGCCGCCGGCGCCCCATCCCCTTCCGCCAAAGCCCGCAAGCGCTTCGAAGTGTCGGTGGCGGCGCGTATCGCCCTGTTGATCGTGGGGGCCGTGACCCTGCTGACGGTGGTCAGCCTGGGCATCAGCCACGTGTTGCTGGCGGGCTTCACCATGGAATTGGCCAAGGACCGGCAGGACGCCAACATGCAGGTGGCCTGGCATGTGCTGGAAGGCTACGGCAAGGGCTACAGCCTCAAGGACGGGCATCTCTATGCCGGCGACACCGCGCTGGAGAACAACGATGCCGCCGTCGACACGGTGAAGCGCCTGGTGGGTGGTACCGCCACCATCTTCGCCGCCAAGGACGGCGAGATGGTGCGCATCGCCACCAATGTCATGAAGCCGGACGGCAGCCGCGCCATCGGCACCGCGCTGGCCCGCAACGCCGTCTATGACGCCGTCGTCGGTCGTGGCGAGGCCTATCGGGGCGAGGCCGACATCCTGGGCGTGCCCTTCTACACCGCCTACGACCCCATCAAGGACGCCGGCGGCCGTACCGTGGGCGTTCTGTATACCGGCATCCAGAAACGCGTCTTTGCCGAGGCGGTGGAGCATCTGAAGACCAGCATCCTGGTGGCCAGCGTCACCCTGGCCGTGGTGCTGGGCCTGGCGGCCTGGTGGCTGGCCAGCCGCTGGGTGGGCCGTCCCGCCCTGCTGGTCGCCCGCCTGCTGGAACGTCTGGCGGCCAACGACACGACGGTGGAGATCCGCCCCACCCAGCGCCGGGATGAGATCGGGCGCATGCTGCGCGCCGCCGGTGCCCTGCGCGGCGTGGTGGCCGACGTCTTCCGCTTGAAGCAGATGGTGGACGACATGCCGCTGAACGTCCTGCTGGCCGACGCCGACCAGGATTTCCGCATCACCTATGCCAACGCCGCCAGCCTGGACACCCTCAAGACGCTGGCCGCCCCCCTGCCGCGGCCGCTGGCCGGGGGCACGCCGGTGGGCGCCGGAATCGGCCTGTTCCATGCCGATCCCGCCCCGCTGCTGGATGTGGTGAAGAACCCCGCCCGGCTGCCCTGGCAAGGCCGCCTCAGCCTCAAGAACGCCACTGGCGAAAACGAGGAGCTGGAGCTGCGCGTGGCCGCCGTGCGGGATACCGATGGCCGTTATGTCGGTCCGATGATGACCTGGTCGGTGGTGACGCGGCAGGCCCGTCTGGCCGCGGCGTTCGAGACGGACGTGCACGGCGTGGCCGCCGCCGTCACCAGCGCCGCCCACACGCTGGAGGGGGACGCCCGCACCCTGACCGACAACACCGGCAGCGCCAGCCTGCAGGCCCAGGGCGTGCAGGCGGCCGCCAGCCAGACCTCCTCCAACGTGCAGACGGTGGCCGCCGCCGCGCAGGAGCTGGCGGCCTCGGTGGATGAGGTGGGGCGTCAGGTCGAGCGCTCCCGGTCCATCGCCGCCCGCGCGGTGGCGGAGGCCACGGCCACAGGCGACACCATCGGCGGCCTTGCCGAGGCGTCGGAGCGGATCGGTGCCGTGGTGCAGATGATCAACGACATCGCCGGGCAGACCAACCTGCTGGCCCTGAACGCCACCATTGAGGCGGCGCGGGCGGGAGAGGCCGGCAAGGGCTTCGCCGTCGTCGCCAGCGAGGTCAAGGCCCTGGCCGGCCAGACCGCCAAGGCGACGGAGGAGATCGCCCGCTACGTCCAGGACATCGGCCAGCGCACCGGCCTCAGCGTCGCGGCCATGGAACGCATCGGCGTCACCATTCATGAGGTGAACGAGGTGGCGTCCGCCATCGCCGCCGCCGTGGAGGAGCAGGGCGCCGCCACGCGGGAGATCGCCCGCAACGTGGCGGAGGCCGCCACCGGGACCGATCACGTCTCCCGCACCCTGTCCTCGCTGACCGACGCCACCGGCGTCGCCGGCAGCACGGCGGGCGAGGTGCTGGACACCGCCGGCAGCCTGACGCGGGAGGCCGGCCGCCTGAACGACGCGGTGGTGGGCTTCATGAAGGCGTTGCGGGAGATGTGAGGAGGCTCGCGTTCGCCTTGGTCCAGCGGCACGAGATGGAGACTCGCGCCGCTGTGGCCCGCGACTGTGGTCTTATCGCCACGCTCCGGGGTCGTATCGCTACGCTCCGGGGTCTTGTCGCTACGCTCCGGGTGCGCTAGAGGGCGGGGGTGACTAGCGAAGTGACCCCATGAACACCACGCCCGACCTGTCTCCCGCTGGGGACGACGATGACGATGACGACCTGCCGCCCCTGCCGGCGGGGGCCAAGAATTACATGACGCCCGAAGGCTTCAACCGCATGCGGGACGAACGCCATCAACTGCTGCGGGTGGAACGGCCCAAGGTGGTGGAGGTGGTGTCCTGGGCCGCGGGCAACGGCGACCGGTCGGAAAATGGTGACTATCTCTACGGCAAGAAGCGCCTGCGGGAGATCGACCGCCGTATCCGCTTCCTGACCAAGCGCATCGAAAGCGCCGAGGTGGTGGACCCGCAGCTGCAGAAGAACCGCACCCAGGTCTTCTTCGGCGCCACCGTCACCTATGCCGATGTGGACGATGGCCGCATGACCGTCACCATCGTCGGCCGGGATGAGGTGGACATGGACCGCCACCGCATAAGCTGGGTATCACCGGTGGCGCGGGCCCTGATGAAGGCCAAGGTCGGTGACGTCGTCACCGTGCGCACGCCCAAGGGCCCGGAAGAGGTTGAGATCCTGGAGATCCGATATCCGGACTGACGCACCCCGCCATCACTTGCGGGGGTGGGCGTAGGCCTCTTCCAGTGCGCCCCGCAGCGACCAGGGCTGGTCGGGGGGTATCCCGTCGGCCTGCCGGATGATGACATCGTCGATCACCCACCGGCCATTGACCAGGATCGTGCGGTAGTCGATGGCGCAGGGGACGCCGTTGACGAATCGGGCGGTCACGATGCCCACCTGGCCATCCAGCCGGTATTGCAGCCCGAAGCCGGACAGGTTCCAGTCCTGGCCGGCGATGATGACGTCAAAATCAAGCGCGCAGATTTGGCGTGTGCGGACGGCGCAGGCCTTCTCCTGGTCCAGCAGGCGGGCCAGGGCCGGGCTGGCGTGGGGTCGGATCAGCGCCAGGGCATCCGGGCCGCCCAGCTTGTCCGCGTGCGGGCCGGACAAATAGGGCTGGTACAGCCCCTCGACGATCGATTGGGGTGGGCGCGGCGAACTGGCCATGGTCGCCTCCGGAATCACCAGCATGACCGCCACCAGGCAGGAAACCAGCAGGGCGGCGGTGCGCATGGGCATTCCTTTTATACCAACGGCATTTGATCGTGACCGCTCAAATGCCCCTCAATCGCCGGGCGGCCACATCCGTGGCCCCTATGCGTGTCTTGGGGCTTCCTCGCTGCGCCCTGCGGTGCTCGCTCCGGCGGACGCAGTCGCGTCCTACAGCGGCACGAATCATAATCTCGTGCCGCTGGTATTACAGATCGGGCCGCATGGCGGCCAGCGACCGCCGGGCGATGTCCTTCAGGGCGGCGCGCAGGCGTTCGATCTCCTGCGCCGCGGCCTCGTAGTCCTCGATCAGGCCGCCAACCAGGGTGCCGGGATCTTCGGCATGGTCGGGGTAGCGGTCACGGGCGCGCTCGGCACGGCGGCGCAACCGTTCCACAATGTCCTCGTTGGCGGGCGGGGCCGGGCGGGCGGCCTCTTCCGGCGTCATATCGTCGGCAACCGGCATGGAATCATGCCTCCTCTTCCTGCTCGAACAGCGTCGTCAGGCGCGCCCCTCAGGGGGCGCGGCCATGGCAATGCTTGTACTTCAGGCCGCTGCCGCAGGGGCAGGCGGAATTACGGGGGGTGTTCATCCAGGTGGCCGGATCCTGGCCACCCACCTGCGTCGACTGCGGCATGTTGACGGCACCATAGGCCAGGCCGGCGCTGGCGCGGGCCATGCCGGGGGGCAGGGGCTCCTCGGCCGGGGGGAGGCCAGAGGGGGGCAGCGCCGGGTCGACGCGGGTCTCCTGCATCTCCTGCGGCGGGAAATTGTTCGGATCCAGCTCGGGCTGGGCCATCTGCAGCTGCACGCGCATCAGCACCTGGGTCACCTGCTCGCGCAGGCTGTCCAGCAGCTCCTCGAACAGGTTGAAGGCCTCGCGCTTGTATTCGTTCAGCGGATCGCGCTGGCCGTAGGCCCGCAGGTTGATGCCCTGGCGCAGGTGGTCCAGCGACAGCAGGTGGTCCTTCCACGACTGGTCCAGCAGCTGCAGCAGCAGGCTGCGCTCGATGGAGCGCATGATTTCCGGCCCATAGGCGGCCTCCTTGGCCGCGTAGGCCTCGTTGGCCGCCGCCATCAGGCGCTGCTCGATCTCGACCTCGGCGATCCCTTCTTCCTTGCCCCATTCCTGCACCGGCAGGTCCAGCGCCAGGACGCGCATCACGTCCTCGTGCAGCTGGTCCATGTTCCACTGCTCGGCATAGGAATTGGGGGGGATGGCCTNGCCANCCAGGGTGTTGACCGTGTCCTGGCGCATGTCCTCGACGGTTTCCTTGATGTCGTCGACGGCCATGATCTCGCGACGCTGTTCATAGACGACCTTGCGCTGGTCGTTCATGACGTTGTCGTACTTCAGCAGGTTCTTGCGGATCTCGAAGTTGTGGGCCTCGACCCGGCTCTGGGCCTTCTCCAGCGCCTTGTTGATCCAGCTGTGGATGATGGCCTCACCCTCCTGCAGGCCCAGGCGCTGCAGCATGGTGTCCATGCGCTGCGACCCGAAGATGCGCATCAGGTCGTCTTCCAGCGACAGGAAGAACTTCGAGGCGCCGGGGTCGCCCTGGCGACCGGAACGGCCACGCAGCTGGTTGTCGATGCGCCGGCTCTCATGCCGTTCGGTACCCACGACGTAGAGGCCGCCGGCGGCCAGCGCCACGTCCTTGGCGGCCGCCACCTCTTCCTCGATCTGCTGGATGCGCCGGGCGCGCTCGGCCTCGTCCGTGACCTCGGCCAGTTCGTATTCCACCCGCATCTCGACGTTGCCGCCCAGCTTGATGTCGGTGCCGCGGCCCGCCATGTTGGTGGCGATGGTGACGGCACCCGGGCGGCCGGCCTGGGAGACGATGTAGGCCTCCTGCTCGTGATAGCGGGCGTTCAGCACGTTGTGCGGGATGCCCTGCTTCTTCAGCAGGTCGGACAGCAGCTCCGACTTCTCGATGGAGATGGTGCCGACCAGGATGGGCTGCTGCCGTTCCCGGCACTCCTGCACCAGCTTGACGATGGCGTCATGCTTTTCGCGGGCCGTGCGGTAGACCTCGTCGTCATAGTCGATGCGTTTGACCGGCAGGTTGGTCGGCATGTCGACCACCTCCAGGTTATAGATCTCCGCGAACTCCGCCGCCTCGGTCATGGCCGTGCCGGTCATGCCGGCCAGCTTGGGGTACAGGCGGAAATAGTTCTGGAAGGTGATGGAGGCCAGCGTCTGGTTCTCGCGCTGGATGGTCACGTGCTCCTTCGCCTCCAGGGCCTGGTGCAGGCCTTCGGAATAGCGGCGACCGTCCATCATGCGGCCGGTGAACTCGTCGATGATGACGACCTTGTCGTCCTTCACGATGTAGTCCACGTCGCGGGTGAACAGCTTGTGGGCGCGCAGCGCCTGGTTCACGTGGTGGACCAGGGTGATGTTGTGGATGTCGTACAGGTCGCCCTGCTTCAACAGGTCCATCTCGGCCAGGATCTGGGCGACCTTCTCGGTGCCCTCTTCCGTCAGGTTGACGGACTTGGCCTTCTCATCCTTCTCATAATCGGTGTCGGCCAGGCGCAGGATGACCGTGTCCACGGCGGCATACAGTTCGGAACCGTCGGTGGACGGGCCGGAGATGATCAGCGGCGTGCGCGCCTCGTCCACCAGCACGCTGTCCACCTCGTCGACCACGGCGAAGTTGAAGGGCCGCTGGACCATGTCATCCAGGCGGAACTTCATGTTGTCGCGCAGGTAGTCGAAGCCGAACTCGTTGTTGGTGCCGTAGGTGATGTCGGCGGCATAGGCGCGGCGGCGCTCGTCATCGTCCAGGCCGTGGACGATGCAGTCGGTGGTCAGGCCCAGGAAGCCATAGATGCGGCTCATCCAGCCGCTGTCGCGCTTGGCCAGGTAGTCGTTCACCGTCACGACGTGCACGCCCTTGCCTTCCAGGGCGTTCAGGTAGACGGCCAGGGTCGCCACCAGGGTCTTGCCTTCGCCGGTGCGCATCTCGGCGATGCGGCCGCGGTGCAGGACCATGCCGCCCATCAGCTGCACGTCGAAGTGGCGCTGGCCGATGGTGCGCTTGGCCGCCTCGCGCACGGTGGCGAAGGCGTCGGGCAGGATGTCGTCCAGCGTCTCGCCCTTGGCCAGCCGGTCGCGCAGCCAGTCGGTGCGCATCTTCAGCTCGTCATCGGACAGCGAGACCAGCTTCGGCTCCAGCGCGTTGATGGCGTCGACGTCCTTCCGCAAGCTTTTGACAACGCGCTCGTTGGCGCTGCCGAACAGTTTGCGGGCGATGGAACCGAACATGAAAACCTCGAAGGACAGCGAATACGGGAAGACAGCCGGCCGGGTTATCCAGCCCGGCCGTCCGGGTACTGAAGGCAACCTGTGCGCTTGTGAGATAAGGTGGCGGGTCCCGACGGTCAATGAAGCCCCGTCGTTTCCGGTACCGCGATACCGGTCCCACCCGCCGCGACAGATCCCCCACGCGCGGGGCTGGACCATAGCATGATCCGCCTGCTTTCCAACCGCTTTGATGGGGCCTTTGACCACCCTCGGGGCGCGGTATCCCGGGACGGTCGCCGACGCGCGCCGGGTGCGGCATCTGGACACGTCCGGGTGCCATATCGGTCGCTGTCGCACCTTGCGATGGGGGGCCGGCCCGTGTTTTATGGCGCGACAGCCGAAGAAGGGCCCGGCAGTGCTACGGCGTGGCCGTCACTGGTCCCTGCCGTCGCGCCGTTTTTTGATGCAGCCCCATGTCCTCGAGGAATTCAGCTCCATGTATGTGAAGATGTTGCGTGCCGCGCTGCTGACCGCGGCTTTCGGGTCTCTGGCCGGCACCGCGATGGCCGCCGACACCCCCGCCAAGGCTGCCGCCCCCGCCGCACCGGCGGCCGGCGCCCCGGCCCAGGCCGTGGATGACCCCGTCGTGGCCCGCGTCAACGGCAAGGAAATCCGCCGGTCGGAAGTGCTGATGGCCTATCAGCAGCTGCCCGCCCAGACCCAGCAGCAGGTCCATCTGAACGAGGCCTACCCGCGCGTCCTGGAAAACCTGGTGACCGCCAAGCTGCTGAGCGACGCCGGCTACAAGGAAAAGCTGCAGGACAGCAAGGACGTGAAGGCCGAGCTGAAGCGCGCCGAAGAGCGTTTCGTGCAGCAGGCCTACATCCGCAAGCAGGTCGACTCCCGCATGAATGAGGCCCTGCTGAAGAAGAAGTACGATGAGATGGTCAAGGCCATGCCGGCCGAGGACGAGGTCCGCGCCCGTCACATCCTGGTGAAGACCAAGGAAGAGGCCGAGGCCCTGATCAAGCAGATCAACGGCGGCGCCGACTTCGCCAAGCTGGCCTCCGAACAGCAGATCGACAAGAACTCGGCCGCCTCCGCCGGCGACCTGGGCTACTTCGTGAAGGGCGACATGGTCGGCCCCTTCGCCGACGCGGCCTTCGCCATGAAGCCGGGCGAGGTCAGCAAGACCCCGGTGAAGACCGACTTCGGCTGGCACGTGATCAAGGTTGAGGATCGCCGCAAGCGCCAGGCCCCGCCGTTCGAGCAGGTGAAGGAACAGGTCGCCCAGGCCGAGGCCCAGGACCTGGCCGCCCAGGTGGTGGAAGATCTGCGCAAGGGCGCCAAGGTCGAAGCCTTCGACATCACCGGCAAGCAGGCCATCTCCCTGACCCCGCCGCCGGCCGCCGCCAAGCCGGCCGCCCCGGCCAAGCAGTAAGCCCGCGAACGCCCATGGGGACCCGGTTCCCCATGGGATGACCCGAGCGAAGGGCGCAAGCATCGCCATGGCGGTCTTGCGCCCTTTTGCTGTCCGCCGCCGCGTGCGTGGATCCGTTCGGAGGGCAGGCGCCCGTTTTAGATTTTATTCGTCACGGATTTCGGCCTATTTTCTGCGCCGTTTGCCCAGCCCTTCCGGGCTGCCATCCATTCCCATCCGCCCTGCCCCCGTCCGCCTCACACGGAGCGATCCCCATGGCCCTCAAGGTCTCCCCCCTGGCGCCCGACGCTTTCCCCACCCTGTCCCCCGTGGCCGGCGTCCGGCTGGCGGCCTACAACTGCGGCATCCGCTACAAGGGCCGGGACGACCTGATGGTGGCGGAACTGGCGCCGGGGACGACGGTGGCCGGCGTGCTGACCCGCTCGCTGACCGCCAGCGCGCCCGTGCACTGGTGCCGCAAGGGCCTGGCCGGCGGCAGCGCCCGCGCCCTGGTGGTGAACTCCGGCAACTCCAACGCCTTCACTGGTGCGGCTGGCGAGTCGCTGGTGACCCAGACGGTGGCCACGGCGGCCCAACTGGTGGGCTGCAAGCCGGAGGAGGTGTTCGTCGCCTCCACCGGTGTCATCGGCCAGCCCCTGGCGGCCGACATGATCTCCCAGCACCTGGGGGCGGCCTGGACCAAGCTGGACGAGGCCAACTGGGACCCCGCCGCCCGCGCCATCATGACCACCGACACCTTCCCCAAGGGGGCGGTGGCCACCTGCGTCATCGACGGCAAGACGGTGACCCTCAACGGCTTCGCCAAGGGCAGCGGCATGATCGCCCCCGACATGGCGACCATGCTGGGCTTCCTGTTCACCGACGCCGCCGTCGCGGCCCCGGTGCTGCAGAAGCTGCTGTCCCGTGCCACCGACCGTAGCTTCAACTGCGTGACCGTGGACGGCGACACCTCCACTAGCGACACGGTGATCCTGGTGGCCACGGGCCAGGCCGGCAACGCCCCCATCACCGACGTCAACGACGCCCGCCTGCGCCCCTTCGCCAAGGCGCTGGACGCCGTCTGCCTGGACTTGGCCCAGCAGATCGTGCGCGATGGCGAGGGCGCCACCAAATTCGTGACCCTGACCGTGACCGGTGCCACCAGCAACCAGGCGGCCAAGCGCATCGCCCTGACCGTCGCCAACTCCCCCCTGGTGAAGACCGCCGTGGCGGGTGAGGACGCCAACTGGGGCCGCATCGTCGCCGCCGTGGGGCGCGCCGGTGAGAAGGCCGACCGCGACAGGCTGGTCATCAGCATCGGTGGCGTGCAGATTTGCGCCAACGGGATGGAGGTCCCGGGCTATGACGAGGCGCCGGTGGCCGCCCACATGAAGGGTCAGGAGATCGACATCCAGGTCGACCTGGGCCTGGGGCGCGGCAAGGCCACCGTTTGGACCTGCGACCTGACCCACGGCTACATCGACATCAACGGCAGTTACCGGAGTTAAGGGGGCCCTCAGGCGGCGGGCGCGGGCATCCGCCCGCTTGCCTGTCCTCGATTTTCAGTCCACTGCGTTCCCCGAAAATCTCCGGCGGCCGCAGTCGCGGCCTACAGCGGCATGAGGAATCATGCCGCCGACTTAGTTTGGAGGGAATGCCATGGCCGATGAGATGACCCCCTGCTGGAATGGGCAGCCGGAGTCCACGGACCCGGTCCGCACCGTCCTGGTCGCCGCCGTGGCCCTGGTAGACGCGGACGGGCGGGTGCTGCTGGCCCAGCGGCCGCCGGGCAAGACCCTGGCCGGCCTCTGGGAGTTCCCCGGCGGCAAGGTCGACGCGGGCGAGACGCCGGAGGTGGCGCTGGTCCGTGAGCTGCGGGAAGAACTGGGCATCGATACCCGCGCCAGCTGCCTGGCGCCGTTCACCTTCGCCAGCCACCGATACGAAACCTTCCATCTGCTGATGCCGCTTTACGTTTGCCGCGTCTGGCAGGGCACGCCGGCCCCGTTGGAGGGGCAGGTTCTGGCGTGGGTTCGGCCGGAGCGCATGGGCGACTATCCCATGCCCCCGGCCGATGTGCCCCTGGTGGCCATGTTGCGGGACCTGCTGTAGGGCCCGCGACCAAGCCTCAGGCCGCGCGGATGCGGCGCAGGAACAGCTCCACCTCGTTACGCAACACCTCGCTCTGGTTGGTCAGGGCCTCGGACGACTTCAGGACCCGGCCGGCGGCATCGCCCGTCTGGTGCGCCACGTCGCTGACCTGGCAGATGTTCTCGCTGACCTGCTGCGTGCCGTTGGCGGCCGCCTGCACGTTGCGGGTGATCTCACCCGTGGTCGCGCTCTGTTCCTCGATGGCGGCGGCGATGGCGGCGGAGATCTCGTTGATCGATCCGATGGTCAGGCTGATGTCGCCCATGGCGCTGACCGTGCTGTCGGTCGCCTCCTGAACGGCGGTGATCTGCCGGGTGATGTCCTCCGTCGCCTTGGCGGTTTGGGTCGCGAGGGCCTTGACCTCGCTGGCGACGACGGCGAAGCCCTTGCCGGCCTCCCCGGCGCGCGCCGCCTCGATGGTGGCGTTCAGCGCCAACAGGTTGGTCTGGCTGGCGATGTCCTGGATCATGGCCACCACCTGGCCGATGCGCTGCACGGCGTCCGACAGGCCGGCGATGGTCGATCCTGTTTGCGCCGCCTGCGACACGGCCGCCGCCGCCACATCGGCCGACCGGTTGACCTGCCGGCTGATCTCCTGGATCGAGGCGACCATTTCCTCCGTCGCGGCCGCCACCGTCTGCACGTTGGCGGAGGTGTGGCCGGCGGCGGATGCGGTGGCGGCGGCCTGTCCATTGGTTTCCTCCACCAGGCTGGCCATTTCCTGCGCCGTCAGGCCCAGGCCCTGCGCCGCCGATGAAACGGTTCCCAAGGCCATCGATGCCGCGCGGTCGAAATCGCGCAGCAGGGTGTCGATGGTGGCCGCGCGGCGCACCTTTTCCGCCTGTTCCTGGCTTTGCGCCGCCGCGGCCTCATCGGCGGTGATCAGGGTGCGGCGGAAGATGTCAATGGCCCGGGCCATCTCCCCGATCTCATCCCGCTTGGCCTGGTGCGGAATGTCCAGCGCCCGCTGCCCGGTCGCCATCCGACCGGTCGCCTCCACCAGGGCCAGCAGTGGCGTGCTGATCTGACGGCCGGCGATCCATTGGCTGGCCAGCACCGTCAGCACGATGCCGGCCAGCGCGACGCCGGCGATCAACGCCAGGCTGAAGCGGTAGGTCGCCTGCAGCGCGTCGTTGGTGTCGGACACCTCCTTCGCCGTGGCCGCGGTCAATTTTTCGATGGCGGCGTTCAACTGCTGGCGCGTCTTGCGGTTGGCATCGTTGTCGCCGTACTCCCGCGCCTGGCCTGGGCTGGCTTCGCGGCCCAGCCGGATGATTTCCTTGCGCACCCCCTGGAACACGGCCAACTGGGCGTCTGCGTCGTCCAGTTCCGCGCGCCGCGCCGGCGGCAGGGCCTGGCGCCAGTCCGCCGCCAGCTGCGCCAGGCGGTCCAGGTTGGCCTGCATGGGCTTGGCGAATTTCTCGGCGTCCTGCGGGGTGCGCGCCATGTAGACCCCGCGGGAGTCCATGACGATGGCCAGGATGGTCGCGTTGATCTTCTCGGCCACCAGGGCCCGGGCCGAGGCGTTGTCCATGGCCGCCAGACGGTCACGGAAGTGGCTCAGCGACCAGGCCCCGATCGCCCCGACCGCGAGGCTGGCGCCAACCAGCATCGCCACCAGGACGAGGATTTTCTGACGAATGCCCAGGCGATCCATGACGTTTCTCCCAACATTTGACCAAGGTTCGTGGTCACCGTCGCGAAAGGCCGATCACTGCTGATGCAGGGGCTCCGCGACGCCTTCATAGGGTCGCGTCCATTGGTTAATGCGCCGTTAGTGGGCGTGGTTCAAAAGGATGGGGTGCCGGGCCCGTCTCGCGGGCCCATCTCGCGGGCGGACCCGCCAGCGTCAGTTGCCGCCACGCAGCGGGTTGATCTCTTCCGTGCCCAGGGCGTCGGCCAGGCGCAGTTTGGCGCTGCCCCGGCGCAGGGGCTGCTGCTGGCTGGCGTCCGGCGCCCAGCCGGCCAGGTACAGCACCTGGAAGCTGGCGGAAATGCCGCCATCGCCGTCGGGGTAGAGTTCCTGGTAGCGCTCCGCCGCCTGCGTGAACAGGGTACTGGGGCTCATGGCCTTGCGCCCCGCCAGCACGGCGTTGGTCTCACCCATGCCGCGCAGGTCCTGGATCAGACGGAAGGCGTGGGGATAGCTGACGGTCAGCATGTCGCTGTCCACCACCGGCAGGGCGAAGCCCGCGCGTTGCAGCAGGCCGCCGGCGTCGCGCACCTCGGCCATGGGGCTGACCCGGGGCGACAGGCCGCCCATCAGGCCCACCTCCGCCTCCATCAGGCTGCGGCGCAGTTCGAACAGCGTCTCGCCGCCCAGGATGGCGCCCAGGAACAGGCCGTCGGGCTTCAGCGCCCGGCGGATCTGGATCAGCGCGCCTGGCAGGTCGTTCACCCAGTGCAGGCTCAGCGCGCTGACCACCAGGTCGAAGCTGCCCTCGGCGAAGGGCAGGAACTCCTCGTCCGCCGCCACCGTGGGCAGTCCCGGCATGCGCCGGGCCGCTTCGGCCGCGAAACGGGGGGACAGGTCGGCGGCCACCACCTGGGCGATGCTGGGCACCGCCGCCAGGGCCTGCGCCGCCTCGCCGCCATGGCAGCCCAGGTCCAGGGCCACGCGGAAATCGCGCTTGATGTCGCCCAGGCGTTCCACCAGGCGTCCGACCACCTCGGTTTTCAGGAAATCGAAGCCGCTCCACCCGGATGCTGCCCGGTCGCGGTGGGCCCGCACGCGGCGGCGGTCGAAGACGGTCATGCTGTCGGCATCGCTCATGGGGCCGGTATAGGCCCTTCGTGGACCGGAGCAACAGGAATCTGCGGGGGTGTGTCGGCTTTGCGCTATCATGACGCGCGATCGGCGGGGGATATGCGCGCATGGGGGGATTGGGTAGGGTCGGCTGGCTGGGACGGATGGGGGCCGCGGCACAGGGGGCGGGGATGCGCCTGCTGGATCTGATCCTGCCGCCCCGCTGCCTGGGGTGCGGCGAGGCGGTGGCGGCGGCCGGCACCCTGTGCGGCACCTGCTGGCGGGGCGTCACCTTCATCACGGCGCCACAGTGCGCCGGCTGCGGCCGGCCGTTTCCCCACGACATGGGGGACGGCGCCCTCTGCGCCATCTGTGTCGCGGCGCCGCTGGCCTTCGGCCGCCTGCGCGCCGCCGTGCTTTACGATGATGCCAGCCGCCCCCTGATCCTGGGCTTCAAGCACGGCGACCGGACGGAGGCTGCCCCCCTGCTGGCCAGCTGGATGGCCAGGGCGGGGGCCGACCTGCTGGCCGAGGCCGATGTCATCGCGCCCGTGCCGCTGCACCGCTGGCGCCTGTTCGCCCGTCGCTACAACCAGGCGGCCCTGCTGGCCCTGCGGCTGGGGCGGCTGACGGGGGTGGGGGCGGTGCCCGACCTGTTGGTGCGCCGCCGTCGCACCCCCAGCCAGGGCAGCTTGTCGCGGCAGGGGCGGGCGCGCAACGTGGCCGGCGCCTTCGCCCTTCGCCCCGGCCGCCCGGTGGCGGGCCTGCGGGTGGTGCTGGTGGACGACGTCTACACCACGGGCGCCACGGCGGCGGAATGCGCCCGGGTCCTTACGCGGGCCGGCGCCGTGCGGGTGGACGTCCTGGCCCTGGCCCGGGTGTTGAAGGAGGAGATGATTTAGAATCCCTCTAAAATCAGGGCAGGGTTGCGCACCCATCCTTGGCGCTGGCCGACGATTGCGCCAATATCATGTGCAAGACCTCGCAACAGGAGTTCGGGCCCATGCCCCGCGTTGAGATCTATACCAGCCCCTATTGCCCGTACTGCCACCGCGCCAAGCGGCTGCTGGATGCCAAGGGCGTGCAGTATGAGGAGATCGACGTCATCGCCAACCCGTCGCGCAAGCCGGAGATGATCCAGCGCGCCGACGGCCGCACCACCGTGCCCCAGATTTTCGTGGATGACGAAGGGCTGGGCGGCTGTGATGACATCCATGCGCTGGACCGCGCCGGCGCGCTGAACGCGAAGCTGGGCCTCGGTTCCGCGGCAGGGGCCGCCTGACCGTGGCGCCGGCGCCCTCCACCGGCACCCTGCGCGCGGCGGTCCTGCAGATGACCGCCGGGCCCGAGATCGCGGCCAACATGGACGCGGCGGCGGTGCTGCTGCGCCAGGCCAGGGACCAGGGGGCGCAGCTGGCCACCCTGCCGGAGAACGTGGCCCGCATGGTCCAGGGGCGGGAGCGGGTGCTGGCCGGCGCCTTTGAGGAAGGGACGCACCCGGCGCTCAGCCGCTTCCGCGACCTGGCGGCCGAGACGGGCTTGTGGCTCATGACCGGGACCCTGGCCTGCCTGACCGAGGATGGCCGGGCGGCCAACCGCTGCTTCGTCATCGATCCGGCCGGCCAGGTGCTGGCGCGGTACGACAAGCTGCACATGTTCGACGTGGAACTGGCGAATGGGGAGCGCTATCGCGAAAGCGCCACCTTCCGCCCCGGCGACGCCGCCCGCGTGGTCGACACCCCCTGGGGTGTCCTGGGCCTGACCATCTGTTACGACATGCGCTTCCCCCAGCTGTACCGGGCCTTGGCCAAGGGTGGGGCCCGCATCATCACCGTGCCTTCCGCCTTCACCGTGCCCACGGGGCGCGCCCACTGGCACGTGCTGCTGCGCGCGCGGGCCATCGAAACCGGCTGCTGGATCCTGGCCCCCGCCCAGGTCGGCACCCATGACGGCGGCCGCCTGACCTATGGCCATGCCCTGATCGTCAGCCCCTGGGGCGAGGTGGTGGCCGACGCCGGCGGCGAGGCCCCGGGCGTCATCGTGGCCGACCTGGACCTGTCCAAGGTGGACGAGGCCCGCGGCATGGTGCCCAGCCTGCTGCACGACCGGGGGTTCGAGGGGCCGTGACCTGTCAGGGTTTGCCGATGAGGGCTGTCGCTTTCCGACGGATCTCGGATAATTCCGCTGCGGTCAGCTTGCCCTTGAGTTCTGCTCTCCGCACCTGCCAGTCCAGGCTTTTCACCTGATCCGCCAGGACGGCCTGATCCTGCTGGGAGCCGATCAGGACCTCGAACGGATAGCCCTTGATCTGCGTCGTCATCGGGCAGCAGAGCATCAGGCTGGTACGCCGATTATAGCTGGCCGGGCTCAGCACTACGGCTGGCCGGTGTCCCGCTTGCTCATGCCCCGCCTGCGGGTTGAATTGCAGCCAGACGATGTCCCCGGCGTCCGGAACATAGGTCATCAAAGGGTTTCCTTGCCGACCATCGGGCCGAACGCGACTTCGGCATGAAGGTTTTCCGGCGTGATGCCGGCAACAAGGTCGGCGATGTCGTAATCATCCTTCCGCACCGGTTCGATGACGATGCGCCCATCCTCTTCCCGGATGTCGACGGTGGCGTCGATTTCCAGACCCACCGCTTCCATTACGGCGACGGGGATGCGGACGGAGGCGCTGTTTCCCCACTTCTTCACGGTCACGCGCATCCACGGCCTCCTGTCATTCCGGCGTTGGGTAAAGGTAAAGCGATGTGTCGACAATGTCGATACGCCTGCGTGCGGCCAAACAAAAAGGGCGGCACCCGTAAGGATGCCGCCCTTCATTCCGATACCGGAACAGTGCTTACTCGGCGACCTTCAGCACGCCGCGGCGGATCTGGTCGCGCTCCATGCTGACGAACAGGGCGCGGAAGTTGCCTTCGCCGAAGCCCTCGTCGCCCTTGCGCTGAATGATCTCGAAGAAGATCGGGCCGATGGCCGTCTCGGTGAAGATCTGCAGCAGATAGCGGTTGTCCTTGCCGTCCAGCAGGATGCCGCGCCTCTTCAACTCCTCCACCGGCTGGCCGTGGCCGGGCAGGCGCTCTTCCAGCATTTCGTAGTAGGTGTCGGGCGGCGGGGTCATGAACTTCACGCCCGCTTCCTTCAGCTTGTCCCAGGTGGCGATGATGTCATCGGTCAGCAGGGCGATGTGCTGGATGCCCTCGCCCTTGTAGGCCTCGATGAACTCCTGGATCTGGTCCAGCTTGTCGGCGCCCTGCTCCGACTTCGACTCGTTGATCGGGATGCGGATCTTGCCGCAGGGCGCGGTCAGCGCCCGGCTGGTCAGGCCGGTGTACTCACCCGTGATGTCGAAGTAGCGGATCTGGCGGAAGCCGAAGATCTTGCCATAAAACTCCGAGATCGGGTCCATGCGGCCCTTGCGCACGTTGTGCGTCAGGTGGTCGATGACCGTCAGCCCGGCGCCCACCGGGTTCTGGTTGGCCCCGTCGACGGGCACGAAGTCGATATCGTAGATGCTGGGGCTGGTGTAGCGGTCCACCAGATACAGCAGGCTGCCGCCAATGCCTTCGATGGCCGGGATGTTCAGCTCCATCGGACCGACGGTGCCCTTCACTTCCTTGGCACCCTGGGCCACGGCATGCTTCAGGGCCTGGGCCGCGTCCTTCACGCGGAAGGCCATGGCGCAGGCGCTGGGGCCGTGTTCACGGGCGAAGCGCTGGGCCATGCTGTCCGGTTCGGCGTTCACGATGAAGTTGATGCCGCCCTGGCGGTACAGCGACACGTTCTTGGAACGGTGGCGGGCGACCTTGGTGAAGCCCATGGCCTCGAACAGCCGGCCCAGGGCCTCCGTGTCCTCCGCCGTGTATTCCACGAACTCGAAGCCATCGGTACCCAGCGTGTTCTCCCACAGATCGCCGCCGGCGACGGCCTCGGCGACGGGCGAGGAGGGGGTGGTGTCGGTCGGGGTGGACATGCGGGTCGCTCTCCCTGTTTGAAGCAACATTCCCGTCGATGATACGCCGGGTGGCCCGGCATTTCCTTGCGAAGTCTGCCGCGTTTGGCCAGGATTGGGCAATCTTGTGCTCAAGAAACACTTAAGGCGGCATCACTATGGGTAAATCCACGCTGGACGCGGCAGATCTACGCATCCTGGATACGCTGCAGCGCAATGGGCGCCTGTCCAATGTCGACCTGGCGGAGGCCGTGGGCTTGTCGCCGTCCCCCTGTCTGCGCCGGGTGAAGGATCTGGAGGACCAGGGTTATATCCAGGGCTACGCCGCCCTGTTGGATCGCCGCCGCCTGGGCCTGGGGGTCGTTGCCTTCGTCGAGGTCAAGATCGACCAGAACGCGGAAGGCGACGCCGTGTTCCGCCGCCTGGTCAGCCAGATACCGGAGGTGGTGTCCTGCTTCGTCATGACCGGCACCATGGACTATCTGGTGCAGGTGGTGGTGAGCGATTTGGAGGCCTTCGCCGAGGTGTCGATGAAGAAGCTGCTGCAGATCCCAGGGGTGAAGGACGTGCGTTCCAGTTTCGTGCTGGATGTGGTCAAGCACTCCACCGCCGTGCCCCTGCCGTCCGCCGCCGACTTGGCGCGGGACTGAAAATAGACCAAAGCACATCGTTGCCAAGAGAAACTTTAAAACGGCATGAAGTTGCCGGCGTGCCTATACGGTAGGGCATGATCGCAAGAAAATGGTGCTGATCCGGCGATAAAATGGTTCCAGACAACCAGCCAGGGAGCAGGGGCCATGAACAGCAGCACGCCCGTCGACACCGCCGGCAAGTCCGACACCCCGTTGCGGGGCGACTACAGCGCCATGGCCGCCGACTACACCGTGCCCCAGGGCTGGGAAAAGATAACGGTGGAGGAGCACGCCCGCTGGCGCACGCTGTATGACCGGCAGTCGGCCCTGCTGCCCCGCTATGCGGCACCGGAGTTCCTGCAGAGCCTGGAGCGGCTGAACGCCCGCGACGGCGTTCCCCATTTCGACCGCGCCAGTGGGCTGCTGGGCAAAGCCACGGGCTGGTCACTGGTGGCGGTGCCCGGCCTGCTGCCCAACGATGTCTTTTTCAATCACCTGGCGGAGAAGCGCTTCCCGGTGACCAACTGGATCCGCAACGCCGACGAGATGGATTATCTGGTGGAACCGGATGTGTTCCACGACTTCTTCGGCCACGTGCCCCTGCTGATGCACCCGGTCTTCGCCGACTATCTGCAAGCTTATGGCGCCAAGGGGGCGGAGGCCACGGCCCACGGCGGGCTGGAGCGTCTGGCGCGCCTCTACTGGTACATGGTGGAATTCGGCCTGATCAACACGCCCCAGGGCCTGCGCGCCTATGGCGCCGGCATGCTCTCGTCGCGCGGGGAGACGCAGTACTGCATCGAAAGCCCGGAGCCAAAGCGCGTGGCCTTCGACCTGGAACGGGTGATGCGCACCCGCTACCGCATCGACGACTACCAGGAAACCTACTTCGTCCTGGACAGCTTCGACCAGCTGTTCCAGGCCACGGCGCGGGATTTCGTCCCGCTTTACGCCAAGCTGTCCGCCTTGCCGGACCTGCCGGCGGACCAGATCCAGCCGGGTGACAGGGTGTTCACCGTGGGCCGTCAGGCGGCCTAAGCAGGTTCCTCCAGATCGGGCCACACATGGCCCGGCCTGGAGAAACCTGCAGACTCTATGGTTCAGCAGATTTCCGAGCCCGCCCATGTGTGGGCGGAGTTCGGAAAGTCTGCTTAGCCCCTAAGGACTGGGGCGCAGGGTCTGGCCGATCATGGCGTAGGCGTCGTCGCTGGCGAGGAAGACGTAGGCCGGGGTGATGCCGGCCCAGTCCTCTTCCTCGCCATTCGCGTCGGCCGGCATGTGGCCGGGGCAGACGCAGTTGGCGGCGATGTCGTGTTCGCCGAACTCATGCACCAGGCTGCGGGTGAATCCCAGCAGGGCGGACGCGGCCGCGCCATAGGCCGTCATGCCCCGGGCACCTTCCATGGCGGTGCTGTCCACCGTGGTGACGATGCGGCCGTAGCCGCGCGCCCGCATCAGGGGAAGCAAATGGCGCACCATCAGGAAGGTGCTGCCCATGTTGGCCGCCATGGTGGCCTCGAACAACTCCAACGTCATGCCGTCGAAGGGCTGACGCAGGCGGAAGCCGGCGTTGTTGACCAGGATGTCAACATGGTCGAAGGCGGCGATGGCCGTCTCCGCCACGGTGTAGGCGCCGGAGGGCTGGGTGATGTCGGCCTGCACGACGATGGCGGTGCGAGCCAGCGCCTGGATCTGGCGGGCCGTTTCGGTGGCGGCCGGCGCCTCCTCCGGCAGCAGGTGGTGCAGGACGACGTTCGCGCCCTCCTGTGCCAGGGCGACGGCGATGGCGCGGCCCAGTCCGGCCGCCGCCCCCGTCACCACCGCCGTCCGGTCCGCCAAACGCCCCGCCCGCTGCATCACCGTCCCCAAGTCCAGGTTCAAGACCGGCGGATCAGGTCCGCTGGCGTGGAAAGAATAAGATCACGCGGGGGAAGCTTTTCCAGGAAGGCGGCGAAGCCACCGGTCTGCCCAGTTCCAGACCCGTCCCCGGCACCCCCCGCCTGTGCCTCATGATAAGCGTCGAACAGGTCCTCATACAGGCGCAAATCTTTCAATATTGCAATCTTTTGCTGGAGCGATGCTTGGCTGACCAGGGCCAGGTGCATCAGCAACAGGCCGTTGGGCGTCCAGTTGGGCTCCCGCATCAAGGGCAGCAGCACCAGGGTTTCGGTCCCGTTGGCGCCCCCCGACAGCATGCCCCGGCCCAGGCGCAGGACACGGCGCTTGCCACCCGTGGCCGGCGCCGGACTGTCGTGGCGGGAGGGCACGCCCTTGGCGCGGCCGCTGCGCTCCACCGCGCGCAGCAGCGGCGTGCCGTCGGCGCCATCCCCCGGGCCACCCGCCGGGTGGTAGCGCACGCCGCCCTCCACCCCGATGACCAGGGTGGACAGGGCGATCAGCAGTTGGCGCTCCGGCTCCGCCAGATCGGCGGGGGCGGCGCCCAGGTCGGCCAAGGCCCCCAGCAGCAGCGGGCTGATCTCCCGGCCAGGACGGGAAATGCCGACGGTCACCGTCTTGGCCTGGTGGCGGATGGTGTCGATGGGACGTGACGTCTCCTCGAACACCACGCGCAGCAGGTCCTGGCCGCGGGTGATCAGGGCCGCCCGCTCCGGTTTGCCACCGGGCGTGTCCAGCATGGGCAAGGCCGAGGTCAGTTTGGCCAGCCGTGCGGCGTAGCTGGCGGGCAGGGCCGCGTCCAGGTGCCCGTCGGCGATGCGGTCGATGATGGTGGCCAGGCTGGTGGCCACCGGCGTCACCGGCCGATCCGGATCGGCCAGCGCCTGGTCCAGGGCGGCCGACACCTCGCGGAAGGGGCGGGATTCGGCATCGATGGCCAGCGCGGCGTGGAAGCCCCACAGGTGGCCGGCCACCGTGGCCATGATGAAGTCCAGCCCGGCGCCGGCCGACGGCAGGTGGACCACCGCCTCGGCATAGGGGGCGAAGCAGGTTTCGCCCTTGGCGGCGAAGACGATGGGCTTGCCGTTGTGCGCCTTGAAGATGGCCACTTCCTTGGCTGTGTCCTGGGCCAGCAGCGGCGCCAGATCGTTGGCCACCACCAGGGTCAGGGGCTCGGTCGACAGGTCGATGTGCTTCTTGTCCTCGGTATAGTCGACCGGGATGGACTTGTAGCAGAGCTCCGACAGCTTGATGCGGATCTCCTCCGCCGCCACCTTGTTGGCGCCGTTGCCCACCACCGCCCAGTATCGGTTGCGCGGGGCGTAGGCCCTGGCGCAGGCGGCGATGGCGCCTTCGTCGTCCAGCACCTCCTGGATGCGCTGGGGCAGGGACTCCAGCGCCACCATCTCGTCATGGATCTGCTGGGCCGGCAGGGTGCCCAGCGCATCGGCCAGGCACAGCGCGGTCAGCTTGCCGGCCGCCACTTGGCTGTAGAAGGCCTTGGTGGAGGCCACCGCCATCTCGATGTCGCGGCCGTCGCTGGTGAACAGATGGCTGTCCGACTTGCGCACCAGGGGGCTGTTGCGGCGGTTGACGATGGCATGGATCCACGCGCCGGCGGCCCGGGCCAGGTCCACCGTGCGGTTGGTGTCGGTGGTGGTGCCGCTCTGGCTGATGGCGATGACCAGGGCGTCGTCCAGGTTTCTGCCGTCCAGGTTGGTGGACAGTTCCGAGGCCTTGGCACTGGTCACGGTCACCGGGGCCTTGTCCAGCGCCAGGCGGATCAGGTGCTCGATGCCCATGGCGGCGATGGCGGCGGTGCCCTGGCCGGTCACCAGGATGCGGCGGATGGGCGGCTTCGCCGGGTCGGCCAGGCGGGCACGCAAGGCCGTCCAGGGACCGGTGTCGTGCCCGCTGGCGGCGGCCAGGTCGAAGCTGACGCGGCGGTCCTGACGGCGGTAGCGGCCGGCCAGGGTCTTGCGCACGCTGGCCGGCGCCTCATGCACTTCCTTCTCGAAGAAATGGTCGTGCCGGCCGCGGAAGATGTCGCGGGAGAAGATCTCGATGGGGTCGGCCTTCAGCGGCGCGGCGGTACCGTCGTCCACCGTGCGGGCGGCCAGCGCCGGCTCACCCGCCTTGACCGACAGGGTGACGGCCAGGCCCCCGCGCTCCACCTGCGCCAGGGGGATGGAGCGGCGGGCCCGGGGTGCCAGGCCGTAGTTCTCCGACGCCACGATCAGGCCGTCGTCGACCTCGGCCACGAACAGGCTCTGGCCGCTGCCCTTCTGGCCCAGCTGCAGCCGTTCCGGATCGGTGGGGTGCTGCAGGATGACGGCCATGGACCCGTCCAGCCGCCGGATGGTGGTCAGGAAGCGGTCGGCGTTGCCGCCGCCATTGCCCGTCGCGCCCTCCAGGCGGAACAGCACGGGGATGACCTTGGTGTCAGTGGTCACCTCGGTGGGCAGGCTGTGGCCCGTGCCCTCGATGGCGGTCTCGGTCAGGGCCCGGTAGTTGTCGATGTCGCCGTTCAGCGCCACCATGGCGTCGGCATCGGGGCTCAGCGCCGTGACGCCTTTGCCCGCGCCATCTTCGTTGAGCAGGCGGGCGTTCATGGGGTGGCAGTTGGCCAGGCTGATGGCGCCATGCGAGGCCCAGCGGGTGTGGGCGATGGCGCTGAAGCTGGCGGCGTGGCGCGCCACCTCCCACAGCACGGCGTCGGCGCGCATGCGGCCGCGCAGGAAGGCGCCGTTGTCGCCCAGGCGGCCGATCAGGGTCGCCACCTTGTAGGTGAAGCGCACGGTGGTGCGGCCGTCGGGCAGGGCGTGCAGCGCCAGGCCCTCATGCCGGTCGCCCACGGCCAGGCGCTCGGTCGCGGCCGCCCGCAGGGCGGCGGGCAGGTCGTCCAGGGTGTAGCGGTGGTCGATGGTGATCTGCAGGGCGATGCCGGCGCTGTCGCGGCCGCGCACCTCCAGCCGGTCCAGGTTCTCCAGCACCTGTTCCGCGGCCCAGGCGACGGCGTGCTGAGGCCGGGTGGAGGCCGCGCCCTCCGGCAGCAGGGCCAGGGTGCGGCCGATGTTGCCCAGCACCTCGGTGCGCAGCTGCCAGGAATAGTCGCGCAGGCGCTCGGCCGTGCGTTCCACCGCCACGTCGCGCGCGGCGTCGCCGGACCGCAGCGCCGCCTCCAGCGCGTCGACACGGTCGGCCACGGCCGTCAGCAGGGCGGCGGTGGTGGGATCGGCCACGGCGGCCATGTGGGTGGGGAAGGACATCAGCGCGGTGAAGCGCGCCACCAGCCCGTCCAGCGCGGCATCGATGGCGGCGGGCGCGTTGGCGCTGTCCAAACGATCGGCGGCCAGATCATCGGCCACGGCCTTCAGCCAGGACAGGTCCGCCGTACGGGTCCAGTTGCGATTACCCAGGAAACCGGCGATGCCGCACATCTTTCACCTCACTCGAAACAGACCGCAGTCATAGTCCAGGCCGGGCCCGGGGCGGAAGGCGGAAAACGTAACGTTACACATGCGGTGTCGGCCATTCCTGGTACGATCGCGGGTGGGGTGGCTTCACGGCGGTCGGACCGCTATGGTGCCCGCCTGGCCCCGACCTCCGACCCCGGAACGATCCGCATGACCATCACCCTGTGGCACAATCCCAAATGCTCCACCTCCCGCCGGGTGCTGGCCGACCTTCAGGCCGGCGGGCACGATGTCCGGGTGGTGGAATACCTGAAGACGCCGCCGGACCGCGCCGCCCTGGCCGACATGCTCACGGCCATGAAGGCACGCCCGGCGGACATCCTGCGCCGGCGGGGCAATGACGAGCTGCTGGCCGGCGAACCAGCCGGCGGCTATGGCGACGACGCCCTGCTGGACCTCATGGCGCAACATCCCATCCTGATCGAGCGCCCCATCGCCCGCAGCCCCAAGGGCGCCGTGCTCTGCCGGCCGGTGGAACGGCTGGCGGAAGTACTCTGATCGTACTGAAGTGCCTATGAATTGCGGCGGAAGCTTGGCGCCCGGCCAATGAGGAACAAGCTCAACGCGGCGCGGCCGCCAACGGCACGGTGAAGCTGACGGTGGTGCCGGCGCCGGGCTGGCTGTTGATGGCCAGCACGCCGCCGTGGCGGGCCACCAGGTCGCGCACCAGGGTCAGGCCCAGGCCGGTGCCCACCTCGCCCAGGGTCCCGGGGCGGCTGTCCTGCGCCTCGCGGCGGTATAGCTGGTCCAGGTGCTCAGGGTCCATGCCGATGCCCCGGTCGCTGACCGCGATCTCCAGCCGGTCACCCAGTGCGCGGGAGGTCACCTGGACGCCCTGGTTGGGGTGGCTGAACTTGATGGCGTTGGCCAGCAGGTTGCGCAGGATGGCCAGCACCATGGTGCGGTCGGCCAGGATGTGGCGGTCGCCCGAGGCGTCCAGGATGCGGATGCCCTTCGCGTCCGCCGTGGGGCCCAGGTCGTGGATTGCGGCGGCCACCACCTCACCCAGCGGCATGACGGACGGGCTGAAGGGCGTGCCCGACATCTGCACCCGGGACCAGTTCAGCAGGTTGTCCAGCAGGGTGTGGGCGGTGACGGCGCTCTGGTGCACGGATGCGGCGAAGTCGGCCACGTCCGCCGGCGCCATGCGTGTGCCATGGTCCGCCAGTTCCTTGGTCATGCCCAGCAGCACGTTGAACGGTCCGCGCAGGTCGTGGGAGATCAGGGAGAAGAAGCGCGTCTTTTCCCGGTTCAGGAAGTCCAGCTCGTCATGGGCGGCGCGCAGTTCGGCCAACGCCTGCTCCGTGGCCGACCGCGCCTCGCGCTCCGCCGCGGCCGACCGTTCCTGCGAGCGCACCATGCGGCGCACCACCATGTTGAACAGCAGCACCACCGCCAGCAGCACGCTGGAGAAGCCCGCCATGGAACCGGCGGTATGCAGGACCAGCGACCAGGTCAGGGCGGAACGGGGGGCCACGTGCACCAGGCGCCAGGGGGCGTTGGCCAGGGGGCGGACGGTGACGATGTAGCCCGCGTGCTCGGTGGTGGTCGCCTCCTTGGTCATCGTGGCCGTCGGGCCCAAAGGCGTGGGGCCGCCCGGCTGGAACAGATCGGCCGGCGGGCTGCCCGTGGAGGACAGCACGCGGTCATCGGATCCCAGCAGCAGGACGGCGCCGCCGGCGGTGTTCAGCGGCAGGGCCAGCAGGGCGGGATCCAGGTCGAAGGCGACCACGCCCAGGAAACGGCCCTGATCGTCGATGGGGGCGGCGACGGCGGCCTGCGCCGCCGACGTCTCCGTCCACAGGATGCGGCCGGCTGGGTTGGCCGCCTGGGTGGACAGGCGGTAGGCGCCACGATCGAAGGCGGTGGCCATCAGTTCACGGGCGTTGTCCGTCGCGCGCCAGGGCGCCACCGCCACCAAACCCGATGTGGCGATGAAATAGCCCCGGGTGATGCCCGGCTGGGTGCGGACGTCCAGGGCCAACTGCTGGGCCAGCGCCACGGTGGCGGCGATGTCCGTCCGCCAGTGGGCATGGTCGGGCCGCGACAGGCCTTCGCGATGGGACACCGCCCGGTCCGAAAGGGCCAGCACGGCCGCCGCGGGGGGACCACCCAGGACGTCGGCGGGGGTGCCCGGCTGGCCGGTATGATCCAGGACCGTCACCTCCCCCTCACCCGCCTGGGCGACCGCGTCGAGGAAGCTGGGCACGAAGCCGGAGTCGGTCGGGGGCGGGGGCCGTAGCGACCGTCGCGTCCCTTCGCGCAGGCGGTTGATCCGGCCGGAAATGGCCGACAGCGTGCCGTCCAGGGCGATGGCCTGGATATCCATCTCCTGCCGGATCTCGGCGCGGCGGGAATTCAGGCCCCGGGTGAACTCGGCGTGCACGAACACCAGCGACAGGATGATGCCGGCGGCCAGCGACATATTGATCAGGCGGCCCGGGCCAATGGATTTTATCCATTCCGCCAGCCGTTTCATGGCCCCCCCGTTCCGATATCCCGTGCCCAAGGGCGCCCCGCCGCCTGTTCGGCCCCGCCTTTCCCGATCGCGCGGGATAGGAGGTGGCCCGTCCTTCCGGACGCTTATCATGGGGCCGCGGACGTGGCAATTGATGGCCGGGAACAGGGTGGTGCCGGGTGGCGCGTGGCGGGAGGGGGTCCTTTGACGGTTCGCGCGTGCCGGTGTGCGCCAGGACACGCAAGGCGTGCCTTTCCCGTTCGGATAGGGCATGGTTGGCGCCAATCACGATGTATCGGACGGACGATGGGCGTGCGCGGCGGCGATGGGCGGGATCACGGTGGAACGCGGGTGGCGGCCGGTCCCCGCCGCGTCCTGGTGCTGCTCTCGACCCTGCTGTTGCTGGTCGTGGCAGCGGTTCTGGGCACCTCCGCCGCCCGTGCGGGCGAGGTGGCGGTCACCGGCCCGGATCTGTCGCTAGGCGGGCATCTCGACATCCTGGAGGATCCCGGCCGGGCGCTGACCCTGGCGGACGTGATGTCAGGCCCGGCGGCGCGGCACTTCGTTCCCGCCACGCGGGACACGCCCGGCTTCGCCCGCACGCGCTCCGCCTACTGGGCGCGCGTCACCCTGGACAATCCCACCGATGCCCCCCTGAACCGCCTGCTGGTCTTCGCCTATCCCTACTACCGGGCGCTGGACCTCTACGCCTTTTCCGGCGACGGGCTGGAGCCGGCGGAACAGCGCCATGTGGCCGAGGGCGCGGCGGTGCGCGGCACCGACATCCCCCACCGCTATCCCGTCTTCACGCTGACGCTGCCGCCGGGGCGGACGGTGCTGTACCTGAGGGTGGAGCACTACTTCGCCTCCTTCGCGCTCTACCTGCGCACCAGCGACGCCCAGGCGCAGGTGGACCGGCGCGACATCCTGCTGCATGGCCTGACCTTCGGCGTCCTCATCATTGCCGCCGCCTATCAGTTCGCCCTGGTGGTGATGGCGGGGGTGGAGGTGGGGGTGACGCTGCTGTTCTACGCCCTGATCACGCTCGCCTACATCTACGGCCAACTGGGTTATCCCTGGGAACACCTGCCGGCGGACCTGGCCAGCCACTATTATCGCGAGGTGGTGGGCACCCTGCCCGTGGCCGTGGGCCAGATATTCGCCGTGCAGTTCCTGGATCTGCGGCGGCGCCAACCCTGGATCGCCCGGCTGCTGTTGCTCTCCACCGGCCTGCTGATCCTGGACACGCCCGTGCATTACCTGGATCCCGCCCGCGGCTCCGGCATCGCCCAGGTGCTGGCGCTGATGGGGTCGGCGTTGGCGCTGACGGCGGCGGTGCGGGATCTGCGCCGGTCCGTGAACGCCCGCTTCTTCCTGCTGGGCTTCCTGCCCATCATGGGGGTGGCGGTCGTATGGTCGCTGCGCGCCGGCGGCGTGCTGCCGGCCGCCATCTGGACCGAGGCGGCGCTCTACGCCCCCAACGCCATCGGCCTGGTGCTGCTGACCTTCGGCGTGGCCTACCGTATCGGCAAGGAGCGGGAGGAGCGGGAACGTGCCTTGGAAGCCAGCGAGGCGGCCCTGCGCCGCGCCAACGACGAGCTGGAGGACAGGGTTCGCACCCGCACGGCGGAGCTGAGCGACAGCCTGGAAAAGCTGAAGCGCTCGCAGGACGCCCTGGTGCAGTCGGAGAAGCTGGCCTCGCTGGGTCAACTGGTGGCGGGCGTGGCGCATGAGATCAACACCCCCATCGGCGTGACCCTGACCACGGCATCCCATGTTTCCGAACGGGTGACGGCCATCGACCATCTGGTGCGCGACGGCCGCCTGCGCCGCAGCGACCTGATGGACTTCATGGGGGAACTGACGGAATCCGCCCGTCTGATGTTGGCCAATATCGGCCGCGCCGCCACCCTGATCCAGAGTTTCAAGCAGGTGTCGGCCGACCAGAGTTCCGAGGAACGGCGGCGGGTGGAGCTGTGCGCCTATATGGAAGAGGTGGTGGCCAGCCTGGGTCCCAACCTGCGGCGCCATGGCCACATGGCGGAGGTGGTCTGCCAAGGGCCGGTGGAGCTGGAAACCTATCCGGGCCTGTTGGCCCAGGTGCTGACCAACTTCGTTTCCAATTCCATCCTGCACGGGTACGACGCTGGCGTGCGCGGCCGCATCACCCTGACCGCCCGCCGGCTGGCGCCGGAGGGGGATGGCGCCGGTGGGGCGGAGGTGGTCTACCAGGACGATGGCCGGGGCATACCGGCGGCCATCCTGCCACGCATCTTCGATCCGTTCTTCACCACGCGGCGGGGGGCCGGCGGCACCGGCCTGGGCCTCAACATCGTCTACAACCTGGTGACGCACCGCCTGAAGGGCACGGTACGCGCCGCCAGCGAGGCCGGGGCCGGCACCCGCTTCACCTTGGTGCTGCCCGATCTGGCGGCCCGGGACCTGGGCCTGAGCGACGACCCGCGGGACGGGGTGGATGGTGATGCGGAGGCGCCGGATGGTAGCGCCCCGGATGGCGCCGCCACCGATGGGGCACCCCATACACCTGATACCCTGGTGGGGACGGGGATGGCGCGTTAAGCTAAGGGCCAGGAGCCGCTTTCAGGGACCACCCCAATGCGCATGAAGAAGGAGGTCAATCACGGTGCCCTGCTGCGTGAGCTGGCGGGGTCGCTGTCGTCGACGGTGACGTCCTTCGAACAGATGTCCGCGCGCCCGGCCCAGTCCTTCCCGGATTACAAGAAGGCGCGCAGCGTCTATCACGAAATCCAGGCGATGATCTTCACCATCGGCGACAAGGCCGACAGCCGGCCCAACGACGCCCCGCGGGAGCTGAAGTCGTGGCTGATCCGCATGCGCCTGCGGTCCATCGCCGCCTTCACCCGAGTCAGCCTGGCCTTCTTCCGCAATCCGCCGCAGCTGCTGGTCCACGCCCTGGGCGCCTACGAGATCCTGCAGCATGAGCGGGAGGCCTTCACCAAGGTGCTGACCGACTACGACATGATGCTGTTCGAGGCCGGTATCGACGACAAGACGGCGGATGAGCTGGACCGTGTGCGTGTCAACATGGAAGAGGTGGTGCAGCGGCTGGAAAACCTGCTGAAGACCGCGCCACCGCAGCTGACCGTGTTCTGACGATCGGGCCCTTCAAGTCTTGGGAAGAGTGACGGCCCCAAGAACTCGTCCGCCCTGTCTTGTACGTCTGTGCCGCTCACGGCGGGGTGCTGGGGCCACACCGTGCTGTTTCCGGGGCGCATCGGTCAAAAAATTTCATCAGCGCGGGCCGGCGCGATGCTGCCTTAAGCCTTGATCTTCCGCGCTAATTGCTTTCTTGTCGCACCTAACGGCCGCGCATCGGCCGCGGGGTCCCCGGGGCATCGGGGATGGGGGCCCGGCAACACGCCCCGCCGCACGGGGTCAAGGGAGAAGTGCCCATGGAACAAGTTAAAAAGCCCTGGTACTCGGTTCTATACTTCCAAGTCCTGATCGCCATCGTCCTGGGCATCATCGTCGGCTATGTCTGGCCGTCCTTCGGCGCGTCGCTGAAGCCCCTTGGGGATGGCTTCATCAAGTTGGTGAAGATGATGATCGCGCCTGTCATCTTCTGCACGGTGGTCAGCGGCATCTCCGCCATGACCGACATGAAGAAGGTTGGCCGCGTGGGCGGCAAGGCGCTGATTTATTTCGAGGTCATCTCCACCTTCGCCCTGGTCATCGGCCTGCTGGTGGGTGAGTTCGTGCGTCCCGGCAACGGCATGAATGTCGACCCCCACACCCTGGACGCCAAGTCGGTGGCCACGTATGTGGACAAGGCGGCGAAGGATACGGTGGCCGACCACATCCTGGGCATCATCCCCGACACCTATCTGGGCGCGCTGGGCGGCGGCGACCTGCTGCAGGTCCTGCTGATCGCCATCCTGACCGGGTTCGCCATCGCCCACCTGGGTGACTATGGCAAGCCGGCCACGGTGGTCATCGAGCGCCTGTCGAAGATCTTCTTCCGCATCATCCACATGGTGGTGCGCCTGGCCCCCATCGGCGCCTTCGGCGCCATGGCCTTCACCATCGGCAAGTACGGCGTCGCCGCGCTGATCAACCTCGGCATGCTGATCGGCAGCTTCTATCTGACCAGCCTGCTGTTCGTGCTGGTGGTGCTGGGCACCGTCGCCTGGCTGTGCGGCTTCTCCATCCTGCGCTTCATCAACTACATCAAGGCGGAACTGCTGATCGTCCTGGGCACGTCCTCGTCCGAGACGGTGCTGCCGCAGATGATGGAGAAGATGGAGCGTCTGGGCTGCGCCCGGCCCGTGGTCGGCCTGGTCATCCCGTCCGGCTACAGCTTCAACCTGGACGGCACCAACATCTACATGACCCTGGCCACCCTGTTCCTGGCCCAGGCGACCGGCACCCACCTGACCTTCGGCCATCTGATCACCATCCTGCTGGTGGCCATGCTGACCTCCAAGGGCGCCAGCGGCGTCACGGGCGCCGGCTTCATCACGCTGGCCGCCACGCTGGCGGTGGTGCCGGACATTCCCATCGCCTCGCTGACCCTGCTGGTGGGCATCGACCGCTTCATGAGCGAATGCCGCGCCCTGACCAACCTGGTGGGCAATGGCGTCGCCACCGTCGCCGTCAGCAAGTGGGAAAAGGAGCTGGACGAAAAGCGCCTGCATGCCGAACTGGCGGCCGGGCCAACAGCGGCCTGACATCCCGCGTCGTCCGGTCCGCTTCCTGGAGCGGATGATATCAAGACACCATGCTGTGAATGAAACAGGCCCCGGCTCGACGATCCGGGGCCTGTTTGCTTTTTGGGGAGGGGGCGTCAGTCGCGAATGCAGCTTTCCGTGCCGGTGTTCCCGCCCTTGTAGGCTTCCTCATAGTAGAACTTGTCGAAGCGGAGCTTGCCGTCCTTGGTTTTGGCCACCTTGGCGATGCCGGTGCCGTAGTCCTGGGTGGCCGGGTCCTCGTGCGCGAAGGTGATGGCCATGACGTCGCCGTCGGCGGTGGCCACGCCGCGATAAGTGCCGTAGTTCGGCACCTCCATCTTGAAGTGATAGCCGGCGCGTACCCCGTGGGATTGCGCCTTGTCCATCTCCAGCGTCACGGTGGAGGTGTAGGGCCCCTCGTGCCCGTCCACGCCCGTGCAGGCATAGGTGCCGCTGAGGTCGCGACCGGTGAAGGGCACCGGTGTCTGGGCGAGGGCCGTCGGTGTCAGGAAAAGCGAAACGGCGGCATACGCCACCCCAAGAAACTGCCGCATATCGGAAATATCCCCGTCCAATTGTGGCCGGGTTGTCTCATGCGGTCGCGAGCGCGATCAAGCCCGCCTATGGAAGGAGATTACATCCCGGCCATTACGCCCCCGGCCATTACGCCCCGGCTTTCACGCCCACTGGCGGACGCGGCCGGTGTCGACGTGGACGAAGTGGGACTTGGGATAATAGCCGACGCCGCCCTGCTTCAGTTCCACCGCCACCTGGCGGATGCGGGCCAGGGGCTTGCTGGCCAGGTCCAGGTCGATGGCCTTGCCTTCCATGTGCATGCTGTGGCTGGCGACACCTTCGCTGTTGGCGGCCAGCATGGCGTTGGTCTTGGGGCAGCGGTAGCCGCAGATGACCTGGATGGTGTCGTTGCTGTGCAGGCGGCGCTGCATCTGGAACATCAGGTCCAGCAGCTTCGGGTCCATGGCGATGGTCTGGTTGGTCCGCCAGTCGCGCAGGATGGCGTTCACGTCGTGCAGCGCGGTCGGCAGGTACTTGCCGTCAGACCAGTAGGTGACCTTCAGCTTCTCCCCAGTGTGCAGATGGTTGAACGCCAGCACACGGCGGTTGTCGGACCCGGCGCGGGTGGCGGCGCGGGCGTTGGACCAGTCACCATGCATCAGGTTGCCGTGGGCGGCGCTGTGGCCGTGGCCGGTGTGGTGGTTCTTGGAAACGGCCTTGGCCAGGGCGGGCAGCGGATCGACCACGCCCCCCACCAGGGCGGCGCCGGCGGCCAGCTTGGCGAACCCGGCCAGAAGGCCACGGCGGGTGGGGACAGCGACGGTGGAGGCGACGGGGGACGCGTCAGGGACGGTGGGGGTGTCGCAGCCAATAATAGGCAAACGCGCCGCGGCGTGCCGTTCGTCCATTCCGGATGTCCCCATCTGTCTTGCCGAAGACCCGCGTCACTAGCAGGGCTGGGCTGCAGTCTGTGACAACGGGGTATGAATAAGCAAGCCTGAAATGAGGCAAAAATTTGATGAACCTGTGACCGCTACCGGGGCGAAGCGTGGCGTGGCGCCTTTGCAACCGCTTTCGAAACGGTCACAATCCGTTCATCCCCGGCGACGGTCCGTCCTTCGGTCAACGCGTTTGGTTGGTAGTCGCCGCCGCTGGCGTCGGGGCCACCGGACCAGAGGGGGCCTGGGTGGGGGCTGGGGTGGAGGCGGCCCCGCCGTGTTGTTCCTGCGCCGAAGGCTTTGGAGTCTCAGGCGCTTTGGTCGCGCCGCCAGAAGCCGCCGTCGCGGGGGCGGCCGGGGCGGCATTGGGCGCACTGCCCGGCGTGTGGGCTGCCGGCTGGGTGGCGGCGGGCACCACCGGCTTGCACGTGCGGGGGCCGTTCAGGGCGGCCAGCTCGCGGGCGTCTCGCCCATAGATGT
>NZ_BACU01000638.1 GCF_000333275.1 Azospirillum sp. B4 | reverse complement strand
CGCGTCATCGTCGGGCGCGACGCGGACCGGTTCCGCGTCTATGTCCATCCGGAGACGCTGGCCATCCTGAAGGTGGTGAACGAGGACGAACGCCTGATGCGCGTCATCTTCCGCCTGCATGGCGAACTGATGATGGGGGACCAGGG
>NZ_BACU01000639.1 GCF_000333275.1 Azospirillum sp. B4 | reverse complement strand
AGCCAGGCACACGGCCTCATACAGTTTCACCAGGCCGGGCCCGGACAGGACGCGTTCCGCCGACACGTGGTCGAACTGCTTGCGCAGTACGGCCAGGATGGCCGATTCCCGGTCGTTCACCGGGGCCATGGTGACGTGGCCGCCCTCGGTCGCCAGCGCGGTCCAGCCCGGCTGGCCATCGCTGCGCTTGCGCGGGATCAGGGAAGAGACGCCCAGGCCGCTGCCCGGCCCCAGAACGGCGATGGGGGCGCCCGCGACGGGCGCGCCATCACCCACCTGCACCCGGTCGTCGGTGTTCAGGACGGGAATGGACAGGGCCACGGCGGTGAAGTCGTTCACCACCTCCAACCGGTCCAGAGACAGCGAGCGGCGCACGCCCTCAATGGAGAATTCCCACGGCAGGTTGGTCATGCGGATGCGGTCGCCGGTCACGGGGCCGGCCAGGGCGATGGCGGCCTGCTTGGGCCGGGCGCCCGGCGCCTCCAGCGCCAGGTAGGCCTCCGCCGCCGCTTCCAGCGAGGGGTAGTCGGCGCAGGGCAGGATGCGGACACCGGAAATGGTGGCGGCATGCGCGTCATGCGGCGCCGTGTCCGGGGATTCGGCGAGGGCGAACCGGGCATTGGTGCCGCCGATGTCCGCCAAAAGCGAGAGGCCCTGCATAGGTGATCGCCTTCCTTGTCCGTTTCCTTCCCGACCCCTGACCCCGCCGGCTTCGTGGCGGCCGCCGGGGTTGCGTACCCTATTATACGGATAGGGGACGCGCGTGAACGGAAACCCGCCAGCGCGCGCTTTTAGCCACCGACTTAGAGCGTGGTGGAGACAGCGCTGTCAATATCATTGGTGTAGGAAAATGGCGATCGGGGCACCCCGGTCGATGTAACGCAATTACACGATTTTCTCTGAAATCAATGTGTTGCGCCGCACAACGGTTGAGGTAAGCCGATTCTCATCGGCCATAGGCAGTGCCCTGAATAATCAAGATTCTTCGGGCATGGTGCATTTTCCTCTTGATCAAGTGGGGTCGATCGG
>NZ_BACU01000640.1 GCF_000333275.1 Azospirillum sp. B4 | reverse complement strand
CTGAACGGCATGGCGCGCGGCCAGGACGGTGGCAAGTTCCGCGACGCCACCCTGAACAAGGATGTGGGCGCGGAGGAATTCCAGGGCCTGCAGGCCGATGTCGCCTACAAGGGCGCCGCCCCCATCAGCGGCCGCCTCAGCGCCTTCTACACCAACCTGGATTCCGATGGGCAGTACGCCATCCCCACCAATCCTTACGCCAATGGCGTGGAAAGCCAGATCAGCACCCTGTCGGGGTCGTACACCACCAGCCTGTCGCCCTATCCCTCCTACACCCATACGCGGCAGTACGGCACGACCCTGAACCTGCAGGCCGACTATGACGGCGGCACCCTGACCTCCATCACCGGCTACTCCCACCTGACCAACAACTGGGGCCAGGATTTCTCCGGCGGCGTCCCCGCGTCCGCCCTGGGCATGGGCAGCGGCTATCTGGCGCTGTACGTGCGGGATTCCAAATCGACGCAGCACCAGGTCAGCCAGGAACTGCAAGCGGCGGGCAAGGCCTTCGACGGCTTCCTGGATTACGTGGGCGGCCTTTATTATTTCAGCGAATCAGCCACACAGGACATCGCGCAGTCCGTCTTCCTGGCGCCCAGCGCCCAGGGCTTCACGGTCGACACGGAAAGCTATGCCGCCTTCGGCCAGCTGACCGCCAACCTGACGGACAAGCTGTCGCTGATCGCCGGTGGCCGCTACACCGTCGATTACAAGCACCTGTCGGCCTATTTCGACGGCACCGGCCTTCAGCGTGACGACGCCTTCGCCCGCTTCACGCCCAAGACCGGCGTGGAATACAAGTTCACCCCCGACCTTCAGGCCTATTTCACCTACAGCGAAGGCTTCAAGGCGGGCGGCTACAACGGGCTGGCCGGCACGGTGCAGCAGTTGAACACCCCCTTCCGGCCTGAAGTCACCTCCGCCAAGGAGGCGGGGGTCAAGACCCAGCTGTTCGATAACCGCGTCCGCGTCAACGTCGCGATCTTCCAGAACGACGTTCATGACATCCAGCAGCTGTTCAACCTGAACGATGGCACCTTCCTGGTGGATAATTTCGACGCCCGCATCCGGGGGGCGGAGATCGAGGCGTCGTGGCGGGTGACCGGTGGCCTGACGCTGTGGGCCAACGCCTCGTTCAACGACGGCACCTACACCAGCGGCGGCAGCGCCAGCACCGTCGACACCAAGGGCAAGAAGGTGGTGGGGCTGCCGGACCAGCAGTTCAACATCGGCGCCGACTACAGCGCCGACTTGGCCGGCGGCACGGTCAGCTTCGGCGGCGACGCGCTGTTCCGCACGGGGTCCTATTCCACCATCGACAACGGCGCCATCGGCCACGTCCCGGACCAGAGCTTCGTCAACGCCTATGTCGGCTATGAGCGCGGCCCCTGGGTCTACCACGTGACGCTGAAGAACCTGCTGAACCAGAGCGGATACGTCACCGGCTTCGGCTTCTCCGTCATCCAGCCACGCTTCCCGCTGGATCCGCGCAGCGTGCTGGCGACCGTGCGCTACAAGTTCTGAAAATGGCGAAGGCCCAGCCCCGGCGACGGGACTGGGCCTTTCTTCCACCCGGTCGACTAAAGGACGGCGCAGACGGTCTTCCACTCCAGGTAATTGTCCAGCGCGGCCAGGCCGCTGTCACGGCCGTAGCCGGACTGCTTGACACCGCCGATCGGCAGGCTGGCATCGTACATGGAATGGGTGTTGATCCAGACGGTGCCGCACTGCAGCCGGCGCGACAGCCGATGGGCGTGGGACAGCGACTGGGTCCAGACGCTGGCGGCCAGGCCATAGACGCTGTCGTTGGCGGCGGCCACCACCTCATCCACATCGGTGAAGCGCTGCATCACCAGGACCGGGCCGAACACCTCCTCCCGCACGATATCCATCCGGGGCGCCACGTCGGCGATGACGGTCGGGGCGATGAAGGTGCCCGCCGGTCCCAGGCGGTCGCCGCCGGTTACGACGGCGGCACCGGCGGCGCGGGCGCCATCGATCAGGCCGGCCACCGTTTCGCCTGGCGGGGGGAGGACAGGGGGGCCCATCTGGGTTTCCCGGGTTCAGGCCGTGGCCAAGGGCCAGGCCCTGGGCGTAGGCCAACACGCCCTCCAGCACCCGGTCGTAGATGTCGGCATGGACATAGGCGCGCGAGCCGGCGACGCAGACCTGGCCGCCGTTGAAGAAGATGGCGTTGGCGACACCGGGAACGGCCAGATCCAGGTCGGCGTCCGGCATAACGATGACCGGCGACTTGCCGCCCAGCTCCAGCGTCACCCGCTTCAGGTTGCCCTTGGACGCGTCCAGGATGGCCCGGCCGGTGGCGGTGGAGCCGGTGAAGGCCACCTTGTCCACGTCGCCGTGGGCGGCCAAGGCGGCGCCGGTGGTGGCGCCCCGGCCGGTGACGATGTTCAGGACGCCATCCGGCAGGCCGGCCGCCATCATCAGCTCACCCAGGCGCAGGGCGGTCAGGGTCGTATCCTCAGCCGGCTTGAGCACCACGGTGCAGCCAGCGGCCAAGGCCGGGGCCAGCTTCATGGCCGTCAGCACCAAGGGCGAATTCCACGGCACGATGGCCGCGACCACGCCCACCGGCTCGCGCAGCGTCCAGGCCTGGACCTGCTTGCCCGCCGGCTGGTAGGTGACCGACGGCGTGATGGTCCGCCCTTCGATGCTCAGGCACTGTCCGGCGTAGTAGCGGAACTGACCGATGGCGCCCGGTATCTCGGCCCAGCGGCCCACGTACAGCGGCTTGCCCTGGTCCAGGGTCTCCAGCTCCGACAGCTCGTCGATGTGCTGTTCCAGGATGTCGGCGATGCGCCACAGGATGGCGGCGCGCTGCGCCGGGACGGTGGCGGCCCAGCCGGGGAAGGCCGCGCGCGCGGCGGCGACGGCCGCGTCCACGTCTTCGGGGCCGGCGTCGGGGAACTGGCCCAGCAGGCCGCCCGTGGCCGGATCCACCGTTCCCATGCGCTGGCCGGAGCGGGCCTGCACCCAGCGTCCGCCGATCAGCATGGCGCCGTCGCGCGGGGCTGCCAGAACGGCTTGCGCGCCAGCCGTCGCCGGAGCCACCGCCTGCAATAACTCAACCATGGCCTACCTCTTGATCCTTGTTCAGCAGGCCCGCCGCCCCCTCGGGCGGCAGGCTCAGCGCGTGGCTTGGCGCAGCCAGCCGATCAGCGCGTCGCGGTCGGCCTTGTCCGCCAGGCCGGCGAAAGCCATCGTGGTGCCCGGCACCAGGGCGGAGGGCCGCGTCAGCCAGGCGTCCAGGGCCTTTTCATCCCAGACAATGCCGCTGCCGCGCATTGCCGGGGAGTAGTTGAAACCGGGTGCGGAAGCCGCCGGCCGGCCGAACAGGCCGTGCAGGTTGGGGCCCACCTTGTTCGGCTTGTCGGCGGCGAACTCGTGGCAGGTCTTGCAGCGGATGGATAACCGCTCCCCCCGGTCCGTTTCGGCCAAGGCGGTTCCCGTGAGGGCGGCCAGGAAAAGGGCCGGAAGCAGAATACGGACGGCTGGATTCATTGACGCCTCGGACGAAGAATGGATGTCTGGAAACTGGCGGCGCGGCGATGACACTGTCGAGATCAAGACGCGCTATTGGCCGCCCGGTGAATAGAAGCCTGTCACAACCCCAACGCGCCGGGGTTGATCACACCGTCCGGATCGGCCCAGCGCTTGACGGCGCGCAGCAGGTCGTTGGCGGCCGAATCCCGGTCCTGGGACAGGGGATAGAGACGCCCCACCTGCAGGTGGGCGGCGCCATGGCGATGGTAGAGGGCGACGATGTCCGCCTTCAGCGTTTCCACCAAGCGCGTGCCTTCGGGGTTGGCGGGATAGCGGCCCAGGCTGGCGGCCGCCTCCGGCTCCAGCATGCGATCATGGAAGGGGGTGCGTTCCTCCTCCCAATAGATGGCGATCTCATAAAGGAAGCCGGTGGTGGTGATGGTGCTGAACATGGCGGCGGCCAGCACCTTGTGCCGTTCCATGGCCGGGGCGTGGCGGGCGTACAGCGCCTCAAGCCCGCGGCGGAATTCCGGCACGCGGCTGAACGGCAGGATTCCGTGCACCGGCACCCAGCGTTCGCCCTTGGGACCCAGGATGTGGTTCAGCGGTGGGAAGGGATAGGCCCGCACGACGGTGGGCATGGAATTCTCGATCTCGCGCCCAAAGGGGGCTGCGGCCGCCCGCACGCGGCGCACCATCGACCGTTCCTCATCCTTGTCGGCGGCGTCGATGGTGTAATGGGCGGAGTAATTGACGTCTTTGAGGAAACCGCGGCCGGCCATCGCGATCTTGGCCATCTGCCACAGCGCGCCCAGAGGCCCGCGCCCCGCCCGCCCCACCGCCATCAGCATCTTCAGGTCCGACTTCAGGTCGCCCATGCCCAGGCGCTGCTTCTGCAGGAAGGGATCCAGGCCGAAGCCCTCGGACACCACGCCCTCGCGCGCCACGGCGGCCATGCCGCCCAGCAGGCCCTGGAAATCCTGGAAGCCGAAGGACAGGCCGGTGACGATGGGCCGGCGGCGCATCAGGCGCAGCGCCGCCGCCGTCTTCACGCCCAGCGCCCCGGCATCGCCGCCGAAGACGCCGGTGAGGTCCGGGCCATAGTGCCGGAAAAACGCCTGCGCGCCCGCATGGCCCCAGCTGCCCGTGCGGATCAGGCGGCCGTCGGCCAGCGCCACCTCCATGCCCAGCAGGCTGTCCACGGCCGTGCCGAAAGTGCCCGAACCATAGGTCACCGCGTTCTGCGACAGGGTGCCGCCCACCGTGGCCCGGCTGCCGGAGAACGGACCCCAGAAGGGCGTGCGCAGGCCATGCGGCGCCAGGGCGGCATCCAGGGCCGCCCAGGTGACGCCAGCCTCGGCGACGACATACATGTCCTCGACGTTGATCTCGATGATGCGATCCAGGCGGCCGGTATCCACCATGACCGCGCCTGGCAGGTTGGGCAGGTAGCCGCTGGAATAGGACATGCCGCCGCCGCGGGGCACGACGGCGACGCCGGCGGCCCCCAGCGTCTTCAGCGCCAGGGCCAGGGCGTCGCGGGTGGCCGGACGGATGACGGCCCGGAGCGGCGCGCCGGCGGCATAGACGTCACGGCCGTAGAAGGCCAGGGAATCCGCATCCGTGATGACGCCATCCCCGCCCACGATGCTGGCCAGCAGGCGCCCCAGGTCGGGCGTGCCGGCTGCGGGAACGTCGGATTGGGCGGGCGTGGCGGTCATGGTCATGCGGCCGTCTTTCGCGAAGGAAGGGTCAATGGAAGGCGCCACCATGCCAGCCCGGGCCCTGCCCGGGGGCACGCCACGCCTGGCCTTATCCAGCCTGTGGACAGGGAACGGCGGACACGGCTCGGGGGCTGGGCCCCAGGGTGCCCAGCGCGATGGCGCCGACCAGGAAGCCCAGGGCGCAGGCCGCGAGCCCTGCGCCATAGCCGCCCGTCAGGTCATACAGCCGGCCCACCCCCATGGGACCCAGGCCGGCGCCCAGGGCGAAGAATCCCAACTGCCAGCCATATATCTCGCCGTAGCTGCGCAGCCCGAAATAGCGGCCCACCAGGAAGGCGACCAGGTCGACCTCCGCTCCCGCCGCGAACCCGACCAGCAACACGCCCGGCAGCACCAGGGCGAGATCGCCGGCCGACAGGTACAGCAGGCCGCAGCCCACGGCGGCGGCCGTCATCACAGCGGCGGACACGGCGGGCGGCGGCAGGCGGTCCACCAGGCTGCCCACCCCCAGCCGGCCGATGATGATGGCGAAGCCCAGCAGGCTGGCGATCTGGACGGCGCTGCCCCGGTCCAGGCCGTTGCCCACCAGGATGGGCACCAGGTGGACGATCAGGCTGGCCACCGCGAACGACGCGAACAGCAGGCCCACGGCCAGGAACCAGAATTGTCGGGTGCGCCGCGCCTCCGCCAGGGTGGCGCCGGGCGCTGAAGGGACAGGAGTCGCGGGGGCGGGCGCCTTGGTCCTCGTGGACGCGGGATTGTCCTGGAACAGGGCGCCCACGACCAGCAGGCCCAGGGCCGCCACCAACGCCGCCTGGCCCAGATAGGCGGCGCGCCAGCCGTGCGTCGCGATCAGCCATTGGGTGAAGGGCGGGGCCAGGATGCTGCACACCCCGGTGCCCGTCAGGGTCAGCCCCAGCGCCAGGCCGCGCGCCTGGGTGAAGGAGGCGTTCACCGCCCGGGTCCAGACGATGGGCAGCGTGCCGGCGCCCAGGACCATGGCGCCGCCGAAGGTGAGGTAGAAGCTGGTGAGCGTCGGGCCGATGCGGCTGAGCGCCGCCAGGCCCAGGGCCAGCAGCAGCAGCGAGGCCAGGCCAACGCGGCGGCCGCCGATCCGGTCCACCAGCCGCCCCACCAGGGGACCCAGGAACAGGGTCGTGGCGGTGGTCAGCAGCGTGGCGCTGGAAATGGCGGTGCGCGACCAGCCGAACTCCTGCGACAACGGCCCGATGAAGATGCCCAGGGTATAGAAGGTCAGGCCGGTTATGCCCAGCCCCACCCCTGTCGCCGCCGCCAGAACCGTCCGCCAGCCTTGGCGGAATTCATCCAACGCGCCGTCCGCCTTGCCCATGGTTCCATCCGCGCTCGGTTGCAGAAATTGTGCGGTCAGTCGCGGCCGAAGCGCCAGAACAGCGCGGCCGACGTGATGTTCAGGACGGCCGGCACCACGCCGAAGGCCAGCATGACGCCGGTCAGCGCCCGGGCCGTCTGGGGCAGGCCGGCGACGGCGCGGGCGGCGTCAAACCCGAAGCCCGACAGCACCAGTCCCACCAGCAAGGTACCGCCCAGCGCGAAGCCGATCTTGTCCACCGCGATCCAGGCGGCCGAATAAAGGCCCGCGTGCGCCTGGTCCTCCCCGGCGATATCGGTCATCAGGGAGAAGCCCAGCAGCGTCCAGCCGGAATTGAACACGGCCGCGACGAAGGAGAAGGCGTAGGCGGCCACGGTGCCGGCGTCAGCGCTCATCGACCAGGCCAGGTAGGACAGGCCATAGCCCGCGGCCGACAGGATGTAGATCGGCTTCTTGCCCACGCGCCGCGCCAGGGCGACCCACATCGGCTGGGCGACGACGATGCCGGCGCAGGCGATGATCACCAACCCGCCGATCAACTGGAAGGCGTCGGCGCGGGCCATGTTGTAGGTCAGGAAATACAGCATGGAGGCATAGGCCATGCCCGACCCGGCCAGCTGCATCAGGTTGGCGGCCAGCAGGACCGAGAAGCGCGGCGCCGCCAGCACGGCCAGCGCCTGGCCGAGGCTCAGGCGGACGTGCGCCGGGGCCGGGGCCACGGCCGCCTGACGGGCGGCGCGGCCGGATCCGAAGAAGGCCAGAACCAGCGCCACGGGACAGATCACCGCCAACACCCGCGACATGCCCTCATAAGCCGGCTGCCCACCCCCCAGGCTTTGCACGATGTACGGCGACAGGGCGCCACCCACCAGCACGCCGGCGGCGGTGAAAACCAGGCGCCAGGCCATCAGCACCGTGCGCTGGTGCGGGTCGGACGACAGTTCCCCGGCGATGGCCAGGTAGGGAACCGAGAAGCAGGCGAACACCATCATGTACAGGCTGAAGGCGATGGCCACATAGGCGACGCGCCCCGTGACGGACAGGGCCGGCACGTGGAACAGCAGGATGAGGGCGATAGGCGCGCCCACAGCCCCCACCAGCAGCCAGCGGCGGCGGGCGAAGCGCTGCTTCCAACGGTCGGACAGCACGCCCACGGCCATGTCGCAGCCCACGCCCCAGACCAGCTTGGGCACGAAGATGGCGGCACCGGCCAGCGCGGGCTCGATGCCCAGCACGTTGGTCATGAAGAACAGCAGCAGCAGCGACGGGACGTCGCGGAACACCTGGCCGGCGATCTGCCCCACCCCATACCCCGCCTGCGCCAAAAGGCTCAGTTGCCCCGCCGGGCGGGTTGGGGCGTCGGATAGCGCGGTGGTCATGGGTGATCCTTGTCCAGAAAATCGGGATCCAGAAAATCGGGGCCCTTCCTTTGACGGCCCTTCCCTTGACGGGACGACCCGCCATTAGTTCGCAGCAGTAACGGTTCGCGCGGGCTTTTAAAGCGCCGCACCCTCCGCCAACCATCAGGTGGACGGGGTGACGGACCCCGGTGGCCCGGAGGCCCGCGACCCCCTTCATTCAATGGGCAAGCACACCACAAAGCCTCGGGAGCGGCCATGCTGAACACGTTTCAACAAACGGCGCACCCGGCGCTGCCTTCGCCCACGCANGACGAGGCGGCACGCCAGGAATTCACCAAGAGTTTCAAGAACTTCATCCAGCAGAAGTTGCTGCTGGCCTGACCCCGGTCTACCAGAACCGCGTGGCGCCGGAGTTCGAGCGGGCCAACGGCCGCGCCCCGGCCAACCGCCGCGACATCCGCGCCGGCATGGTGCGCAACCTCTATTTCCAGCACTACGCCGCGGCCAACCGCATCGCGCAGGAACTGCTGTGGGAATCGACCAACGTCACCATCGAGCGCCAGTTGCCCGAGCTGAACGCCAAGGCGGCCGAGTTGTCGGCCAAGTCCAAGGCCATCTTGGACATTCCTGAGGGGTTCGAGGCGCCGCGCTATGTCACGGCGCTGGACATCCACTGCATGCCCGGCGGCTACGCCACCGAGGTGGCGCCGGGCGACATCTCCGTCGGCGCCCTGTACGACCGGGGCGTCTACCTCTACGCCATGGGGTACACCGGGCCCTTCAACGACGACATGGGCCGGTCGGTCTGCAACTACATCAAGCGGCGCCTGAACGGCTTCAAGCCGCGCCGCATCCTGGACATGGGCTGCACCGTCGGCCATTCCACCCTGCCCTACAAGGAACTGTTCCCGGATGCCGAGGTCTGGGGCATCGACGTGGCGGCCCCCCAGGTGCGCTACGCCCACGCGCGGGCCGCCGGCTTGGGCTTGGAGGTCAACTTCGCCCAGATGAACGCGGAGGAGACGCGCTTCCCCGACGGCCATTTCGACCTGGTGGTCAGCCACATCCTGCTGCACGAGACCAGCGCCAAGGCCATGCCGCGCATCTTCCAGGAATGCCATCGCCTGCTGGCGCCCGGCGGCTACATGATCCACGCCGACCTGCCGCCCTTCGACCTGATGGATCCGTTCACCCAGTTCATCCTGGATAACGAGACCTGGTACAACAACGAGCCGTTCTGGGGCGCCATGCGCGACATGGACCAGTACGACCTGGCGGAGCGCGCCGGCTTCGACCGTGCCGACGTGCGCTTCGACACCGCCCCCATGGCGGTGATGGAATTCGCGGCGCAAGCCGTGGCCGGCTACAGCGAGGATGCGGCCAGCGCCGTGGCGGAGCGTGAGTTCACCGCTGGCGAGTTCGCCCCCGGCGGCGGCTGGGAAGTGCTGATCGCCCACAAGCAAGACACCACCGCAGCCAAGGATGCCGCCTGATGGACAGCACCCGTCCCCACGTCGTCAAGGACGCCAAGGGCAAGCGCCCGACCTTCTATGACGCCCCCGGCCTGGACCAGGCCATGTCCATGATCCTGGTCCTGGCCAACGAGCTCTCCGTCCTGCACGACCGCTTGGACAGCGCCGAACGCGTGGCCAAGGCCAACGGCCTGGACCTGGCGGCCGGCATCGAGGCGCTGGTTCTGGACCAGCCGGCGCTGGAAGCGCGGGAAGCCTGGCGCCAGGACTTCCTGGACCGGCTGTTCTACCTGCAGCGCAAGGAGGCGGCGGAGGCCCGGCAGGAGGACACCGCGGACCGCTTCAACCGTACCATTGAGGAAATCGCCGCGCCGTAGAGGCCAGGTGATGGCGCTGGCGCATATCCATCTCCTCCCGCGCCAGCCCAATCCTGAGGGGCGCCGGTTCAACGCCGGCGCCCTTTTTTATTCGGTGTCCGGTGTCAGTGGTATTCCTCCCCTCCGCTGACGTTCATGGCCTCACCCGTGATGTAGGACGCCTGGTCGGAGCAGAGGAAGGCGCAGGCGTTGGCGGTGTCCGCCACCGCGCCGGGCCGGCCCAGGGGGACGCGGTCGCGCAGCCTCTGCCAATAGGTCGTCATGTCAACGCCGCGCCGGCGGGACAGCGTCTCCCGCTGCCAGTCGCCCAGGTCGGTGGGCACGTGGTTGGGACAGATGGCGTTGACGGTCACGCCGTGCCGGCCGAACTCGATGGCGGCGGACCGCGTCAAGCCGATCAGCCCGTGCTTGGACGCGCTGTAGGCGGACATCAGGCTGATGCCCGACTTCGCCGCCTGCGAGGCGATGGAGACGATGCGGCCGCCCTGGCCGCGCTCGATCATGGCCGCACCGGCGTACTTCATGGCCAGGAAGGCGCCCCGCAGGTTCACGCCCATCACCGCGTCCCAGTCGGCCACCGGCATCTCGGTGACGGCGCCCACCAGGAAGCCGATGCCGGCGTTGTTGACCAGGATGTCCAACTGCCCGAAGGCGCCGACCGCCTGGTCCACCATGCCGCGCACCTCGTCCTCCACCCTGAGGTCGGCGGTGACGGTGGCGCAGTCGACGCCCAGGTCGGTGACGGCGGCCTTTACGGCCGCCATCTCGTCCCCCAGCGGAACGCCGGCGCGGGCCGCGGCGTCGGGCGCCACGTCATGCAGCACGACGCGGCAGCCCTCCTCCGCCAGGCGCAACGCGATGGCGGCCCCCAGTCCGCGCAGACGGCCAGCCCCGGTCACCAGCGCGACCTTGCCTTTCAGGTCGGGATAGCTGGGCATGTCAGGGCTCGATCCGGTCGCAGGCGACGAATAGGGGGTTGTCGGCGAAGGCGCGGAACTCCGCCGCCACCCGACGCATGGTGTCGGTCGCGACGTCCCCCCGGAAGCCGTCGGCGTCATCGATGCGGATGATCTCGATATACTGATAGGGCGGCGCCTGGTCGGAGCCGCGCACCTGATTCAGGCGGAACAGGTCGAAGCCGCCGATGGACGGCAGCGCCCGCACCGTCGGCAGGTCCGTGGAGCGTGCCCAGGCCTCATAGGCGGCGGGGTCGGCATCGGCTTTCAGGTTGAACAGGGCGATCAGGTAGGACATGGGCGCAACGCCTCTCTCTTGAACAATGGGTTTCAGACAAGCATGCCGACGCCGTGACCTTCCGACGTCGCGTCCAGCAGAAGGCGCGGCGCGTAGGCGTCGCCCACCAGGTGGACGTCAAGGCCGGCCGCCATCAGCGGCGCCAAAAGGGCGGTGTTCGGGACCCGGGGGGTGGCGAAGGTATGCAGCGCCACATCCTCGATCCGGCGGGTCGCCCCGGTCAGCACATGGCGCAGGATGATCTCCCCCTCCTCGAACGCGGAAGACGGGTCGGGCGCGTGAAACGGCAGGATCTCCACGCCACGGCCCAGCAGGCGGCGGTGGATGCCCTGGCGGTTGACCAGCGCCTCCGCCCCGGCGATGCGGTCGCGCGGTGTGGCCAGCACCACCTTTTCGAACCGCGCCGCCAGGAACTCCGTCGCGGCATAGGTGAAGGCGGTGCCGTCCTGGTCGAACACGACGGCCGTGCCCGCCTGGCGCGCGGTAACCCGGGCCAGCAGGGCCACGGCTTCGCGAACATCGGGAAAATACCCCTCGCCGCGATAGTCCGCCGGCAGGTAGGCGGGCCAGGATGGGCTGGCCCCCGTCGCCAGCACGACCGTGTCGGGGTCCAGCGCCAGGATGTCATCCAAGGTGGCCGCCGCCCCCAGCCGGAAGTCGACACCATGCCGGTCCGCCGCCAGCCGCTGATAATCGTAGACGCTGCTGAGGCCTTCGCCACCGGGCAGGATGGCGTGCAGCCGGGCCTTGCCCCCCACTTCGTCGCCCTGGCCCAGCACCGTGACCTGGTGCCCACGCGCGGCGGCGGTCCAGGCGGCCTCAAGTCCGGCCGGGCCGGCGCCCACAACCACGACGCGGCGCGCCGGTCCAGTGGCGCGCCGCGGTGTCCAGTCGGCCTCGTCCTCGGCACCCACGCGCGGGTTGTTGTCGCATCGCAGGGTGCCGTGGGTGGCGATCAGGTGCCAGCACGTGTTGCAGGAGACGCAATAGCGGATCTGCGCCTCCCGCCCCGCCCGCGCCTTGTTGGGCCACGCCGGGTCGGTCACCAGCGGCCGGGCCAGCATCACCAGGTCGGCCAGGCCGTCGCGCACCAGGCGCTCCCCCTCATTGGGATCGGTGATCAGGCCCAGGGCGCCGATGGGGGTTCCCGGCGCCGACCGGCCCAGCGCGGCGATCCTGGCCGCATAGGGCACGCGCGGGCCGTGGTTGTCCGGCAGGTGCCAGTCCAGGGTGTCGGCGTGGGAGCCCCAGCAATAGGTGATATAGCTGGCGGCGCCAGTGCCGTGCGCGAGGGCGGTGATGGCCGCCGCCTCTTCCATGCCGATGCCGCCCGGCAGCCCATCCTCGCCCGGCAGCTTGACCCCGATCAGGAAATCGGGCCCGCAGTGCCGCCGCAGTTCCCGCAGCAGGTCGGTTAGCAGGCGGGTGCGGCCCGCCAGGTCGCCGCCATAGCGGTCCTCCCGCTGGTTGGACAGCGGCGACAGGAACTGGTGGAACAGGTGGCCGTGGCCGGCCGACACCTCAACCCCGGCGAAGCCGGCGGCCTTCAGCAAGCCGGCGGAGCGGACGAATTCCTCGATCACGCCTTCGACCTCGCCGGTGGTCAGGGCGTGGGCCACCGTCCAGGACAGATCGTCGGGCAGGGCCGACGCGCTGATCAGCCGGCCGACGCGCCCGTCCTCGTGCCGGCCCCGGCCGGGATCCTGGATCTGGCCGACCAGGCCGCACCCCTCGGCCTCCACCGCCGCCGCCCAGCGCGCCAGGCCGTCGGCGTTCACACCCGACAGCACCTCCACGCGCACGCCATTCAGTTGCCGTGACAGCACCGCCAACGGCTCCGTCACCGTCAAGGCGGCGCCGCCGCGCGCGCGGTTGACGTGATAGGCGATCAGCTTGTCCGTGACCCGCCCCCGCTCCTGAAAGCGGGTGGTGGTCGAGGCGTGGACGATGCGGTTGCGCAGGGTCCGGTGCCCCAGCTGGATGGGGGAAAACAGATGGGGGTAGGCCGTGTCCACGGCCCACCCCTCCTCCTGTGGCGGCGTCACCGCCGCCAACTGTTCCTTCATGCGCATCCCACCGCTCAGCCCGGCTTGCGCGCGCCGAAGATGAACCAGCCGCCGCGCCCATGGGGCGGCGCCTCGATTTCCCCCTTCAGGAAAGCGGGATAGCGGTCCATGTCGAAGCTGGTGATGTCGGGGATGGTCAGTTCCAACGCGCTGTCGCGGGGAAAGCCGGCGGCCACCACCAGTTCCGTTGGATCCTGCGAGCGGTAGTCCCGGTAGAACGGCTCGTTGTTGTGTTCCGTATCCCAATCATAGGCGAAGTTCATGAAGGCGTCGCAGGCCTTGTGCGGCGGCAATTCCATGAAGACCAGCAGGCCGCCGGGAGCCAGCAGGCGGTACGCCTCCTTCAGGATCTGATGCGTCACGGGCACCGGCACCTCATGCAGGAAGAAGCTGGACACCACCAGGTCGAAATGGCCATCGGGGAAGTCGGTGTGGGCCGCATCCTGCTGGCTGAAATGGATGGCCACATCCTCGAATTCCGCCTTGGCGTGGCCGTAGCGCAGGCCTGGGGCCGCCACGTCGATGCCGTGCGCCTCCAGCCCGGGGAAGGCCTTGGGATAGGCCGTCAGGTTGGCGCCCGACTGCGTCGCCATGTCCAGCATGCGCCGCGGCGCGAACGCCGGGTATTTGGCCTTAAGCCAGTGCGCGATGGACTGGCCGACCCCCGCGAAGTTGCGGTTCTTGGTGATGCGGCCCTTGCCCGCGATGGGTGACAGGCCCCGGCCCAGCAGGACGCCCTGCGCCACGTCGTCGTCCACGAACTCCGAATGGTAGCTGCCGGCCGCCAAATGGACGTCATACTCCGTCATGTAGTCCGGGACGACCAGGTCGGGGTCCAGGCGCAGGGAGCCGCCGGCGGCGTTGGACTGCGCTGCGGACTTGGCGATTTCGATCATGGCGGGCAAGGCGCGCTCCACCGCCGGCTGGCGGGCCAGCGGCCCCATCTCCTGCGCGTTGTAACGGATGGAGCTGTAGAACTGGTAGAAGGGGTCGCCCTTGATCGCCTCGGCGATCTCCGCCCCCGTCTCCGGGGCGCGGCCGTGTTCCCGCTCGAAGGCCGGCTTCACGTTGCGCTCATACGCCGTGCGGCAGTCGAACCGCAGCCGCAGCATGGCGTGGGTGTGGATGGCCGCCACGGCGCGTTGCCGCGCGAATTCGTCATGGGTGGGCACCAATAGGCTGTCAATATCCGGTACCGTGTTCGTCGCCATCGCCTTCATCCTGTTCCATCGATGCTGGATCATCCGCCGCGCCTGGGCGGCGGGCTCGGGTTACGCGTCGTGCCGGGGCGCGGGCTCACCCACGGGCTCATGCAGGCGCAGCACCCGTTCCACGAAGGCGGCACGATCAGCCGCCCGTTCCGCCTCCACCTCCGGCGGCGGGATCAGGTCCCGCAGTTCGGCGCGGCTGATGCCGCCCTTCTCCTCCAGCATCCGCTCCAGCGTGTCCTGGCGGTCGCGCAAGACCATGACCTCGGTCATCAGTTCCATGAAGAAGGTCATCATCTGATCCATGGTCGGATCATCGAAGAACTGGGACCGCTTGCCCTTGATCACGCGGGGGAGGACGCGCCCGCCCGCCAGCGGCGCACCGGCCGCCCCATTCGCCTCAGTCATGCCCTGCCTCATCGTTCCTGTTCGGCTGTTCCGGCACGTTGTCCGGACAGGCACAGGGTAGCGGGGGGCGGCGACGGCGCCTCACATCCAGTTGTCCTTCGCCACAACACCGGGATGTGGGCCGCGCCCCGCGACCACCAGCCGGACACCGGGCCGATTTGTGATGGTTGGCTTCGGGCGGATTGATCGAAATCGCCGGCAGCGGTCGATATGTCTGGACATATGGGCGTCACCCAGGATGCGCCGGACGGCACCGCGCCACGAAAACGATGGGGGTCACGGCACGTCATGGAACTCTTAGGCATGTACCTGGATACGCATCTGGTCCTTAAATGGCTGCACATCATCGCCATGGCCTACTGGCTGGGTGGCGAGTGGGGCGTGTTCAACGCGTCGCGCCCCATCGTCGATTCCAGCCTGTCGCTGGACGAACGGCGGCGTCACATGGAAACCGCCTATCGCATCGACATCATTCCGCGCACCGGCATCATCCTGCTGCTGCCGCTGGGCCTGCACCTGGGGCACAACCTGGGCGTCCAGCCACTGGGCGGGCCGTGGCTGGTCGGCATGTGGATATTCGTCGCCTTCTGGGTCGCGCTGGCCCTGTCGGCCTTCTTCAAGCGCGGGACCGACATCGGCATCCGCCTGACCAAGATCGACGAGTCCATCCGCTACGTCGTCATCCCGGCGCTGTTCTTCACCGGGGTCTACAGCCTGATCACCGGCGGGCCGCTCACGGCCTACTGGTATGCCGCCAAGGCGACGCTGTTCTCCGGCCTGCTGATCATCGGGCTGATCCTGCGCTTCGTCATGCGCGACTGGGTCATGGCCTTCCGGCAGCTGATCTCCGGCGGTCCCAACCCGGCCATCGAGGCGCGCCTGACCACCATCATGGCCTTCTCCCGCAAGCTGGCCTACGTCTACTGGGCCGGGATCATCACCATGGCCTTCCTGGGCACGGTCAAACCCTTCTGACGGGGGGCGGGCGCCATGGAGCTGCGCGACCTTGAGTACTTCCTGGCCGTGGTCGAGACCGGCAGCTTCACCGCCGCCGCCCGCGACCGCGGCCTCAGCCAGCAGGCCCTGTCCAAGAGCCTGGCGCGGCTGGAGGCGGAGCTGGGCGTGGTGCTGCTGGAGCGCACGCCCAAGGGCATCATGCTGACCCGCATGGGCCAGTCGCTGCAGCAGCATGCGCGCAATGTGCTGACCGAGGTCGCGGTGTTCCGCCGCGACCTCGACGTCGCGCTGGGCCGCAGCGGCAACCGCTTCACCCTGGGCATGAGCCCGGTGGCATCGGCCGGGATCGGCAGCGGCGCCGTCATCCGCCTGCAACGGCGCTATCCCCAGGTGCGGCTGTGGATCGAGGGCGGGGTCAAGGCCGACTTCACCCGCCTGCTGCTGTCCGGCGACCTCGATTTGGCGGTCACCACCGGCAGCGAGGATGTCGATCCCCAGATCATGGTGACCACCCTGGGATTGGAGCGGTGGCTGGTGGTGGGCCGCCGTGCCCATCCCGTCCTGACCACGGCGCGGTCGATCGCCGATCTGGCCGGCGCCGACTGGCTGTTCGGCAAGCTGCCGGACGGCCTGGACATGTCCGTCGACGAGGCGTTCGTGGCCGCCGGCCTAAACCCCATCCAGGCGCGGATCAGCACCGTGTCCATCCCCTTCGCCCTATCCATCCTGGCGGCCACCGACATGCTGGCCCTGCTGCCCCAGTCCCTGGTGGCGGACCATCCCGGTCTGATGGGGCGCGACCTGGCCCAGGGCCGCTGGACCACCCCCCTGATCATCATGCGCCGGCGCCGCGCGGCCCTGTCCCCGGCGGCGGCCGACCTGATCGACATCCTGAGGGACGAGGCCCAGCGCCTGGGCCGCGACCCATTCCCATGAGCAAACGCCCCATGAGCGGATGCCCCCTATGAGCACGCGGAAACACGGCGCCACCGCCGCCCCGCGCTATCTCCAGGTGGCGCAAATCCTGCGCGCGGCCATCGGCGCCGGCACCTACCGGGTGGGTGACGTCCTGCCGGGCGAGATGGAGCTGTGCGCCCTCTATGACATTTCGCGCCATACCGCGCGCGACGCCCTGCGGGTGCTGACGCAGGAAAAGCTGGTGACCCGCAAGCGGCGGGTGGGCACGGTGGTGATCGCGCCACCCGGCCCCGCCCTGTTCGTCCAGCCCCTGCACGGCTTCAAGGACCTGCTTCAATACGTGGACCAGGACAGGCTGAACATCCTCTACTACGGCGCCGCCCCCGCCGACGGCCTGGCCCGGGTGCTGGACCTGCCCCCGGAGGATTGGCGGGAACTGCGCGGCTATCGTGGCCAGGGGTCCAGCACCGTGGGACTGACCCGCATGCTTCTGCGCGGGGATTGCGCGCCCATTCGCGCGGAGATCGAGGCCGCGGGCACCGTGGCGGACGCGATGGAGGCCCGCTTCGGCGTCGTCGCGGCCCGGGTCAACCAGCGCATCAGCGCGCTGGTGCTGGAACCGTTGCTGGCCCAGTTGCTGGGTGTGGCCGCCGGCAGCGCGGCACTGCTCACCCAGCGCCTGTACCTGGACGCAGGGGGCCGGCTTTTCCTGGCCAGCGAAACCGTGCACCCCGGCGGCAATTTCGCCTACGTCATGAGCTATGAGCGGGAACGGCAGGGCCAACCCTGACGGTCGGCAGGCTGGCGGGATAACGCCCGAGCAGCAGCAGCAGGGCCGCCCCGCCGGCGAACATCACGGCCGCCACCGCCAGGATGGGCGTGTAGCTGCCCGTGGAGGCGAAGACATAGCCGTAGATGGGGGCCGATATCGCGGCGCCGCAGCCGAAGCTGGCGTACAGCATGCCGTAGATGCGGCCATAATAGGCCATGCCGAAATAGCGCCCCGCCAGATAGGCGATCATGTCGGCCTCCGCCCCCGCGGCCCCGCCCAGCATCACCGCGGCCAGGACGATCAAACCGGTGGACGTGGTGTCGCTGATGAAGATGAGGCAGCCGATGGCGGGCATGGCCAGCAGGGGAAAGGCGGCCAGGGGCGCCCACACGCGGTCGACCAGCATGCCCGCGCCGATACGGCCGACGATGATGGCCAAGCCCACGCAGCCCGCGATCAGCGCGCCGGTCTCGCGGCTCAATCCCTTCAGCCGCACCATGTTCTGCAGGTTGGTGTGGAAGCCGCCGTAGGCGACGGATATGACCAGGAAGGCCAGCATCATGATCCAGAAGCGATGGTCCCGCGCGGCCTGGGCCAGGGTGAAGCCGGTCCGGTCGATCGGCTCGCCGCCCGACACCGCCACCGGGGCCTGGCCCGTCGCGGGTTCCCGCATGAACGCCCAGACGACCGGCAGCGCCACCAGCAGGGGCAGCAGGGCCAGAACGGCATAGGCCCAGCGCCAGCCCCATTCCTTGATCAGGAAGACGGTCGTCGCCGGCAGGAAGAAGGCGGCCAGACCCGTCCCGGTCAGCATGATCCCCAACGCCAGGCCGCGCTGGCGCACGAACCACAGATTGACGGCCCGGGACCAGGTGACGGGCGTCGAGCCGATGCCAACCATGCCGATCAGCAGATAGCCGGCATAGAACATCGCCAGCGACCCCGTGAGGCCCAGGGCGGCGAAGACCAGGGCGAAGCCCAGCAGGGAGAGCAGACCCACCACCCGCGCGCCGTGACGGTCCGCCAGGGCGCCCACGATGGGCGCGCAGGCGCACCCCGACAGGCCGAAACACATGACCGCCGTCATCACCGCGCCGGCGTTCCAGCCGAACTCCTGCCCCAGCGGTTGCAGGAACGAACCGATGGTGTTGTAGGGTAGCGGAGACGCGCCACACATGGTGCCCAGCGTCGCCGCCAGCAGCACGCTCCACCCCCGGGCGAACTCACCCTTCACCGCCTCACGCATCCAGACCCCCCGTTGTTATGATGCCGCAGGGTCCCAGAGTGGCACCACGCCGCGCCGAAAAGCCGGCGGCGGCCGTGTGCCGGACCACTGTGCGGACAGGGGCCCTGGAACCAGTGCGTGCAGGACACGGGATCGCCGCACCATGCCCGGCATCAATTGGGCCACAAAGTGCCCCACCGGCGGCCCTGGGGCGCCGGCCGAGATCGATCACGATCAGACGACGGACAGAACAGAGGGGCCGGGCCGCAATGGCGACGAAATCCACCACCATGTCCTTGGACATCGACGCGCTGGCCAGCCAGTTGGCCGCCATCGTGGGCCACGCCAACGTCCATGTCGACGAGGCCACCCGCGTCTTCCATTCCCAGGATGTCTATGCCCGTGCCGCCCACACCGCGGCGCTGGTGGTGGCCCCGGCCGACACCGCCCAGTTGGCGGCGACCGTCGCGGCCTGCGCCGCCGCCGGCTACCACTGCGCCCCGCGTGGCGGGGGGATGAGCTACACCAAGGGGTATCTGCCGGCTTCGCCCGCCACCGTGACGCTGGACCTGAGCCGGATGGACCGGGTCCTGGACATCCGTCCCGAGGACATGGTCGTGACCGTGCAGGCCGGCTGCACCTGGAAGACGCTCAACGAAGCCTTGGCGCCGCTGGGCTTGCGCACGCCGTTCTGGGGCACCCTGTCGGGCATCGCGGCCACGGTGGGTGGCGGCATGTCCCAGGGCAGCGCCTTTTTCGGCGCCGGCCACCATGGCACCGGCGCCGAAAGCATGGTGGCGCTGACCCTGGTTCTGGCGGACGGACGCGTCCTGCGCACCGGCGCCCGTGGCGCCGACGGCGACAGCCCATACTACCGATTCTACGGACCGGATCTCGCTGGCCTGTTCACCGGCGATTGTGGCGCCTTCGCCATCAAGGCGGAGGTCACCCTGCGCCTCATGCCGGCGCCCAAGCATGAGGCCCACGCCTCCTTCACCTTCAAGAGCAGCGCCGACATGTTCGGCGCCATGGCCGCCGTCGCGCGGGCGGGCATCGCGTGCGAGGTGTGCGGGCTGGATCCGCGCCTGGGCCAGATCCGCATGAAGCGCGCATCCCTGGCGGCCGACCTCAGCGCCCTGAAGAGCGTGGCGGGCAAGCAAGGCAGCCTGCTCGGCGGCCTGAAGGAGGCGGCGAAAATCGCCTTGGCCGGCCGCGGCTTCATCGACGCCGCCGATTTCGCCCTGCACCTGATGTGCGAGGGCCGGTCCGCCGCCGGTGTCGCCGACGACCTGGCGGAGGCGCGCGCCATCGCCGCCCGCCACAACGGGCAGGAGGTTGAGAACACCGTGCCCAAGGTCATGCGGGCGCAACCGTTCGTGGCCCTGAACTCGATGATCGGGCCTAATGGGGAGCGCTGGGCCCCCATCCATTGCCTGACGCCGCTGTCGCGCGCCCATGAAATCTACGCGGCGATCGAGGCGGAGCTGGAGGCCATGCGCCCCGAGCTGGATGCCCAAGGGGTGGATCACGCCTACCTGTTCACCACCATGTCGACCACCGTGATCATCATCGAGCCCGTGTTCTACTGGCCCGACGCCCTGCGGGAACTGCACCACGCGTCGGTGGAGGCGTCCTACCTGGCCAAGCTGCCGAAGACCCCGCCCAACGCGGCGGCCGCGGCGGCCGTCGAGAGTGCGCGCCAGCGGCTTCTGGACCTGTTCCAGCGCAACGGCCTGGGCCACTTCCAGATCGGCCGCACCTACGGCTATCGCGCGTCGCGCGACGCCGCCAGCGGCGCGCTGCTGGAAGGGTTGAAGGACATCCTGGATCCGGAGCACCGCCTGAATCCTGGCGTGCTGGGGCTGTGACGGCCCCAACACGCCAGAAACTTCAGCCGGCGAAGACGATGACCGCGTCCCGCAGCCGGGCGCCATAGTCCGGCGCCTGGAAACCGGGCAAGGTGCCGAACATGGCGCCAGCCTGGGTGGCGACGTCGCGGGTGGTCCCCAGCAGTGGATCGTCTTCCGACGCCAGGGCCAGGATGGGCTGGCCGACCAGGCCGATGCGCGCCGGCGGATCGTAGGCGAAGGCGGCGCGATAGCTGAGGGGATAGGTGTCGTTGGCCTTCAGGACCTCCAGCACCCAGTTGTGCAGCGCCTGGGGCGTGCCCAGGCCGTTCGCGCGGCGGTGTTCCCGGTCCCGGGCGAACCAGGGGAAGAACAGGTACTGGTCGCGGCAGAACATGAAACAGCGCATCAGGTAGGCGCCGTCCAGGTCGGCGGTGAACGGCAGCGCGTAGCGCTTCAGGTAATCCGCCTGCTGCTCGGGCGAAAAGACGGCGATGCCGTCCAGCACGACCTTGCGGACGATCCCCGGCGCCGCGATGGCGAGTTCCATCGCGATGTTGGCGCCGGTGTGGGAACCGTAGACCACCGCCTGTTCGATCCCCAGGTCCACCACCGCCTGCAGCAGGCCGGCCGCCAGGTCCGCGATCGTGGGCGTGGCAATGGATAGCGGGCTGCTGTCCCCATTGCCGGGGGTGTCGAAGGCGACGACCCGGAATTCCGCCGCGAGAAGGCGCATCAGTCCCTCAAGCTGCTTGGCGCTGCCGGGGGACGCGTGATGCATGATCAGCACCGGACCATCGCCGATGGTGCGGTAATGGACTTGGCCGAAGCTGGTGTCGACGAAGCCCCGCCGGATGGCGGGGACGGCAGGCGTTGTCATGAAAGAAAGTCCTCTTGTGGGCTTACGCGCCGGCGTCCACCCGCACCAGGGCCTTGCCCTGGTTGTGGCCACGCATCAGACGCTCGAAATGGGCGGGGGCGTTGGCCAGGCCGTCGGCCACGTCCTCGACGGGGCGCAGGCGTCCTTCCCGCATCCAGGGAATGGCGATATCCAGCCATTCCTGCCGGCGGGCCAGGAAGTCGTAGACCACCAGGCCATGGACGTGCAGGCGGCGCGTGATCAGCGGCACCACGGGCAACACCGCCGGCGGCCCACCGTGATAATGGTCGACCATACCGCACAGCACGATGCGGGCGCCGACCCGGACACGCGCCAGGACCTGATCCAGGACGGCGGTGCCGACATTTTCAAGATAGGCGGTGGGGCCGTCGCCGGTGGCCTGGGCGAAGCGGTCCGCCCAATCCGGCGCGCGGTAGTCCACGCAGTCGTCAAAACCATAGACGTCGCGAACCAAGGCGCATTTGGCGGGACCGCCCGCGATCCCGATGACGCGGGCCCCCAACAGGCGGGCGATCTGCCCGGCGGTACCGCCGACCGCCCCGGCGGCGGCGTCCACGGCGAACACGTCGCCCGCCCCCACCCGCGCCAGTTGGGTGACACCGGCCCAGGCGGTCAGGCCCGGCATGCCCAGCACCCCCAGATGGGCGGCGACGCCCGCCGCCCGATCCACCAGGCGGGCCTTCCCGGCGTCCAGGACACCGATTTCAACCCACCCCACCTCACCCGTCACCAAATCGCCGGGCCGGAAGTCGGGGGCGCTGGACCGCAGAACCTCGGCCACGCACTCCCCCGGCAGGGGTTCACCCGGCGCCGGGGCGCGGGCGCCCATGTGCCGTCCCCGCAGCACGGATCCGATATAGGGATCCAACGACAGGTACAGCACCCGGACCAGCAATTGCCCGTCGTCCAGGCGGTCCGGGACGTCGCGTTCCCGCACCTGGAAATCCGACGTCACCGGAACGTCCACGATGGGACGCGCCAGCACCACCTCCATCGTCTTCATGGCGGCCCGCCTCCTGCTTCAGGTGGATGCGCGTCAGCGGCCCGGCAGAACCCGGGGCGGCGGCGGCATGGGCGGGGTCCAGCCCGGCGGAACCGGCGCCGGCTTCTGCTCGCGGGCGTAGTTCTCGATGCTGGAGAGGGACGGACCGTAGTCGCTGTCCGGCGCCGACAGCCACTTGGGATCCTTGGCCCGGGCCGCGGCGACCAGGTCGGCCGGCAGCTGATCCAGGCTTTCCACGGCGCCGAAGCTGCAGAAATAGTTGATGCAGCCGGGCGCCTGCCCCATCAGCATCCAGGGCAGCCATGGGGTGACGCGGGCCCAGGATCCGACGCATGGCACGTGGGTCTTGGCGGGGTTCTCCAGATCCTCCCGCTTCACCACGTACTTGAACATCTCCGACACCCGGCTGTAGGAGCCGGCGGATTCGCGCGGCCATTTGTCGGGCTGGAGGGCCGAGGGGTAGAACAGGTGGATGTCGGTGGTCAGGATGACCGTGCCGTCCGGCCCGTAGGCCCAATCCAGCAGCAGCGGCCGCTTGGGCGGCTTGTCCTTGTTCAGCCCGCCGTAGGACGGCGGCTCGGGGAGGAATTCCCCGATGGTGTAGTTGAAGGGATCGTTGGCGATGGGGACGACGCGCACATCCTCCTGGGTGTAGGGGTTGTGCCAGGTCTCCATGATCTGCCCGGTCTGCACATCGCGGTAGAAGCCGATCTCGCGCAGCATCCGGCGCCAGCTGCCGTCCGGCAACTGCTGGGACCGCACGACGCTGAAGCCATCGACGGTGAACAGCGTCCGCACCGGTTCATTGTCACGCACGCCGTAGACGCCGCCCCGGAACCAGCCGATCTTCTGCTTGGTCGGATCCAGATCCATGTCCAGCCGGGCGAAGGCGTCGCGATTCCACTTCGGATCCTTGAAATCGATCTTGGTCAGGAAGGCGGGTGCCGCCGCCTGCGCCGGGACCACGCGCCCCAAGGTGCCCGCGACGGCGCCCGCCGCCAGGGTCATTGTCGCCAATCCCAGGCTTTGGCGCCTGGTCAGTTCCGGCCCGCTCATATTCCCAGAGTCTCCCGCTGTTGGTTCGTTGTCAGGGTGACGGTTCGAGCCGCCCCGTCCGCCGTCAGGCGGGGCCGGGGCGATCCGGCGCGTTTCAGACTTTTTCCAGAATTTCCATGGCGGCGGCCTCGCCCGTCTCCATGGCCGATTCCATGCCGTGTTCCAGGCGGCGCAGGTGCTCGCCCGCGAAATGGATGCGGCCCGCCGGCTTGCCCATGTCGGCGGCGAAGCGCTTCACCTGGCCAGGACCGAACACATGCTTGTTGCCCCGGACGTATGGGTTGCGGCCCCAGCTGTAGCCCAGGATGTAATCCAACGCGCCGACCATGGACGGCCGTACCCGCGCCAGTTCCGCCTCGACCAGGCTGGCCTGCAGGGTGACGTCGCGGTCGTCCCAGCGGGTGGCGCCGTCGCCGTTGACCCAGACGATCAGGGTGTCGATCACGCCGCTGTCCGGGTTCTTCAGGGCGAAGGCGCGCTCGAACGGCAGGTCGGTCCACAGCGACGGCGGCAGGCCGTCCTTTTCCCAGTACGGCTTGGTGATGCGATAGTGGAACTGCGTGGTCGCGGAATAGAGCGCGCCGGCGATGGCGTCGGCCTGGGCGTCCGGCAGGCCGGGGGTGAAACGGATGTGGCGCACGGCCGAATAAGGGGCCGCCACCACCAGGAAGCGGCTGGTCAGCACATCGCCGTTATCCAGCAGGACCTTGACCTTGTCACCCGACTGGTCGACCGCGCGGGCGGGGCTGTTCAGCCGCACCGGCGTCTTCAGCGCCGCCGCCATGGCCGTGGGCAGTGCGTCGGAACCGCCGACGATGTAGCTGCGCTCCATGTTGTTGACGCCGTACTGCGGCTTGTTGGGGTCGGTGAAGCCCTCCGCCCGGGCGCGGGCCAGGTCGCGGAAGATGCTGAGGGCGGAGATGCTTTCCAGGCTGGGGCCGTTGACATCGACGTTGGCCAGGCTGATCGCCGCCTCCGACACGCCCTTGGACCGCATGAACTCAGCCGCGGAGACGTCATGAACCAGATTGGCGGGATCCAGCCACGCCGCCGTGTCCTTGAAGGGCAGCCAGCGCTGGAATAGCCCGGTCTGCAGGACATAGGGCAGAATGCTCCGCTCCGCCCCCCGGGTCATGTTGTTGGCCGCCCCGGCCCAATCCTTGGGCAGGACGGACGCGCCGTCGACATGGATCAGGAAATCGGTGGGAATGCCGCCCTTGGTGGTCAGGCCGACGTTCAGCCGGCCGCAGGCGTCGCGCACGCGGCCGTAGAGCGCACCCACCTCGCTGGCGCCCAGTTCCGCCTGGTAGCCGTCCTTGCGGGCGGTGCGCAGCCGGCCGCCCACCCGGTCCGAGGCCTCGACCACCTGCACGCTCAGTCCCTGCCCTTCCAGGATGGCGGCGGCGTTGAGGCCGGCCAGACCGGCGCCGATGACGACCACGTCGACGGCCTGCGGCCCCTTGGCCCAGGCACGGCCTGACGCCAGCA
>NZ_BACU01000641.1 GCF_000333275.1 Azospirillum sp. B4 | reverse complement strand
CCCACCGACCTGTGGGTGGTGCGCAAGGAGGGGGCGCGTCCTTTCGTCGTGGCGCGGGGCCTGCCGGGTGCCGGCGGCATCACCACCCAGGTGGCGGAATTGCAGGCCATGGGCGTGCGCCGTGTCATCCATGTCGGCACGGCGGGGCTGCTGTCGCCCGACGTGCCCTATGGCCAGATCATCGTCTCCGACGGGTCTTACCGCGATGGCGGCGGCTTCCTGCTGGCGCCCGACGCGAAGCAGCAGGTGGCCCGGCCGGACGCCGCGTTCACCGCCCAGGTGCGGGCCGTGGCGTCCGCGTCCGGCGTGCCCAGCGCCCGGGGCGTCGGCTACACCATGCCCCTCTACTATTTCCAGCCGGGCAGCATCCTGCGCGACCTGTTGGCCATCCAGGGGCCGGACAAGCCTACTTTCGTGGAGATGGAGGAGGGGTCGTTCTTCACCCTGGCGACATTGATGGGCCTGAAGGCTGCCAGCGTGGTGGTGGGGTCCGACCGCCTGGTCAACGAGGGTGGGCACCTGCGCCAATCGCTGTGGGACGGCGACCTGGACGGCCTGGAGTTGGCGGCGTTCAAGGTGGCGGTGGAGGCGCTGAGGGAATGAGGTGGGAGGCCAACGGCCTGCCAGCCGGGCCGCGCACGCTAAGGGTTGCAAAAGGTACACGCATACTTGCACATATGGTCCAGCGTTGTGCCACGGGATCGGATTGGGGGCGGAATGGAAAAGGTGCAGGCCTTGGGTGATGGGGCATGGCGTCACGACCGCCTTGTTTGGATGCGGGCATTGATCACTTTGGGGCGCCGGCCGATTCTCGCCGCCACCTGTTATTCGCTGGTGGCTCTGGTAGCTGTACTGTTCATTGCTTCTGTTTTGCCATCGTTCGAGATCCCGGACGAGGTGAGCCATTTCCTGAAGGCTGAGTCCATTTCTGAAGGCAACATTCGTCCTGTTATCCTGGGTGACAGCCGCGGCGCGGGAGTCGATGCGGGTGCCCTTGATTACTGGGGCGCTTACAACGAACACATCACCAAGGCATCGCCGGTGCCTCCTGGCCTGGCCAGCGCCGCTGCGGCCGTGCGATGGAAGCGCGAGACCAAAGAGATCGGATTCTCCAACACGGCGCAATATGGCCCATTCTTCTATATCCCCCAGGCGGCCACCCTCGCCATTGGACGCTTGTTTGACTTTTCTGTGGAAGTCTCGTATCGCGCCGCCCGTCTGGCCGGAGCCTTGACCGCCGTCCTAGTCGCTGCTGCCGCCATTGCGTTGGCGCGCTGGGGCCGGCTGCTGCTAGCCGTCATGCTGTTGACACCCATGTATTTGTTTCTGACGGTATCGGTATCACAGGACGGGTTGTTGATTGCCGTGTCGGCGCTGTATGCGGCGCTGCTGACGCGGCTTTGGTCACGAGATGCTGGCACCGGATGGCTGACGTCTAACCGGACTTTTCTTATGGCGCTCGCCTGCGTGCTGATGTTGAGTCTGGCGCGTCTGCCGTATGTCTTGCTGTCCATTCTGCTGGTTCACCCAGATAGGTTGGACATTCGCTCATTGTGGCGGCAGCGGCGCTTCTTCGCCGGTTTTGCGACCCCGCTGCTGGCGCCGGTGATCGGCTTCGCTTTCGTTCTCTGGTGGGCCCTCTGGGCGCACATTCCGGGAACCAAAGTCATCATTGATTCTGCCATCGATCCTTCGGCGCAGATGGGACTGCTGATGTCGCATCCCTGGCGTATTCTGTTGGTGGCCTTCAGGAGTTGGCATAATCTGACCTCCACTGGGATTCAGATCATCGGAGTGTTGGGTTGGCTCAACATCGTGCTTTCTCCGTCCGCTTATAATTTGGGTCAACTGGCTATATATTTGGCCATCGTGGTCAGCATGCTGCAGCGCTCGGGGCCGGCGCTGAAAGCTGCGTTGGTGACTTGGATCGTTCTATGGGCGGTGACCGGTGCTATCGTCATGGCGCTTTACGTCACCTGGACGCCGGTGGGGGCGCCGTCGGCTTTGGGTCTGCAGGGGCGTTATTTCATGCCATTGATCTGCGTGGGCATCCTGGCGCTGCCAACAGTGCGGGCCCATATTTTCGCTTCAAGTTTGGGGCGCCGCATGGATGCGTCGTCACCGGGCGCTTTGGAGGCCGGGATCGGGTCGGTTCAAGCGATTATGTCATTGGTGGCGACTACCGGCATGGTCGTGGTTTTGCTCCATGCCTTGGGGACCTTACAAAAGGCTTATATCGGCAGCTAGGGAAGGTCCGCTTCTCCCTGTGACCGGCCTCACCTCGCAAGGCGCGACGGGCGTGCTTAGTTAACCTTTGGCAGTTCCGTCGCGGTTCGCAAGAAAGGGCCGGTCCCCCCGTGTCTCCCGCCATTCCCCCCCTGTCCGTCCCCCTGTCGGTTCTGGACCTTTCCCCCATCGTCGAGGGGGGTACCGCCGCCCAGGCCCTGCGCAACACGCTGGACCTGGCGCGCCATGCCGAGGCCCTGGGCTACCGCCGCTTCTGGGTGGCGGAGCATCACAACATGACGGGCATCGCCAGCGCCGCCACCTCGGTGGTCATCGGCTACATCGCCGGCGGCACCAAAAACATCCGGGTGGGGGCCGGCGGCATCATGCTGCCCAACCACGCGCCCCTGGTGATCGCGGAGCAGTTCGGCACCCTGGAGTCGCTCTATCCCGGCCGCATCGACCTGGGCCTGGGGCGGGCGCCCGGCAGCGATCAGCGCACCGCCTGGGCGCTGCGCCGCGACCGGTCGGACAATGGCGACAACTTCCCCCGCGACGTGCAGGAACTGCAGGCTTATTTCCGCCCGGCCCAGCCGGGCCAGCCGGTGCGCGCCGTCCCTGGCGCCGGGCTGGACGTGCCGCTGTGGATCCTGGGCTCCAGCACCTTCGGCGCCCGCCTGGCGGCGGAGCTGGGCCTGCCCTACGCCTTCGCCTCCCACTTCGCGCCGGACCAGCTGATGGAGGCGCTGCACGTCTACCGTCAGTACTACAAGCCGACGGCGGCCAATCCCAAGCCCCACGCCATGGTGGGCGTCAACGTCTTCGCCGCCGACACCGACCAGGAGGCGGAGGTGCTGTTCACCTCCCTTCAGGACCGGTTCGTGGCCCTGGCCCGTGGCAACCCCGGTCCCCTGCGTCCACCGCAACCCGGTGTCCAGTGGAGTCTGGAGGAACGCGCCTGGGCCGACCGGGCGCTGCGCTATTCCGTGGTGGGCGGTCCGGAGACGGTGCGCCACGGCCTATCCGCCATCACTCAGCAGACGGGGGCGGATGAGATCATGGTGACCGCCGCCATCCACGACCACGCCGCCCGCCGCCGCTCATTCGCGATAACGGCCGAGGTGGCCGGCCTGGCGCCGCGCGTGGACTGAGCCGCCGGAGCCAAGGACTGGCGGCGTCCAGATCAACGCGCCTGGGATTGCTCCCGCGCCGCGCGGAACTCGGCCTTCCCGTACCACTTGGGCCAGGCGTCGCTGAACGCCAGGTCGTGGCTGATGTCGTAGAGCATGTTCACGTCGGCGGCGCCGCCGGTGAAGTCCATGGCCGGCGACCATTCGTCGGACGGCTGGTGATAGTGCAGGCGGGTGAACTCATCCAGCTTGGCCTTGCCCCAGTCGGCGCCGTTGGCCACGCTGTCGATGCCGCTTTTGGCATAGACGACGGGGATGCCGACCTTGGCCAGGTTGAAGTGGTCGGAGCGGTAATAGCTGCCGCGCTCGGGGAAGGGTTCTCCGTTCACCACCTTGCCATGGGCGCCGGCCCAGGCTTTCAGGCGGTCTTCCAGGTCGGACTTGCCGCCGCCCACCAGCACCACGTCACGCACCGGCCCCAGCACGCCCAGGCCGTCCATGTTGAAGCCGGCGACCGTCTTGGCCGGCGCGAATAGGGGATGTTGGGCATAGTACTCCGACCCCAGCAAACCCTGCTCCTCCGCGGTGTAGGAGATGAACAGCAGGGTGCGGTCGGGCTTGGCGCCGTGGGTATAGCGCTTTGCCATCTCGATCAGGCCGGCGCAGCCGGAGGCGTTGTCCAGCGCGCCGTTGTAGATGGTGTCGCCGTTGACCGCCGGGCCCACGCCCAGATGGTCCCAATGCGCGCCCACCATCACCACCTCGTCCGGCCGCTTGGTGCCGGGGATCATGCCCACCACGTTGTGGGAAATGATGTCGCGCTCGGTGGGGGTGATGCCGACCGACATTTTCAGCGGCAGGGGGATGGCCTTGAAGCCGCGCCGGGCGGCGCTGTCCTTGAGCGTGGGGTAGTCCAGGCCGGCGGCCGCGAACATCTCCTTGGCCACGTCCAACTGCACCCAGCCCTCGATGGCGCTGCGGCTGTGCAGGCCGCCATCCTCCGGCATCAGGGTCAGCTTGGGGATGCCGTTGCTGTTGGCGACCACGCCCCAGGGATAGCCGGCGGCGCGGGTCTCATGCACGATGAGGGCGGCGGCAGCACCATGGCGGGCCGCCTCCTCATACTTGTAGGGCCAGCGGCCGTACCAGGTCATGGCGCCGCCGCCGAACAGCGTGGGGTCGCCGGTGGCGAAGCCGGGGTCGTTCACCAGGATCAGGACGGTCTTGCCCTTGACGTCCACCCCGGCGTAGTCGTCCCAGCCGAATTCCGGGGCGGTGATGCCATAGCCGACGAAGACCACGTCGTTGTCCTTGATCTCGGCATGCGTCGTACGCTGCCGGGTCCACAGCATCATCTGGCTGAAATACTCATAGGACAGGGTCTTGCCGTTGGCGGTGACCGTCAGCGGGCCGTCGGCCTTGCTGGTGATCTCTGTCATCGGTACGTCCTGCGTGTAGCGGCCGGCCACGGGCTTCAGTCCGATCCGCTTGAACTGCCCCTCGATATAGGCGACGGCCTTGTCCTCACCGGCTGTGCCGGGCTTGCGGCCCTGGAAATCGTCCGACGCCAGGATCTTCACATGCGCCGACAGGGCGTCCGCCGTCACCGGCGGCCCGTCCTTGGGCGCCGCCAGGGCCGTCGTCGCCAGCAGCGACAGGGCGAGCGCCCCCCATGTTCTCGTCATCATCAGCGTGCCCCTGTTCCCGGAAAAGCGAGGGCCGCATCCCCGGGTGGAGATGCGGCCCCCTTGTCGTTTCCTATTTGCCCATGGATTTGTCGCGGGCGGCCTTGAACTCGGCCTTGTCGTACCACTTCGGCCAGTCGGTGCCGAAGGCCAGCGGGTGGCTGAGGTCGTAGATCATGTTGACCTCCATGGCCCCGCCGCTCAGGTCCAGGTCCGGCGACCACTTGTCCGATGGCTGGTGATAGCGCAGGCGGGTGAACTCATCCTCTTTCGCCTTGCCCCACTCGGCGCCGTTGGCCACGCTGTCGATGCCGCTGTGGGCGTAGATCACCGGGATGCCGATCTTGGCCAGGTTGAAATGGTCGGAGCGGTAGTAGTAGCCGCGCTCGGGGAAGGGCTCGGGGTTCAGCGCCATCATGTGGGCGTCGGTCCAGGCCTTCAGCCGGTCCTCCAGGTCGGACTTCTTGCCACCCACCAGCACGATGTCGCGGGTCAGGCCGACGCTGCTCAGCATGTCCATGTTGAAGCCCGCGACCGTCTTGTTGGGCGCGAACAGCGGATGCTGGGCATAGTATTCCGAGCCCAGCAGGCCCTGCTCCTCCGCCGTGTAGGCGATGAACAGCAGGGTGCGGTCCGGCTTCGGCCCCTTGGCGTAGCGTTTCGCCAGTTCGATCAGGCCGGCGACGCCGGACGCGTTGTCCATGGCGCCGTGGTAGATGGTGTCGCCGTTGATGGCGGGGCCGATGCCCAGGTGGTCCCAGTGGGCGCCCACCAGCACCATCTCGTCCGGATGCTTGGCGCCCGGTATGGTGCCGATAACGTTGTGGGAAATGACGTCGCGCTCGGCGGGGGTGATGCCGAGGGACATCTTGAGGGGCAGGGGAACGGCCTTGAAACCGCGCCGGGCGGCGCTGTCCTTCATCGTGTTGTAGTCCAGGCCGGCGGCCTGGAAGATCGCCTTGGCCTGGTCCAACTGTACCCAGCCCTCCACCGCCGACCGGCTTTTCAGGCCGCCGTCGGCTGGCATCAGGGTCAGCTTGGGAATGCTGCCGCCGTTGGCGACCACGCCCCAGGGATAGCCCGCGGCCCGGGTCTCGTGCACGATGATGGCCGCGGTCGCCCCGTGGCGGGCCGCCTCCTCAAACTTGTACATCCAGCGGCCATACCAGGTCATGGCGCCGCCGCCGAACAGCTTGGGGTCACCGGTGGCATAGCCCGGGTCGTTCACCAGCATGATCACGGTCTTGCCGCGCACATCGACGCCGGCATAGTCGTCCCAGCCGAACTCGGGTGCGGTGATGCCATAGCCCACGAACACCATGTCGCTGTCCTTGACCTCGACATGCGGGGTGCGCTGGCGGGTCCAGGCGATCATGTCGCTGAAATACTCCAGCGACAGCGGCGTGGCCTTGGGCCCGGTGATGACCATGGGGCCGTCGGCCTTGCTGGTGATCTCCGTCAGCGGGACGTTTTGCAGGTAGCTGCCGTCCACCGCCGGCTTCAGCCCGGCCTTCTTGAACTGGTCCTGGATGTAGGCGATAGCCTTGTCCTCGCCCTCCGTTCCGGGCTTGCGGCCCTGGAACTCGTCGGACGCCAGGATGCGGATGTGTTCGGACAGCGCGCCGGCCGTCACCGGGGCCACGTCCCTGGTCACCTTCTCCGGGGTCACCTTCTCGGCCGCCATCGCCGGCAAGGCCAGGGCGCCCATCAGGGACAGCGCCGCCGCGCCCTGGAACAGGGCCCGTGTCATCTGGGTTCGCATGGGTATCTTGCGTTCCTTGTCGTTGTTCTCCGCCCATGCCCGCTGCCACAGGCCATGGGCGTCCCTGGAAAAGGCCGCGACGTCCCGCCCCGGACGTCGCGGCCTTCCCACTCACTTCGCCTGGGACTTTTCCCGGGCGGCGCGGAATTCCGCCTTCTCATACCATTTGGGCCAGGCGTCGCTGAACGCCAGGTCATGGCTGATGTCGTAGAGCATGTTCACCTCCACCGCACCACCCGTCAGGTCCATGGCCGGCGACCATTCGTCGGATGGCTGGTGGTAGTGCAGGCGGGTGTATTCCTCGTCCTTGGCCTTGCCCCACTCCGCACCGTGGGCAATGCTGTCGATGCCCATGCTGGCGTCGATGACGGGGATGCCGACCTTGGCCAGATTGAAGTGGTCGGACCGGTAGTAGTAGCCGCGCTCGGGGAAGGGTTCGGGGTTCAGGACCATGGTGTGCTTGTCGGTCCAGGCCTTCAGCCTTTCCTCCAGGTCGGACTTCTTGCCGCCCACCAGCACCACGTCGCGCACGGGGCCCAGCACGCCCAGGCCATCCATGTTGAAACCAGCCACGGTTTTGCCCGCCGGATACAGCGGGTGCTGGGCATAGTATTCCGAACCCAGCAGGCCCTGTTCCTCCGCCGTATAGGCGATAAACAGCAGGGTGCGGTCGGGCTTGGGGCCGTGGGTGTAGCGCTTGGCCATCTCGATCAGGCCGGCGATGCCGGTGGCGTTGTCCAGCGCGCCGTTATAGATGGCGTCGCCGTTGACCGCCGGGCCGATGCCCAGGTGATCCCAGTGCGCACCCACCAGCACCACCTCGTCCGGGCGCTTGGCGCCGGGGACGATGCCCACCACGTTGTGGGAGATGACGTCGCGCACCACGGGGGTGATGCCGACCGACATCTTGGCGTTCATGGGCACGGCCTTGAAGCCGCGCCGGGCGGCGCTGTCCTTGAGCGTGGGATAGTCCAGGCCGGCGGCCGCGAACAGCTCCTTCGCCTGGTCCAACTGCACCCAGCCTTCCACCGCCGACCGGCTCTGCAGGCCGCCGTCGGCCGGCATCAGGGTCAGCTTGGGCACGCTGTTGCTGTTGGCGACCACGCCCCAGGGGTAACCGGCGGCGCGGGTCTCATGCACGATGATGGCGGCGGCGGCGCCATGGCGGGCCGCCTCCTCATACTTGTAGGGCCAGCGGCCGTACCAGGTCATGGCGCCGCCGCCGAACAGCGCGGGGTCGCCGGTGGCGAAGCCGGGGTCGTTCACCAGGATGACCACCGTCTTGCCCTTGACGTCGACGCCGGCATAGTCATCCCAGCCGAATTCCGGGGCGGTGATGCCGTAGCCGACGAAGACCAGGTCGCTATCCTTCACCTCGGCATGACTGGTGCGCTGCCGGTTCCAGATCATCATCTGGCTGAAGTACTCGTACGACAGCGTCTTGGCTTGGCCGTCCTTGCCCGTGGCCGTGAACACCATGGGGCCGTCGGCCTTGCTGGTGATCTCGGTCATCGGCACGTCCTGCAGGAAGCTGGTGCCGACGGCGGGCTTCAGGCCCACCTTCTTGAACTGGTCCTGGATGTAGGCGATGGTCTTTTCCTCGCCCTCGGTCCCTGGCTTGCGGCCCTGGAACGCGTCGGAGGCGAGGATCTTGACGTGGGCGGTCAAGGCTTCGGCCGTCACCGGGCCGGCGTCCTTCGCCGTCCCCGTGCTGGCCGCCCCAATGCCCATCGCCAGGGTCAGGGCGATCACCGCCGTGGCCGTGCGTAGTCTGGCTCCCATTAGGATGGATTCCCCATAGTCTGGTCGTCTCGCCGGCGGTTACCCCGCGATAGCGCCGCTTGCGGCGAAGCATACGGGGGTACCGGCGCCGATTCCAAGGCCCAGGGTGGGCGGCCTGCCGAAAGTTGGATATTGGATATGGGCGGCCTGGGGACCCAGAAACGATAGGGCCCGGCCATCGCTGGCCGAGCCCTCCGCTCAACGACGCCGGGACGGGACCTTCAGGCGTCGACCCGGGTGCCCCACAGGTCATATTCCTCGGCATGTTCCACCGTCACCTGGACGATGTCGCCCACGGCCACGCTGGTGTCGCCGTTCAGGAAGACGCTGCCGTCGATCTCCGGCGCGTCGGCGGCGGAGCGGCCGATGGCGCCTTCCTCATCCACCTCGTCGATGATGACGTCGATGGTGCGGCCGACCTTGGCCTGCATGCGCTCCTCGCTGATGGCCTGCTGGTGGGCCATCAGGCGGTTCCAGCGCTCCTCCTTCACCTCTTCGGGCACCGCGCCCTCGATGGCGTTGGCGGTGGCACCCTCCACGGCCTCATACTTGAAGCAGCCCAGCCGGTCGATCTTGGCCTCCGACAGCCAGTCCAGCAGGAACTGGAAGTCCTGCTCCGTCTCGCCGGGAAAGCCGACGATGAAGGTGGAGCGGATGGTGAGGTCGGGGCAGATGTCGCGCCAGCCGCGGATACGGTTCAGCACCTTCTCCTGGTTGCCGGGACGCTTCATGGCCTTCAGCACGTTGGGGCTGGCGTGCTGGAAAGGGATGTCCAGGTAGGGAAGGATCAGGCCCTCGGCCATCAGGGGGATGACCTCGTCCACGTGCGGGTAGGGGTAGACATAGTGCAGGCGGACCCAGGCGCCCAAGCCTCCCAGCTCACGCGCCAGGTCGGTCATGTGGGCGCGGACCTTGCGGCCCTTGAACTCGCTTTCGGCATGGCGCAGGTCCAGGCCGTAGGCGCTGGTGTCCTGGGAGATGACCATCAGCTCGCGCACGCCGGCGTTCACCAGACGCTCCGCCTCGCGCAGCACGTTGCCAGCCGGCCGGCTGGCCAGGTCGCCGCGCAGCGAGGGGATGATGCAGAAGCTGCAGCGGTGGTTGCAGCCCTCGGAAATCTTCAGATAGGCGTAGTGGCGCGGGGTCAGGCGCAGGCCTTCGGGCGGCACCAGGTCGGTGTAGGGGTTGTGCACGGGAGGCAGGTGATCGTGCACCGCCGACACCACCTGTTCATACTGGTGGGGGCCGGTGACGGCCAGCACGTTGGGGTACATCTCGCGGATGCGGCCCTCTTCCACGCCCATGCAGCCGGTGACGATGACGCGGCCGTTCTCGCGCATCGCCTCGCCGATGGCGTCCAGGCTCTCCTGCTTGGCGCTGTCCAGGAAGCCGCAGGTGTTGACCAGCACCACGTCGGCATCGTCATAGCTGGGCGAGACCTCATACCCCTGCGAGCGCAGCTTGGTCAGGATGCGTTCGCTGTCGACCAGGGCCTTGGGGCAGCCCAGGCTGACGATGCCGACCTTGGGGGCGCCGGCGGGGGAGGTGGTGAGGGGGGGCTTGCTCATGGGGCGGCGCTCGGGAATCCAAAAGGGCGCCGCCGGTGGACCCCATGCCGCATGCGGTCGGCGAAGGTCTCTCTCGAAGGCGCGCTGACACTATACTATAAGGTGAGCGACGGACCCCTGGGCCGCACCCGCTCGTCTGGCCCGGGTATATAGCGGTACCGGGCCCATTTGCCCATCCCCCGCGCTCTCCGGACCGCGTGCCACACGTGCAGGGGAGGGGCCCGCAAATGTGGGGCGGGCCCCTGTCCTGGACGCACGGCTTACCCTGGATTTTTGAGTCTAGAGCGCTTGACGGGCGAGGCCGACGTCCATATAGTCCGCCCACATTTTTCGAGGGGCAGGCTGTAGGCCGCCCTTGCGGGCTAGACGCTGTCTCTCAAAAAGACCCCCTCGAAAATCTGTATAGCCGCACCCGAGTCCTTGTTCGGACGGCGTTTGCAAGGCCCGCGCGGAGCCAGTTAGCGCTTCGTGACGGGACTTTCGTCGTTCTGGGCATGTGTTTTGGGTGCCTTGTTGTTGGAACTGTGAACCGAGAGCGGTAGATGCCGACGATCAACCAGTTGATCCGCAAGTCCCGTGAGGGCGTGCCGGAGCGGGACAAGGTCCCGGCGTTGCAGGAATGCCCCCAGAAGCGCGGTGTCTGCACGCGCGTCTACACGACCACCCCGAAGAAGCCGAACTCGGCGCTGCGTAAGGTCGCCCGCGTGCGGCTGACCAACGGCCACGAGGTCATCAGCTACATCCCCGGCGAGGGTCACAACCTGCAGGAACACTCCGTGGTGATGATCCGCGGCGGCCGTGTGAAGGATCTTCCCGGCGTGCGCTATCACATCATCCGCGGTTCGTTGGATACCCAGGGCGTGAAGGACCGTCGCCAGCGTCGGTCCAAGTACGGCGCCAAGCGTCCGAAGTAAGGAGTTATCTCATGTCCCGTCGTCGTCGCGCCGAGAAGCGTGAAGTCCTGCCGGATGCCAAGTATGGCGATACCATCCTGACGAAGTTCATGAACTGCCTGATGTACGACGGGAAGAAGTCCGTCGCCGAGCAGATCGTGTACGGCGCCCTGGAGCGTATCGAAGGCAAGGTGAAGGCTGATCCCATTCAGCTGTTCCACGACGCCCTGAACAACGTCCGTCCCTACCTGGAAGTGCGTTCCCGCCGTGTCGGCGGTGCGACCTACCAGGTGCCGGTCGAGGTCCGTCAGGACCGCGCCCAGGCCCTGGCCATCCGTTGGCTGATCGCCGCCGCCCGCGGCCGGTCGGAGAACACGATGACCGAGCGCCTGTCGGGTGAGCTGCTGGACGCGGCCAACCAGCGTGGCGTCGCCGTGAAGAAGCGTGAAGACACCCACCGTATGGCGGAGGCCAACAAGGCCTTCTCGCACTACCGGTGGTAAGGCTGGGACTGGCTTAGGCCTTAAGGAATCATGGCGCGCTCCCATCCTCTCGATCGTTACCGGAACATTGGCATCTGTGCCCACATTGATGCCGGCAAGACCACGACGACCGAGCGGATCCTGTACTACACCGGCAAGTCCTACCGCATGGGCGAGGTCCACGAGGGCACCGCCGCGATGGACTGGATGGAGCAGGAGCAGGAGCGCGGCATCACCATCACTTCGGCGGCCACGACCTGCTTTTGGCGTGACCACCGGGTGAACATCATCGACACCCCGGGGCATGTCGACTTCACCATCGAGGTCGAGCGTTCCCTGCGGGTGCTGGATGGTGCGGTGGCGCTGTTCGACGCCGTGGCCGGGGTCGAGCCCCAGTCGGAAACCGTGTGGCGGCAGGCGGACAAGTACCGTGTGCCGCGCATGTGTTTCGTGAACAAGATGGACCGGGTCGGCGCCGACTTCTTCGGCACCGTCCAGATGATCCGGGAGCGGCTGGGCGCCAACGCGGCGGTCCTGCAGCTTCCCATCAAGACGGAAGCCGGCTTCTCCGGCGTCGTCGACCTGGTGAAGAACAAGGCCATCGTCTGGAAAGAAGAGACGCTGGGCGCCGAGTTCTTCGAGACTGAGGTTCCGGCCGCCTTGGCCGAACAGGCGAGCGAATACCGCGCCCGTCTGGTCGAGCAGGCGGTGGAATTGGATGAGGCCGCCACCGAGCGCTACCTCGAGGGTGTGGAACCCGACGAGGCGGCGCTCAAGGCGCTGATCCGGAAGGGAACGATCGCGCTGCGCCTGGTGCCGGTGCTGTGCGGTTCGGCCTTTAAGAACAAGGGCGTTCAGCCGATGCTGGACGCCGTTGTCGACTTTCTGCCCTCGCCGCTCGACATCGCCGATGTCGCGGGCGTGGCGCTGGACGGGGAACCGGCCAGCCGGCGGACGGACGACACGGCGCCCTTCGCCGGCTTGGCGTTCAAGGTGATGAACGATCCTTTCGTGGGCTCGCTCACTTTCGTCCGGGTGTACTCGGGCTCGGTGGCGGTCGGCGATCGCGTGTTGAACGCGACGAAGGGGGAGAAGGAGAGCGTCGGCAGGATGCTGCTGATGCACGCCAACACCCGGGAAGAGATCGAAGCGGCTTGCGCGGGCGACATCGTCGCCCTGGCGGGGCTGGAGAACACGACGACGGGCGACACCCTGTGCGATCCCGCGGCACCTCTGGTGCTGGAGCGCATGGAGTTCCCGGAGCCGGTGATCGAGGTGGTGGTCGAGCCTAAGACCCAGGCGGATCACGACCGGATGGCCATGGCGCTGCAGCGGCTGGCGGCGGAGGATCCGTCCTTCCGCGTCGGGCGTGACGCCGAGACGGGACAAACCGTCATCGGTGGCATGGGCGAGCTGCACCTGGAGATCATCGTCGATCGCATGCGGCGGGAATACCGGGTGGAAGCCGACGTCGGCGCGCCGCAGGTGGCCTACCGGGAAACCATCGCCCATAAGGCGGAGGTTGCCCACACGCTGAAGCGGCAGGTTGGTGCCATGGGGCAGTTCGCCCAGGTGACGCTGACCTTCGAGCCGTCCGAGCCCGGTAGCGGGTTCCGGTTCGAGAACAAGGCGGGCAGCAGGCTGCCCAAGGAATTCGCCCACGGGGCCCAGGGCGGCGTCGACGCCGCCAAGGACAGTGGGGTGATCGCCGGCTTCCCGGTGATCGATCTGAAGGTAGAGCTGGTCGACGGCGCGTTTCATGACGTCGACAGCTCCGTCGAGGTGTTCGAACAGGCCGCCCGCGCCGCGTTCAAGGAAGGGATGGCGAAAGCCAAGCCCGTCCTGCTGGAACCGGTGATGGCGGTCGAGGTGGTCACCCCCGACGACTACATGGGTGATGTCATCGGCGACCTGAACAGCCGCCGGGGACAGGTGACAGGAATGGATCAGCGGGGCAATGCGCGCGTCATCATCGCCAGGGTCCCGCTGGCCAACATGTTTGGGTACGTGAACAACCTGCGCTCGATGAGCCAGGGCCGGGCACAGTACTCGATGCAGTTTGACCATTATGAGCCGGTGCCGGCTGCCATCGCGGATGTCGTTCGCGCCAAGATGGCCTGATCAGGCAGAAGTCAAGAGAAGGAAGAGTAACCATGGCGAAGGCGAAATTCGAGCGCACGAAGCCGCACTGCAACATCGGCACCATCGGTCACGTCGACCATGGCAAGACGTCGCTGACGGCTGCGATCACCAAGGTGCTGGCTGAGACCGGCGGTGCGACGTTCACCGCGTACGACCAGATCGACAAGGCGCCGGAAGAGAAGGCGCGCGGCATCACGATCTCGACCGCCCACGTCGAGTACGAGACGGCCAACCGTCACTATGCCCACGTCGACTGCCCCGGCCACGCCGACTATGTGAAGAACATGATCACCGGCGCCGCGCAGATGGACGGCGCGATCCTGGTGGTGTCGGCCGCCGACGGCCCGATGCCGCAGACCCGCGAGCACATCCTGCTGGCCCGCCAGGTCGGCGTGCCCGCGCTGGTGGTGTTCATGAACAAGGTCGACATGGTCGACGACCCCGAGCTGCTGGAGCTGGTGGAGCTGGAAGTGCGCGAGCTGCTGAGCAGCTACGACTTCCCCGGGGACGACATTCCGATCGTGAAGGGCTCCGCCCTGTGCGCCCTGGAGAACCGCAGCCCCGAGATCGGCCATGACGCCATCCTGGAGCTGATGAAGCAGGTCGACGCCTACATCCCGCAGCCGGAGCGTCCGGTTGACAAGCCCTTCCTGATGCCGATCGAAGACGTGTTCTCGATCTCCGGCCGTGGCACCGTGGTGACCGGCCGTGTCGAGCGCGGCATCGTGAAGGTGGGTGAGGAAATCGAGATCGTCGGTCTGAAGACCACGGTGAAGACGACCGTCACCGGCGTCGAGATGTTCCGCAAGCTGCTGGACCAGGGCCAGGCTGGCGACAACATCGGCGCGCTGCTGCGCGGCACGAAGCGTGAAGACGTCGAGCGCGGCCAGGTCCTGGCCAAGCCCGGCTCGATCACCCCGCACACCAAGTTCGTGGCCGAAGCCTACATCCTGACGAAGGAAGAAGGCGGCCGTCACACCCCGTTCTTCACCAACTACCGTCCCCAGTTCTACTTCCGTACCACGGACGTGACGGGCATGGTCGCGCTGCCGGAAGGCACCGAGATGGTGATGCCGGGCGACAACGTGCAGGTGACCGTGGAGCTGATCGCCCCCATCGCCATGGACGAAGGCCTGCGCTTCGCCATCCGTGAAGGCGGCCGCACCGTCGGCGCCGGCGTGGTCGCCAAGATCATCGCCTGATAGTACCAACTGATTTGATTGACCGGTGTGCGGTGCCGTTGCTATACGGCACCGCTTCCAACCAAGGTTTAGGACGATGGAAAGCCAGAATATCCGGATCCGCCTGAAGGCGTTCGATCATCGCGTGCTCGATCAGTCGACCAGCGAGATCGTGAATACGGCCAAGCGGACCGGTGCCCGGGTGCGCGGTCCGATCCCCCTTCCGACCCAGGTCGAGAAGTTCACGGTGAACCGTAGCCCGCACATCGACAAGAAGTCGCGTGAGCAGTTCGAGATCCGTACCCACAAGCGCCTGCTGGACATCGTCGATCCGACCCCGCAGACCGTGGACGCGCTGATGAAGCTCGACCTGGCCGCCGGCGTCGACGTCGAGATTAAGCTGTAAGTTTTGAGTGTGTGGGACCTCTCCCCCTGAGGATGTCCCCTGTTAGGAGAAGAGACTAAAATGCGATCCGGTTTGATCGCGCAGAAGCTCGGCATGACCCGCATCTTCACGGATGAGGGCGAGCACGTGCCGGTGACTGTGCTGAAAGTCGACAATTGCCAGGTCGTCTCCCACAAGACCGAAGACCGGGACGGGTACACCGCCCTGGAAGTCGGCGTGGGCAAGGCCAAGGTGAAGAACGTCACGAAGGCTGAGCGCGGCCACTTCGCCAAGGCGAAGGTGGAGCCGAAGAAGAAGACCGTGGAATTCCGGGTGACCCCGGATGCCCTGGTCGAGGTCGGTGCTGAGATCACCGTCGACCACTTCGTCGCTGGCCAGTTCGTGGACGTCACCGGGACGACCATCGGCAAGGGCTTCGCCGGTGGCATGAAGCGCTGGAACTTCGGCGGCCTTCGCGCCACGCACGGTGTGTCCGTGTCGCACCGTTCGCACGGTTCGACCGGTCAGCGCCAGGATCCCGGCCGCACCTTCAAGAACAAGAAGATGGCGGGCCACCTGGGCGTTGAGCAGGTCACCACCCAGAACCTGAAGGTCGTCTCGGTCGATGTCGAGCGCGGCCTGATCCTCGTCCGCGGCGCCGTCCCCGGCTCCGAAGGCGGTTATATCCTGGTGAAGGACGCCGTGAAGAAGAAGCTGCCGGAGGGTGTTCCCTTCCCGGCCGCCTTCCGCACGCCCGCCCAGGACGCTCCTGCCGCGCAGGAGGGCTGAGCATCATGAAGACGACCGTTAAGAACCTGAAGAACGAGCAAGTCGGCGAGATCGAGCTGGACGATGCCGTGTTCGGCCTGCCGGCCCGCGCCGATCTGCTGGCCCGCATGGTGAACTGGCAGCTGGCCAAGCGCCGTCAGGGCACGCACAAGACCAAGGGGATCTCCGAGATCTCCGGCACGACCAAGAAGCCGTGGAAGCAGAAGGGCACCGGCCGTGCCCGTCAGGGCTCCCTGCGCTCGCCGCAGTTCCGCGGCGGCGCGGTGATCTTCGGTCCGGTGGTGCGCAGCCATGAGCATGACCTGACGAAGAAGGTCCGCAAGCTGGCCCTGAAGACCGCCCTGTCGGTCAAGGCCGCCGAAGGCAAGCTGGTCATCCTGGACGACGCCCGCGCCGAGACCCACAAGACCAAGGCGCTGGTCGAGCAGTTCGGCGCCCTGGGCCTGAACTCGGTCCTGATCATCGACGGCGCCAACCTGGATGAGAACTTCGTCCGGGCCGCCGGCAACATCCCCCACGTGGATGTGCTGCCGGAGCAGGGCGCCAACGTGTACGACATCCTGCGGCGCGACACCCTGGTGTTGACCCGCAACGCGGTCGAGCAGTTGGAGGCTCGCCTGAAATGAGCAAGAACGCGAAGCCGTTTGTGAGCGCCGAGCGCATGTACGATCTGATCGTCGCGCCGGTCATCACCGAAAAGTCCACCATGGGCTCCGAGCATAACCAGGTCACCTTCCGGGTGCCCCTGGATGCCACGAAGCCCGAGATCAAGCAGGCCGTCGAAGGCCTGTTCAAGGTCAAGGTGACGGCCGTCAACACCATCGTCTCGAAGGGCAAGACCAAGCGCTTCCGGGGCATCGTGGCGCGTCGGTCCGACTTCAAGAAGGCCATCGTGACCCTCGCCGAAGGGCACACGATCGACGTCACCACCGGCGTGTGAGGGCATTAACGATGGCACTTAAGACTTATCGTCCGATTACCCCGAGCCTCCGCCAGCTGGTGCTGGTCGATCGCTCGGAGCTGTACAAGGGCAAGCCGGTAAAGGCGCTGACGGAAGGCCTCAGCGGCTCCGGCGGTCGTAACAACACCGGTCGCATCACCGCGCGTCGCATGGGCGGCGGCCACAAGCGCCGTTACCGTCTGATCGACTTCAAGCGCAACAAGTTCGACGTCCCCGCGACCGTCGAGCGCCTGGAGTACGACCCGAACCGGACGGGCTTCATCGCCCTGATCCGCTACCAGGACGGCGATCTGGCCTACATCCTGGCTCCGCAGCGCCTGAAGGCTGGCGACGTCGTCGTCGCTGGCGAGAAGGTCGACGTGAAGCCCGGCAACGCCATGCCGCTGAAGAACATCCCGGTCGGCACCATCGTCCACAATGTGGAGATGCGTGCGGGCAAGGGCGGCCAGCTGGCCCGCTCCGCCGGTACGTTCCTGCAGCTGGTGGGTCGCGACCAGGGTTACGCCCAGCTGAAGCTGCCTTCGGGTGAGCTGCGCATGGTCCGTGGCGAGTGCATGGCCACCATCGGTGCCGTGTCCAACCCCGACCAGGCCAACACCGTGATCGGCAAGGCCGGTCGCAACCGTTGGCTGGGCCGTCGTCCGGCTGTCCGTGGCGTCGCCATGAACCCGATCGACCACCCGCACGGTGGTGGTGAAGGCCGTACCTCCGGTGGCCGTCATCCGGTCACGCCGTGGGGCAAGCCGACCAAGGGCAAGAAGACGCGTAGCAACAAGAAGACTGACGGGCTGATTATCCGCCGTCGTCGCTCTAAGTAAGGAGTAGGACCCGTGACCCGTTCCGTCTGGAAGGGGCCGTTCATCGACGGCTACCTTTTGAAGAAGGCAGAGAAGGCGCGCGCGTCCGGCCGCAACGAGATCATCAAGATCTGGTCGCGCCGTTCCACGATCCTGCCCCAGTTCGTCGGTCTGACCTTTGGCGTGTACAACGGCCATAAGTTCCTGCCGGTGCTCGTGACCGAGAACATGATCGGACACAAGTTCGGTGAGTTCTCCCCGACGCGGACTTTCTACGGCCACGCGGCCGACAAGAAGGCGAAGAGGAAGTAAAATGAGCAAGCCTCAATCTGAACGGCCTTTCGCCGACAACGAGGCTGCGGCGCACGGCCGGATGATCAAATCCAGTGCCCGCAAGCTGAACCTCGTCGCCCAGATGATCCGCGGCAAGGAAGCCGGTACGGCTCTGGCCATGCTGACCTTCTCCAAGCGCCGCATCGCCGGCGAAGTGAAGAAGGTGCTGCAGTCGGCCATCGCCAACGCCGAGAACAACCACCAGCTGGACGTCGATCGTCTGGTGGTCGCTTACGCCACCGTGGGCCGCGCCCTGGTGATGAAGCGCTTCCACGCCCGGGCCCGCGGTCGCGGCGCCCGTGTCGAGAAGTCTTACAGCAACTTGACCGTGGTCGTGCGCGAGCGCGCCGAGGAAGCCACGGGGGAGACCGCGTAACATGGGTCAGAAAGTCAACCCCATCGGGCTCCGCGTCGGTATCAACCGGACCTGGGACAGCCGCTGGTTCGCCAACCGCGACTACGCCACCCTGCTGCACCAGGACCTGCGCCTGCGCAAGCACCTGCAGGGCAAGCTGGCCGCGGCCGGCGCCTCGCGCATCATCATCGAGCGGCCGGCCAAGAAGGCCCGCGTCACCATCCACACGGCCCGTCCGGGTGTGGTGATCGGCAAGAAGGGCGCCGACATCGAGAAGCTGCGCACCGATCTGGGCCGCATGACCGGTTCCGAGGTCAGCCTGAACATCGTCGAGATCCGCAAGCCGGAACTCGACGCCCGGCTGATCGCCGAGAACATCGCCAGCCAGCTGGAGCGTCGTGTCGCCTTCCGTCGCGCCATGAAGCGCGCCGTGCAGTCGGCCATGCGCCTCGGCGCCCAGGGCATCCGCATCAACTGCGGCGGCCGTCTGGGTGGCGCCGAAATCGCTCGTATGGAGTGGTACCGCGAAGGCCGCGTTCCGCTGCACACGCTGCGCGCCGAGATCGACTACGGCACGGCCACGGCTAAGACCACCTACGGCACCTGCGGTGTCAAGGTGTGGGTGTTTAAGGGCGAAATTCTGGCGCACGATCCGTTCGCCCAGGACAAGCGCGCCGATCAGCAGCCCGTCGCGGCGCGCTGAGGGTGAACGGATACTAGAGGGCAATTGCCATGCTGAGTCCGAAACGTACTAAGTACCGCAAGCAGCACAAGGGGCGCATCCACGGCGCCTCCAAGGGCGGCACGCAGCTGAACTTCGGCGCCTTTGGTCTGAAGGCGGTCGAGCCGGCGCGCATCACCGCGCGCCAGATCGAGGCGGCCCGCCGCGCGATCACCCGTCACATGAAGCGTCAGGGCCGGGTCTGGATCCGGATTTTCCCGGACGTGCCGGTGTCGAGCAAGCCCGCCGAAGTCCGCATGGGCTCCGGTAAGGGGTCGCCCGAGTTCTGGGCGGCCCGCGTGGCCCCCGGCCGCATCATGTTCGAGCTGGATGGTGTGCCGGCGGACCTCGCCAAGCGCGCCTTCGAGCTGGCCGCTGCCAAGCTGCCGATTAAGACCCGATTCATCACCCGCCTGGGTGAGGGAGCTGAGGCATGACCAAAGCCGTCGACCTGCGCACTAAGAGCGTGGATGAGTTGCAGGACCAGCTCTTGCAGCTGAAGAAAGAGCAGTTCAATTTGCGCTTCCAGCGCGCCTCCGGGCAGCTGGAGAACACCGCGCGTGTCGGCCAGGTTCGGCGCGACATCGCTCGGATCAAGACCATCCTGGGCCAGCGGGAAACCGCTGCGCCCGTGTCCTGACAGGGGGAAGCGTTATGCCCCGGCGTGTTTTGCAGGGCACGGTTGTGAGTGACAAGGGCGACAAGACCGTCATCGTGCTGGTCGAGCGTCGTGTTATGCACCCCGTGTACAAGAAGTTCATTAAGCAGTCGAAGAAGTATGCTGCCCATGACGAGCAGAATGCTTATAAGGCTGGCGACACGGTGACGATCGAAGAGTGCCGTCCGATTTCCAAGCGGAAGCGGTGGGCCGTCGTCGTGGAAAGCGCCGCCCCGTCGGGCGCCGCCGTCTAACTGTTTTGCTTAAGGAAGCCAAACCATGATCCAGATGCAAACCAACCTGGAGGTCGCTGACAACAGCGGCGCGCGCCGGGTGCAGTGCATCAAGGTGCTGGGCGGCTCCATGCGGAAGGTCGCGGCCGTTGGCGACGTCATCGTCGTCTCGGTCAAGGAGGCCATTCCGCGGGGTCGCGTGAAGAAGGGTGACGTGCATCGCGCCGTCATCGTTCGCACCGCCAAGGAAATCCGTCGCACCGACGGTTCCGCCATCCGCTTCGACCGCAACGCGGCCGTGCTCATCAACAAGCAGGGTGAGCCGATCGGGACCCGTATCTTCGGGCCGGTCACGCGTGAGCTGCGCGCCAAGAAGTTCATGAAGATCATCTCCCTGGCGCCGGAGGTCCTGTAAATGTCGAAGATTAAGAAGGCCGACAAGGTCATCATCATCGCCGGCAAGGACAAGGGCAAGCAGGGCGAGGTGATCGCCGTTCTGCCTAAGGAGAACCG
>NZ_BACU01000642.1 GCF_000333275.1 Azospirillum sp. B4 | reverse complement strand
GGTGCTGCCGCACGTGGCGTTCGACGGCTGGTCGGCGGTGGCGCTGCGCCAGGCGGCGGTGGATGCCGGCATGGAGAGCGCCCAGGTGGCGGCCCTGTTTCCCGGCGGCGTGGCGGACGTGGTGGCGCAGTTCAGCGACTGGGCCGACCGCACCATGATGGCGCAGATGGCGGGCCGCGACCTGGCGGTGATGAAGGTGCGGGCGCGGGTGACCCTGGCGGTGCGCCTACGGCTGGAGATCCTGGCGCCTTGGGCGGAGGCGGTGCAGCGCGCCAGTTCCTTCCTGACCGCCCATGCCGCCCTGGGCGCCCGCCTGCTGTACCGGACGGTCGATGCCGTGTGGTACGCCGCCGGCGACCAGTCGACCGACATCAACTACTACACCAAGCGTGCCCTGCTGGCCGGGGTGCAGACGGCGACGGTGCTGTACTGGCTGAGCGACCGGTCGGAAGGGTATGCCGACACCTGGTCCTTCCTCGACCGCCGGATCGAGACCGTGATGGCGCTGGGCAAGGGCCTGGCCACCTTCAGCCTGCCCAAGGCCACGGCCCTGAAGAACCTCACGGCGCTGGTGCCGTCGCCCTTCCGCTTCAGCCGCCACCTGCGCCAGCGCGCCTGACCATCCTCACGGACGTACGGGCCTGGTGAACCGCTGCCAGCCGGCCCCCCGCCATAAGGAAAGGCCCGGACGTTGCCGTCCGGGCCCTCCGTTCCAGGCGCAGCCCTTTGGGGGTGGCGCTTATTTGTCGTGGCTGACTTCCACGTCCTTGGTTTCCCGCACGAACAGCAGGCCGATCACGAAGGTGATGGCGGCGATGATGATCGGGTACCACAGGCCGGCGTACATCTGGCCGGTGGTGACCACGATGGCCAGTGAGATGGCCGGCAGGAAGCCGCCGAACCAGCCGTTGCCGATGTGGTAGGGCAGGGACATGGAGGTGTAGCGGATGCGCGACGGGAACATCTCCACCAGCATGGCGGCGATGGGGCCGTAGACCAGGGTCACGTAGATGACCAGGATCCACAGCAGGAAGGTCAGCATCGGCTTGTTGATGGCGGCGTCATCGGCCTTGGCCGGATAGCCGGCGGCCTTCACGGCCTCGGCCACCGCCTTGTCGAAGGCGGCCTTCTTCTCCTTGGCGTCCGCCGCGTTGGCGTCATAGCTGTCGATGACCGTGTCGCCGATCTTGATCTGGGCCACGGAACCGGCGCCGCCATCGACCGCGCTGTAGGGCACGCTCTTGTCCACCAGGGCCTTCTTGGCGACGTCGCAGCTGGACTTGAAGGTCGACGTGCCGGTGACGTTCAGCTGCCAGGTGCATTCGGCCGGATCGGCGGTGACGGTGGCCGGGGCCGCGGCCATGGCCGCCTCCAGCGCCGGGTTGCCGTAGTGGGTGATGCCCCGGAAGATGGGGAAGTAGGTCAGGATGGCCAGCGCCAGGCCGGCCAGGATGACCTTCTTGCGGCCGATGCGGTCGGACAGCGACCCGAACACCACGAAGAAGGGGGTGGCGAACAGCAGGGCGACGGCCGCCAGGGTGTCGGCGGTGTTGGGGTCGATCTTCAGCGTGCTCTTCAGGAAGATCTGGGCGTAGAACTGGCCGCAATACCAGACGACGGCCTGGCCGGCGACGACGCCGAACAGGGCCAGCAGCACGAACTTCAGGTTATAGAGGTTGCCGAAGCTGTCCAGGATGGGGGACTTGGAGGTCTTGCCCTCCTCCTTCATCTTCTTGAACAGCGGCGATTCGTCCAGCTGCAGGCGGATCCACAAGGACACGCCCAGCAGCAGCAGCGACACCAGGAAGGGGATGCGCCAGCCCCAGGCCTTGAAGTCCGCGTCGGACAGGTTCATGCGGCAGGCCAGGATGACCAGCAGCGACAGGAACAGGCCGCCGGTGGCGGTGATCTGGATCCAGGCGGTATACGCGCCGCGCTTGCCGTGGGGGGCGTGCTCGGCCACGTAGGTCGCGGCGCCGCCATATTCGCCGCCCAGCGCCAGGCCCTGCAGCAGGCGCAAGGAGATCAACAGGATGGGCGACAGGACGCCCACCGATTCATAGCTGGGCAGGAAGCCGATAACGGCCGTCGACAGGCCCATGATGACGATGGTGACCAGGAAGGTGTACTTGCGGCCCACCAGGTCGCCCAGCCGGCCGAAGACCAGGGCGCCGAAGGGGCGGACGAAGAAGCCGGCGGCGAAGCCCAGCAGCGTGAACACGTCCTTGGCGCCCTGGGTCGGCAGGCCCGAGAAGAACCGGGCGCTGATGATGGCGGCAAGGGAACCGTACAGATAGAAATCATACCACTCGAACACGGTGCCGAGGGACGAGGCGAAGATGACCTTGCGCTCCTCCTTCGTCATGCGGGTCGAGGCCCCACTGGTACTGCTGCTGGCGATGTTCGCCATCGTCACTTCCTCCCATGGATGTTCTGATATGGCCGGCGGCGGAAGGCGGTTCGCCCGTCCATCCGTTCCGGATGAGCGGAGCGGCGGCTGCATGGCGCGCCGCTGGTGGCTGCCCCCGCGGGGACCCTGATGAAAGCCCGGACGCCGGGCGTATGTGTCGGATCGTTCTGCCGCTGGCCCCCCTCGCGTATGTACCCCTGCCCGGGGATCACCCCGGGCCTGACGCCAACCGCTTTGGCGGGCCCCGTTGGCCGGAGCCTCATGCGGGTCCCCTTTCGCGGGGCCCGCGTTCGCTGGGGACTCACCCGGTTTACGGGTGCCCGCGCGGCCATTTGCCGCGTGGACAGCGTTACCGGTACCGTCCCAAGCCTTGCAAAGGTAACACCTCAGTCCTGAGCCGGCAACATGGCATTCGCCGGCCAAGGCACGCCGAATCAAAAGGATAGCGGCTCTTTTCCAACGATTTGGAGGCTGTCGTAAAAATTTGATGAAGTCCCACGCAAGGGGATTGCAAGGCGGGGCGCCACCCGGCAAAGTGCGGCCCGCGTGGGCCTGTAGCTCAACGGTTAGAGCCGGCCGCTCATAACGGTCTGGTTGCAGGTTCGAGTCCTGCCGGGCCCACCACGCTCCCCCGCACTCCCTTTCATTCAGGGTTTGAAACGATCAGCGAAGGTCCCGCCTGACCCCTTCGCCCGCCGTGCCGAGCGCTGGCACGGCCCTGCTGCGGCGCGTTTCGTGCAGACTCTTGGTTTCTCAGGGAAATCTTTTCCTTTAAGGTTCCCGGGGGACGGTCGGTCCTACAGAACAGGCAGGGGGACACATGGCGGGCGAACGGGTGGACGCGATGATGGGCCGGCGCAACCTTCTGGTGGGCGCGGGCGCCAGCCTGATGCTGGCGGGGTGCGCCGGGTCGGCCGACGGCGGCCGCAAACCGATGGTGCCGGAGGGGGCGCGCGACGCCCTGCGGCTGACACCCATCCGGGCCACGCCCGACCGCATCACCCGCATCACCGTTTGCACCCGGCCCTTCCGCGCCCAGGGCCCCCGGCTGGAGGTGGAGCGCATCGGGCAGAAGCTGGTGGTCCACCACTACGGCCATGGGGGCAGCGGCTGGTCCCTGTCCTGGGGCACCGGCCTGGTGGCCACGGAAAAGGCCATGGCGTTGGGGGAACGTGACATCGCCGTCATCGGCTGCGGCGCCATCGGCCTGACGACGGCGCTGCAACTGCAACGCGCCGGCGCCAAGGTCACCATCTATGCCAAGGACCTGCCGCCGGACACCCGCTCCAGCTTCGCCACCGGCGTGTGGTCACCGGATTCGCGCATCTGCCTGGAACAGTACGCCACGCCGGAGTTCAAGGCCCTGTGGGCGCGGATGTGCCTGACCTCCTTCCAGTCCTATCAGAACCTGCTGGGCCTGCCGGGCACGCCCATCGAGTGGGTGGACAACTATTTCGTCGCCGACCAGGCCAACCGCGAACGGCACGAGGCCGTGACCGATGGCCGCCCCCCCTTCGCCGACGCGCTGCAGCACGAGCTGCTGCCGACCCTGACGCCCCATGCCGCCGAGGTGCCGGCCGGCCTGCACCCCTTCGGTTCACGCTACGTCCGCCGCAACACCAACATGGTGTTCAACATTTCCAGCTATGCCCGCCTGTTGCTGGACGAATTCCATGCCAATGGCGGCCGTATTGAGGTGCAGGAGTTCCACACCCCGGCGGACTTCGCCCGCTTGACCCAAAAGGTGCTGGTGAACTGCACCGGCTATGGCGCCCGCGCCCTGATGGGCGACACGTCCGTCATGCCGGTGCGGGGCCAGCTGGCGCGCATGATCCCCCAGGACGATGTCCACTACGGCCTGTTCTACGATGGCGTGTCCTTCGTGCCCCGGCGCGACGGCTTCGTCTTCCAGGTCATCGGACCGGATGACTATTACGGCTATGGTGACGACAGCATCGAGCCGGACCGCCCGCTGGCGGAGCAGGCGGTGCGCACCATCGCCGGCCTGTTTCCGCCGCCGGCCTTCGGCTGAGCCGAGGCCGCCTGCGGCGCGATGACCTGGCGGCTGGAATCCACCGCTTTTTCCGGGTGGCGGGATTGATTTACGCCGCCGGCTCCGCACCTTCTAGCGGCAGCCGGCCGTGGAGGGCCTGTCGGGGGTAAGCTTCACGGGGCCAGGCTGACATCCAGGGAGGGAAGGGAACAATGTCTCGCGTCTCCGTCATCGCGCTGGCCTTGGGGCTGGCCGTTTCCAGCCTGGCGCTCACCGCCGGCGCCAGGGAAGCACCGTCCGCCGCCATCACCGCCGCCGTCGCCGACAGCAACCGCCCGCAGGCCGACAAGGACCGCGATGGCGACCGCAAGCCGGCGGAGATGCTGGCCTTCGCCGGTGTGAAGCCGGGCGACAAGGTGGTGGATTTCATGCCCGGCGCCGGCTATTTCACCCGTCTGCTGGCCAAGACCGTGGGGCCGAAGGGCCGGGTCTACAGCCTGCTGCCCGGCGAACTGGCCACCCGCTCGACCAAGGCGGTGGACGGACAGAAGGCGCTGGCGGCGGACAAGGCCTACGGCAACATCGTGCCCCTGATCCAGCCGGTCAACGCCCCGTCCATCCCGGAAAAGGTGGACGTGGTCTGGACCTCGCAGAACTATCACGACCTGCATGACGCCTTCCTGGGGCCGGCAGACGTGCCGGCCTTCAACAAGGCGGTGTTCGACGCGCTGAAGCCGGGCGGCGTCTACATCGTGCTGGACCACGTGGCCGAAGCCGGTTCGGGTTTGCGCGATACCGACAGCCTGCATCGTATCGACCCCGAAACGGTGAAGAAGGAGGTGCTGGCCGCCGGCTTCGTGCTGGATGGCGAGGATGACGCCCTGCGCAATACCGCCGACAACCATAGCCTCAAGGTCTTCGACCCCAGCCTGCGCGGCCATACCGACCAGTTCGTCTTCCGCTTCCGCAAGCCGAAGTAAGACCGGCGCGTATTGTCGCCAAAGGGCTGCGCGATGGCATGGAAGCCATTGCGCAGCCCTTTGTTTTTGCGGACCCTTTATCTCATGGGCCGCGCCATCGCGGCCCCAACGACAAGGGGGCGGGCATGATGAGGGTGTGGACGGCGTTGGTGTTCGGTGTGGTCTTGGCCGTGGCGGCGGGGGCGCGGGCGGCGGAACCATACAAGGTCCTGGACGGCTATGCCCGCCATGGCCACCAGGAGCGG
>NZ_BACU01000643.1 GCF_000333275.1 Azospirillum sp. B4 | reverse complement strand
ACCAGCAGGTTGCTGGCGACGCCGATGACGATGACGGGCACGTCGGGCGGGCATGCCGCCAGGAATTGGGCCAAGTCCTCCTCGTCGGCCGGACGAAACAGCACGTCGGCCGGGCCGCCCACACGGAACCAGGTCAGGGGGCCCAGGGGGGCGTCCGGCGTCAGGCGGCCGCGCACAGGCGGGAGGCGGCGCAGCAGGGCGCCGCCGCGGCTTTCCGCCGTCGCTGTCGCCTCATCCGGGGTGCGCCGTTCCGCCATCATCAGCCGTGGCTCCCCCCGTTCCGGGAACCGGGGATCGCGGTGCCGAACAGCCGGTCCAGTTCCGCCGGCAGACCGTTGGCCCAGGTGGTGATGCTGCCGGCGCCCAGGCAGACCACCAGGTCGCCCGGCCGCGCCATGTCACGGATCATGGAGGGCAGCGCCTCCGGCGACGGCAGGGGCAGGGCGTGGCGGTGGCCATGGGTGCGCAGGCCATCCACCAGCGCCTCCTTGCTGACGCCGGTGATAGGCGTCTCACCAGCGGCATAGACGTCGGCGACGATGACGGCGTCGGCGTCGTTGAAGCAGGTGCAGAATTCCTCGAACAGGCTTTGCAGCCGGGTGTAGCGGTGGGGCTGGACCACGGCGATGGTGCGGCCGGTGCCGGCGGTGCGGGCGGCACTCAGCACGGCGGCGATCTCCACGGGGTGGTGGCCGTAATCGTCGATGACGACGATGCCGTTGGACTCGCCCGTCTTGGTGAAGCGCCGCTTCACGCCGCTGAACTTGGCCAGGCTCTGGCGGATGCTGTCGTCGCCGATGCCCATGTTCAGGGCGACGGCGATGGCGGCCAGGGAGTTCTGGACGTTGTGCAGGCCGTACATGGGCAGGTGCAGGCCGGTGATGGTCCGCTCCTCCCCCGCCACGCGGTCGGAAACGACGACGTCGTAGAAGGCGCCCTGCACCGTGGTCTGCAGGTTGGTGGCCCGCAGGTCGGCCTGGGGGTTGAAGCCGTAGGTGACGATGCGGCGGTCCACCCGGCTGATCAGGGCCTGGACCTCCGGATGGTCGATGCACAGCGCCGCGAAGCCGTAGAACGGGATGTTCTGCACGAACTGGTCGAAGGCTTCCCGCGCCCGGTCGAAGGTGCCGTAGAAGTCGAGATGCTCGGGGTCGATGTTGGTGACCACGGCGATGGTGGACGGCAGCTTGGTGAAGGTGCCGTCGCTCTCATCCGCCTCCACCACCATCCAATCGCCGGAGCCCAGCTTGGCGTTGGTGCCCAGGGCGTTGATGATGCCGCCGTTGATGATGGTGGGGTCGAAGCCGGCGCCGTCCAGCAGCGCCGACACCAGCGAGGTGGTGGTGGTCTTGCCGTGGGTGCCGGCGATGGCGACCGACCACTTCAGGCGCATCAGCTCCGCCAGCATCTCGGCGCGCCGCACCACGGGGATCAGGGCGGCGCGGGCGGCCATGACCTCCGGGTTGTCGCGCTTCACGGCGGAGGAGATGCAGACGACGGCGGCGTCGCCCAGGTTTTCCGCCCGCTGTCCGATGGACACCGGAATGCCCAGGTCGCGCAGGCGCTTGACGTTGTTATTGTCGGC
>NZ_BACU01000644.1 GCF_000333275.1 Azospirillum sp. B4 | reverse complement strand
CCCATATGGGCCGCCTGTTCCGGCAGCAGCGACAAGGGCGTGAAGCCCGGCTGGGTATTTGTCTCCAGGAAGCACAGGCCGGTGGCGCCCGGCTTGCCGTCGTCCCAACGGAAGTCGCTGCGGCTGACGCCGCTGCAGCCCAGGGTCTGGTGCGCCAGCAGGGCCAGGCGCTTCGCCTCTTCCGCCACCTCCGCCGGGATCTGGGCGGGGCAGACGTGGACGGCGTGGCCTTCGGTGTACTTGGCCGTGTAGTCGAAGAATTCCGTGCTGGCCACGATCTCGGTCACGGTCAGGGCGCGATCGCCCACCACGCCCACCGTCAGCTCGCGCCCGGGGATGAACTTCTCCACCATGACGGTGTCGCCATAGACCCAGTGCTCCGCCTCGATGGCGGGGCCGTTGTGCCCGGCGCGCACGATGCGCACGCCGACGCTGGAGCCCTCGTCCACCGGCTTGACGACGTAGGGCGGTTCCATGACGTGGCCGGCCAGCACGTCCTCGCGGCTGGCGATGACGCTGTCCGCCAGGGGCATGCCCACGGTGCCCAGCACCCGCTTGGTCATGGCCTTGTCCATGGCGATGGCGGACGCCATCACGCCGGAATGGGTGTAGGGCACACCCAGGTATTCCAGCACGCCCTGGATCAGGCCGTCCTCGCCGCCGCGGCCGTGCAGGGCGTTGAAGATGACGTCGGGCTTGGGCGTCAATGCCGCCAGCAATCCGGCCAGGTCACGCTGCACGTCCACCGCGCGCACGACATAGCCCTTGGACTCCAGCGCGGTGGCGATGGACGCGCCGCTGACAAGCGACACCTCGCGCTCGGCAGACCACCCGCCCATCAGGACGGTGACATGCTTAGGCTGGTGACCACTCATCAAACCGCTCCCTATTGGCTGAATCGGTTCCAGCCATGGTGACACAATCCCTAGAGGATAGCCCACCTTTGCAGAACCGCTGGGAAACGCAAGATTTTGTGAGTTTCTTGGCGCCTCTTTTTAAAAACCGCTAGCTATAGCGTTGAAATGTCCAGGCCGGTGCAACCGGGGTATAACTACCCGTAGTCCTTCCCTATATCCTCCGGACGGGTCGGACGACCCCCCGGCACCACCCCCGCGAAGACTGATTCGCGGGCGTGCTCCAGGCATGCTCAGGCCGGCTCCCCGATGCGGCGGATCTCCCACCGCAGCGTGATACCGGACGTCTCCAAAACCCGGCGGCGGACCTCCTCGCCCAGCGCCTCGATATCGGCGGCGGTGGCGCCGCCGAGGTTCAGCAGGAAATTGGCGTGCTTCTCGGACATCTGGGCGCCACCGACCACCAGGCCGCGACAGCCCGCCTTGTCCACCAGGGCCCAGGCCTTTTCGCCCGGCGGGTTGGCGAAGGTGGAACCACCGGTGCGGGCGCGCACCGGCTGGCTGGATGCCCGCGCGGTCGCGATCTCGTCCATGCGGGCCTGGATGGTGGCCTTGTCACCGGGCCGGCCCGCGAAAGTGGCGCGGGTGAAGATCACGTCATCGGGCACGCCGCAATGGCGGGTAGTCAGGTGCAGTTCGTCCCGCGCAT
>NZ_BACU01000645.1 GCF_000333275.1 Azospirillum sp. B4 | reverse complement strand
CGTCCTCGATCCCCTTCAGCATGCCGATGAAGCGGCGCCGGTCATCCACCGGCTGCGACGTCTCCACCCGCACCTCGAAGCCCGCGAAGCGCTCGAAATCCTTGGGCCGGGTCAGCGGCCGGTCGATGCCCGGGCTGCTGACCTCCAGCGTGTAGGCGACATCGATGGGGTCCTCGACGTCCAGCAGGGCCGACACCGCGCGGCTGATCTCCGCGCAATCGTCCACCGTCATGGCGGCGCCGTCCACGCGCTCGGCCATGATCTGCAGCGTCGGACGGGCGTTGCCCGTCAGCGACACGCGCACCAGGTCATAGCCCATGGCCTCGACCGAGGGGGCGATGATACCGGCGATGCGTTCCTGTACGTCCATCGATCTCTATCCAGGGAACGGCCGACCGGGCCGCCCCCATCCTTCGTTTGGGGACGGATATGGGGCGAAAACCTGCCCGCCTGACATCGCCGACCCCAGATAATAAAAAAAGTGGGCCAATGGCCCACCCGCAAAGCGTTCCAGCCAGCCACCACATTGTCGATGGCCGGATCGTTATGAGGATTGCTGCGGCGGATCATAGTCGCCACGGCGTTTTGCGCAAAGGGTTTTAATGCGCCATCCGCCATGTGCCGGAGGGGATGCAGGCCAGCGTCGCCGCCGGTTGTCCCGTTCCCCACCAGCAATGGTGGCATCAACCCGCCATCAACCGCAAGATGGTGTGCAAAACAACCCAGGTCAAGAGGGGTGGGCGGCCCAGTCGAACCGCCCCACCCCTTTTTCCGCAGGCTCAGAACATGGATTCGATGACCCGGTCGGGGGGTTTGTGCCCGTCGACGAAGGTCTTGATGTTGACGATGACCTTCTCGCCCATGTCCTGCCGGCCCTCGATGGTGGCGGAGCCCATGTGGGGCAGCAGCACGACGTTGCTGAGCGCCAGCAGTTTGGGATTGATGGCTGGTTCCTGTTCGAACACGTCCAGGCCGGCGGCGCCGATCTCGCCCTTGGCCAGCTTGCGCGTCAGCTCGTTCTCGTCGATCACCTCGCCGCGGGCGGTGTTGACGATGATGCTGTTGGCGCGCAGCAGGTTCAGCCGGCGGGCGGACAACAGGTGGTACGTCGCCGGGGTGTGCGGGCAGTTGATGGAGATGATGTCCATCCGCGCCAGCATCTGGTCCAGGCTTTCCCAGTAGGTCGCCTCCAGCTCCTGCTCGATCTCGGGGTGGACGCGGTGCCGGTTGTGGTAGTGCACCGACAGGCCGAAGCCCCGGGCGCGGCGGGCCAGCGCCTGGCCGATGCGGCCCATGCCGACGATGCCCAGGCGCTTGCCCCAGATGCGGGTGCCCAGCATCAGGGTGGGGCCCCAGCCCGTCCACTGGCCGGCGCGGATCAGCCGCTCCCCCTCGCCCACGCGGCGCGCGGTGGCCAGGATCAGGGCCATGGTCATGTCCGCCGTGTCCTCGGTCAGGACGCCCGGCGTGTTGGTGACCATGATGCCGCGCTCCCGCGCCGCCTTCAGGTCGATATGGTCGACGCCGTTGCCGAAGTTGGCGATCAGCTTCAGCTGTGGCCCGGCATGGGCCAGGACGCTGGCGTCCAGGCGATCGGTCACGGTGGGGACGACGACGGTGGCGACCTTGACCGCCTCCGCCAGTTCGGCGGATGTCATGGCATGGTCGTCGGTGGAGAGCCGTGTATCGAACAGCTCCATCATCCGCGTCTCGATAACATCGGGCAGCTTGCGCGTCACGATGACGAGGGGCTTTTTCCGCTCGGACATGGTTCCTCCCGAGATAGCGTTCTTGCCATAGCAGCGGGGGCGCCCCCTGTCCAGCGGCCCCGCGACACTGTCCGGCTGGCAGCCGGTGATCGGGCGGCGGCGGGGGCAATGCTTGACCCCGGCGGACGACCGATTTCTATTGGGGACCGAAACATCGGGGCCGTCCCTGACAGGACCACCCCACCCGCCTTCCTCCCCTTAACGGGGACAGCCTTTGGAACGGTCGCCCATGGTCAGGTTTTTCCGGCAGGTGCTGCCGTTCGCCGCGATCCTCCTGGCTTTCGCCACCCTCGCGGCGCATGCGGGCACCGACGGCGCCGTCGACCCCCAGGACAAGCAGGACAGCGAAAGCCAAGGCGACCCCGCCCATCCCGACGCGGTGGTGCGCAGCGGCCTGCCGGTGCCCCGCTTCGTCACCCTGCGCTCCAACGAGGTCAACGTGCGGACCGGCCCCGGCGTGCGCTACCCTGTGGAATGGGTGTTCGTGAAGGCCGGCATGCCGGTGGAGATCACGGCGGAGTTCGACACCTGGCGCCGCATCCGCGACGTGCAGGGCACGCAGGGTTGGGTCCACCAGAGCACCCTGTCCGGCCGGCGCGGCATCGTCGTCACCGGCCAGCAGCTGCGCACCCTGCGGCGCGACGCCGCGTCCACCTCGGAAGCGGTGGCCCAGTTGGACCCCGGCGTCATCGCCAAGCTGCGCAAGTGCAAGGGCCCGTGGTGCCAGGTGGATGTGGGCGGCTTCCGCGGCTGGCTGCAGCGCGACGAGGTCTGGGGCGTCTACGCCAAGGAAGAGGTGGGTGAATGACGACGGCCGCCTTGCCCCCCCATGATGACGTGAACCTGCGCCAGGCGGTGATCGATACCGCAGCGGCCATGAACGCCCTGGGCATCAACCAGGGCAAGGCCGGCAACGTTAGCGCCCGCTGCGACGGCGGCTTCCTGGTCACTCCGTCGGGCGTGCCCTACGCCGACCTGGAGCCCGGCGACATTGTCTTCATGGATCTGGAAGGGCGCTATCGCGGTATCATGGTACCGTCAAGCGAATGGCGCATGCACCTGTCGATCTATCAGGGCCGGCCGGCCGCCGGCGCAGTGGTGCATACCCATTCGACCTTCTGCACCACGCTGGCCTGCCTGCGGGAGCCCATCCCGGCCTTCCACTACATGGTGGCCGTGGCCGGCGGCACCCGCATCGAGGTGGCGGATTACGCCACCTTCGGCACCCAGGCCCTGTCGGACGCCATGATGACGGCGCTGGGCCCGCGCCGCGCCTGTCTGCTGGCCAACCACGGCATGATCGCCTTCGGCGCCGACCTGCGCCGCGCCCTGGACCTGGCGGTGGAGGTGGAGACCCTGGCCCGCCAGTACTGGCACGCCCGCATGATGGGCACCCCCGTCATTCTGGGAGAGGAGGAGATGGCGGAGGTGCTGCGCCGCTTCGCCACCTATGGCCGCCAGCCCAAGGATTTGCCGCCAGGCACGCCGCAAGCGTTGGAATTCCCCACCAAGCTCGACTGATGCGCGGCTAGACGCCTACGGCCATCAGGCTCACAGTGGTCGTCAGCGCCGTCCGGTGAGGCGGCGACGAAACAGCTGGGAGTGCGCCACCCATGACCCTGGAGACGCCGCCGGGCTATGCCCCGTTGAGCGATACGACCCTGCCCGATTTCCTGGCCGCCGTGCCGGCCCTGGCCACCCGCCTGGGCGGGACCCCCGCCGACTGGCGGGTGACCGAGGTGGGCGACGGCAACCTGAACCTGGTCTTCCTGGTGGAAGGTCCCGGCCAGGACGGCAGGCCCGCCGGCCTATGCGTCAAGCAGTCCCTGCCCTATCTGCGCCTGGTGGGCGAAGGCTGGCCGCTGGACCTCAACCGTGCCTGGTTCGAGCAGCGGGCCATGGCCCTGCACGCCGCCGGCGCCGCCGGCCGGGCGCCCGCCCTGCTGCACTACGACCCCACGCTGTACGCCATCGTGATGGAGCGCTTAAGCCCCCACATCATCCTGCGCCGGGGCCTGGTGCAGGGCGTGCGCTATCCCAAGCTGGCGGAGCATGTCAGCGACTATCTGGCGGGCACCCTCTACGCCACCAGCGACCTGGCCCTGCCGGCCTCGAAGAAGCGTCCCCTGGTGGCGGCCTTCACCGCCAACGATGCCCTGTGCCGCCTGACGGAGGACGTGATCTTCACCCAGCCCTACATGACGCACCCGCACAACCGCTGGACCAGCCCGCAGCTGGACACCACGGCCCAGGCGGTGCGGGCGGACGCGGCGTGGAAGCTGGCGGCCAGCCGGCTGAAGCTGAAGTTCATGGCCAGCCCGGAGGCGCTGATCCACGGCGACCTGCACACCGGCTCCATCATGGTGACGGAGACGGACACCCGCGTCATTGATCCGGAGTTCGCCTTCTTCGGACCCATGGGCTTCGACGTCGGCGCCATCATCGGCAACCTGCTGCTGAACTACCTGTCCCAGGATGGGCACAGCACCGAGGACCACCCGCGCGACGCCTACCAGGACTGGGTGCTGCAGACGGTGGAGGAGCTGTGGACCCTGTTCCGCGCCAAGTTCCTGCACCTGTGGCGCACCAGTGGCGAGGGCGACGCCTATCCCGCCGCCCTGTTCTCCGGCCCCGAGGGCACCGCCTGCCTGGAAACGGAGCGCCGCGCCTACCTGGACCGGTTGTTCGTGGACGCCCTGGGCTATGCCGGCGCCAAGATCACCCGCCGCATCCTGGGCCTGGCCCACAACATCGACCTGGAGAAGATCGCCGACCCCGACCTGCGGGCGCTGTGCGAGACCCGATGCCTGGCGCTGGCCCGGTCGCTGATGGTGGAAACCAGCCGCTATCCCACCATCAAGGCGGTGACCGAAGCCGCCCGCCACGTGCGCCGGACCATCACGGCAGTGGGGCCGGTTGATAAGCGGGGGCTGAGTTAAGCAGGATCTAAAAATAAAAGCTGGCGTTGAATTGATTCGGCGCCAGCTTACAAATAGATGAGAAAATAAAGCGCCGTTTGAGGTTTATTTTATCTTTTTTGCAGATCTCTCGATAAAAGCGCCAGCTCCACCACTCAGCAATAGTTCCTGAATTTTGACAATTTGATCTTCTTTCAGAAAATGCCACGTTTCTGGCGTCAAGAAGTGAAAAAATAAAATAGCAAGACATAAAAGACCAAGACCGCCTACGGCGTACAGGTATACGACAGTAATAATATGGACGTGTCCATCTGATTTTTCTTCCCTTAGCACCTTTCTTACAGCACTCATTTCTCTGGCACTGGATAGATTCCTTCCAGTCGCCATAGCAAAGACTTCCATCATTGCGTCAGTACCCACCGACAGATCACCTATATCTGGTTCCTTAACGGCACCAGTGTGATCTGCCGGAGGGACATTATCTTGCAGCGAGTCGCCCGTAGTGCTGCTTGATGAGGTCATTCGAGATTTCGCTATTCTTACCGTTCTCGTTCCAGGTTACATCCCAAGGTGTACCTGACTTATGCGTAAGATTAGAGAGTTGGCCGCCTGAAAATTTTCCGTATACAGAATAAACTTCCCGAAGAAGGTCGTCATCTTCCTTAGATATTCGGCTGCTATCCCGATCACCTTCAATTTTCTCGGTAACTGGATCAGCACGATACTTTTTTATCGCATGATAAAGCTTAGGGATAACAGGTCCATACTGCCAAGCCTCAATTCTGTCATTGATAAGAGCCCGCCCGAGCACAGGGAAGCTCCATCCATGCGAAATATAAACCAACTTAATAAGCTTCAGAGGATCGATCTCGCCGTTCGACTCCTCGGCGATCTCCAGAAGTCTGTTCGCTATTTTGATGGCACTGTATGTCATTTGCTTTCTCCGAGTCGCTCATTAGGCAGTTTCCGATAACCCATTGAAACGGCTGGGAAGAAGTACCGATGTTCGACTTTCTCCATGCATCTATCAAGTAGGTCACCTACCGCTTACTGTCAACCACAGTTGACGGGCGAAGTCAGATTTGGTATGCGCGCAGCTGTGTTCCTTCTTTGTTCTTATAGTTGCTTATATCGCACTTTTCAAGATGCCTTTCACTCATCATTCACCGCCACCTGGCCCATGCGTTCCGGCGGCTGGTGGTCAGGGAACAGCTGGGCCAGGTCCTGGGGGCTGCATACGCCGCGCTCGGTGATGAGGCCGGTGACCAGGCGGGCGGGGGTGACGTCGAAGGCGTAGTTCACCACCGGGCTGTCCTGGGGCACCAGGCGCACGGTCTCCAGCCCGCCGTGCTCGGCCAGGCCGGTGATGCGCGCCACCTCATCGCCCGGCCGCTCCTCGATGGGGATGCCGGCCACGCCGTCCTCCAGCGTCCAGTCCACGGTGCTGGACGGCAGGGCGACGTAGAAGGGCACGTCGTTGTCCTTGGCGGCCAGCGCCTTCAGGTACGTCCCGATCTTGTTGGCGACGTCGCCCCGGGCCGTGGTGCGGTCGGTGCCGACGATGACCAGGTCGACCAGGCCGTGCTGCATCAGGTGGCCGCCGGTGTTGTCGGGGATGACGGCGTGGGGCACCCCGTGCTGGCCCAGTTCCCAGGCGGTGAGGAAGGCGCCCTGGTTACGGGGCCGCGTCTCATCCACCCAGACGTGCAGGGGAATGCCGGCCTCATGCGCCAGGTAGATGGGGGCGGTGGCCGTGCCCCAGTCCACCGTGGCCAGCCAACCGGCGTTGCAGTGGGTCAGGATGCGCACCGGCCGGTCGGGGTTGCGCTGATGGGCGGCGCGGATCAGGTGCAGGCCGTGGCGGCCGATGGCGCGGCAGATGTCCACATCCTCGTCCGCGATGGCGGCGGCCTCGGCATAGGCGCGATCCAGCCTGTCCGCCGGCGGGGTCAGCAGCAGCACCTCGCGCATGCGGTCCAGGGCCCAGCGCAGGTTGACCGCCGTTGGCCGCGTGGCCATCAGGCGCGCGTGGGCGCGCTCCACGTCGCCATCCTCCACGCCCGCGCCGATGGCCAGCGCCATGCCGTAGGCGGCGGCGGCACCGATCAGCGGGGCGCCCCGCACCTGCATGGTGGTGATGGCCGTGGCCATGGCCGCGACGTCGGACAGCATCACGGTTTCGAACCGGAAGGGCAGCCGCGTCTGGTCGATGATGCCCACGGTCCGGCCGTCGGGCTCCACCCAGATGGTCCGCATCGCCTCGCCCGCCACCTTCATGGGCCGTGTCTCCTTTCCCTCAAGCGCCGGGCGCCGCCATCCGGCGGCTTGGCTTATCCTCAGTTTCCAGTCCGCTTCGCTCCCCGGAAACTTCCGGCGGCCCCGGTCGGGGCCTACAGCGGCATGACCTTTGTTCACGCCGCTGGATATTGTCCAAAAACAATCCTGGTTCCAAAAACAATCCTGGTGGGACAAGTCGCAAACAACAAGGCCCCCGGAACTAGGGGTTCCGAGGGCCTTTGGCATTCGTTGCGGTCAACGCGGTCAGAAGACCGACCCCGCGTTCACTTCGGAGCCAGGATCATGATCATCTGCTTGCCTTCAAGCTTGGGCATCTGCTCGACCTTGGCCAAGTCTTCCAGGAGATCCTTGACGCGCACCAGCACGTTCATGCCCAGATCCTGGTGGGCCATTTCACGACCGCGAAAGCGCATGGTGACCTTCACCTTGTCGCCCTCTTCCAGGAAGCGGCGCGCGGCGCGCATCTTCACGTCGTAGTCGTTGTCGTCGATGTTGGGACGCAGCTTGATCTCTTTGACTTCGATGATCTTCTGCTTCTTGCGCGCCTCCGCGGCCTTCTTCTGCGCCTCGTACTTGAACTTGCCGTAGTCGAGGATTTTGCAGACGGGCGGCTCGGCGTTGGGCGAGACCTCGACCAGGTCGAGGCCGGCCTCTTCGGCGGCGATCAGTGCATCGCGCAGACTAACGACGCCAACCATCTCGCCAGCGGCGTCGATGAGGCGGACGGAACGAGCGTTGATCTCCCGGTTAACGCGCGGCCCCTCACGGGTGGGGGCCGACTCTTGGCTGGGCCTGGCTATGGAACCTTCTCCCTGGTTTACGGTGGCCGTCGGGTGGGTGGGGCCCCGGTATGGGGCGGACGGCGTCACCGGGTCGTAAAAAAAGTCGTAGATGTGTACTTGTAAGAAAAGCCAGCGCCGCGCAACTGCGGATTTCTCTCCGCAGCCCCGTCAGGCGCTGGTCAGACCATAATTATCCTCAGAACGCGGCGTCCGTCACTCCCTCCGAAGGGACAGGCGGCCGCGATTCACGCTGAAGGGCCGCAACCGCGTCGTCAAGCGACATCAGTTCCTGATCCTTGCCGCCCAGGCGGCGGAGCGCCACGGTGCGGTTCTCCGCCTCGCGCCCACCGACCACCACCAGGACCGGCACCTTGGCCAGCGAATGCTCGCGGACCTTGAAGTTGATCTTCTCGTTCCGCGTGTCGACCTCGACCCGCAAACCCGCCTTGGCCATGACCCTGGCCACCTCCTCGGCGTAGGCGTCGGCCTCCGACGTGATGGTGCAGACCGTGGCCTGGACCGGCGACAGCCACAGCGGGAACTTCCCGGCGTAGTGCTCGATCATCATGCCGATGAAGCGTTCGAACGAGCCCAGGATGGCCCGGTGCAGCATCACCGGCCGGTGGCGGGCGCCGTCGGCGCCGATATAGCTGGCGTCCAGGCGTTCCGGCAGCACGAAGTCCAGCTGCAGGGTCCCGCACTGCCAGGTGCGGCCGATGGCGTCGGTCAGGTGGAATTCCACCTTGGGGCCGTAGAAGGCGCCCTCGCCCGGCAGTTCCTCGAACTCCAGCCCGTTGGCGGTCAGCGCGTCGCGCAGGCCCTGCTCGGCCTTGTCCCACACCTCGTCGCTGCCGGCGCGCACGTCGGGACGCAGCGCCAGCTTCACGGCGATCTTGTCGAAGCCCAGGTCCTTGTACACGCCCAGCTGCAGCTTGAAGTAATCCGCCGCTTCCGACGGCACCTGGTCCTCGGTGCAGAAGATATGGGCGTCGTCCTGGGTGAAGGCGCGGACGCGCAGGATGCCGTGCAGCGCGCCCGAGGGCTCGTTGCGGTGGCAGGCGCCGAACTCCGCCAGGCGCATGGGCAGGTCGCGATAGCTCTTCAGACCCTGGCGGAAAATCTGGACGTGGGCGGGGCAATTCATGGGCTTCACACCCAGGAACTTCTCACGGCCCTGGTCGTCCACCGACTCCCGGATCTTGAACATGTTGTCGCCATACATGTCCCAGTGGCCCGAGGCCTTGAACAGGCTGCTGTCATAGAGCTGCGGCGTGCGCACCTCCAGATAGCCGGCGTCCTTCAGCTTGGCGCGGATGTAGCGTTCCAGCGCCTGCCACAGGGTCCAGCCCTTGGGGTGCCAGAAGACGCTGCCCGCCGCCTCTTCCTGCAGATGGAACAGGTCCATCTCACGGCCCAGCTTGCGGTGATCGCGCTTCTCCGCCTCCTCGATCTGGTGCAGGTGCTCCGCCAGCTCCTTCTCCGTGCGCCAGGCGGTGCCGTAGATGCGCTGGAGCATGGGGTTGCGGCTGTCGCCGCGCCAGTAGGCCCCGGCCACCTTCATCAGCTTGAAGGCATGCCCGATCTTGGACGTGGACGGAAGGTGCGGGCCGCGGCACAGGTCGTACCAGCCACCCTGGCGATAGATGCTGATCTTCTCGCCCGCCGGGATGTCGCCGATGATCTCGGCCTTGTAAAGCTCGCCGATGGACTTGAAGTGGGCGATGGCCTCGTCCCGGTCCCAGACCTCCCGCGTGAAGGGGCTGTCCGCATCCACGATCTCGTGCATGCGCTTCTCGATCTTCACCAGGTCGTCGGGCGTGAACGGCTCATCCCGGGCGAAGTCGTAGTAGAAGCCCGTCGCGATGGCGGGGCCGATGGTGACCTGCGTGCCGGGGTACAGCTGCTGCACCGCCTCGGCCAGGATGTGGGCGCAGTCGTGGCGGATCAGTTCCAGCGCGTAGGGCGCGTCGCGCGTCAGGATGGCGACCTTGGCGTCATGCTCGATGGGGCGCGTCAGGTCGCGCTCCTCCCCATCCACCGTCACGGCCAGCGCCGCCTTGGCCAGGCTTTTGGAGATCGACTGCGCAACGTCCAGGCCGGTGACGCCCGCCGCGTAGGTTCGCACGTTGCCGTCGGGCAACGTGATCGCGATCTGGGGCTGGTCAAGGTTTTCGGCGGTCGTCATGGCGTTCAGGGTTTGTCCAGAGTGAGGAAGGGCGACTTTGGGTAGCGGGGGCGGAACTGTCAAGGGTGCGGCCCGGGGTCAAGCCGGCTGGCGGGGCGGGAAGGCCGCATGGCTGTGTCCCCCTGGGCACAGGCGCGCGCAACAAGTGGAAAAACTACACCGCGATGGGTCCGCCGTCAGGCGCGACATCCGGCGGGGGCCGCAGGCGCAGCGCGCTTTCCACCGCGTCCACGCCAAGGTCGCCCAGATCCAGCGCCTTGATCCAGGCGGCATCCGGCCCCCAGGGGGCGGAGCGGGCGGGATCGGTGTGGTGCGACATGATCATCAGCGTCGGGCAGCCCAGGGCCGCCGTCAGGAAGATGGGTCCGGTGTCGTTGCCCACCGCCCCTTCCGCCCGGCGCGCCAGGCTGGCCAATTGGCCCAGGCCGGTGCGGCCCACCAGGTTCACGGCCCAGGGGCAGTCGCGCACGATGGCCGCCGCCGCGTCGCTGTCGGCCCCTGTGCCCACCACCACCGGCGTCAGGCCCCGGTCCGCCAGGCGCCGGCCCAAGTCGGCATAGCGGTCGGCCGGCCAGCGCTTGTGCGGCAAGTGGGGCGAACAGCCCGGCACCAGCAGGACGAAACGCCCGTCCGGCACCAGCTCCGACACGTCGCCGGCCAACCAGTCCAGGTCGGCGGGCCCGGTGTCGGGCACGCCGGCGGCCTCCAGTTGGACACGGTAGCGGTCGTGGTTGTGCAGGCCCGTCAGGTCCGGCAGGGGGAAAGCGGCACCCTTGGCGGCGCCCGACCACAGCGGCCGGCGTCCCGGGCCCATAAGCCAGAAATACCGGGCTGTGCGCGGCTTGTTCTGCAGGTCATAGATGGTGTCGAAGCGGCCGGCGCGCAAGCGGGACCGCAGGCGCAGGTAGGCCAGCGGGCTGGCGCCGCGCGGATCGGCCCAGACATCGTCGAACCACGGCATGGCCTGGCCGAAGGGAACGAAGGCCGATCCCGTCAACAGGGTGACCTGCGCACTCGGATGATGCCGCCGGATGGCCTGGAAGGCGTCGAAGCACTGCACCAGGTCGCCCAGCGCGCCCAGGCGGATGACCAGGACGCGCGCCGCCGGGGCGGGGCCAACGCTCACGAAGCGGCCTTGCGGTAGGCCGCCATGCCGGTGGTCGCGCGCAGGTGCAACAGCTCGGCATAAACGCCCAGGGTGGCCCCGCACATCCGCTCACGCGTGTAGTTCTCCATCACGAAGCGGCGGGCGTCGACGGCCAGCGCGCGGCGCTGCAGGCTGTCCAGGGCCAGGGCCTCGCCAATGGCGGCGGCCATGGTGGCGGGATCCTCCGGCGGCACCACCAGCCCGGTCTCGCCGTCCACCACCGTCTCCGCCACGGCGCCGTGGTTGGTGACGATGACGGGCTTGCCCATGGCCTGGGCCTCCACGATCACGCGGCCGAACGCTTCCGGCCGGGCGGAGGCGCTGACCACCACGTCGGATAGCAGGTAGGCTGCGGCCATGTCGTTGCAGTGGTCGGCGATGGTGACTTGGCTCTCCAGCCCCAAGGCCTTGATGCGGGCCACCAGTTCCGCCCGGTACTCCGTCCGGCCCTGGTCGGAACCCACCAGCACGGCGCGCACGTCGGCACGGTGCAGCCGGCCGATGGCCTCGATCAGGTCCAACTGGCCCTTCCACCGGGTCAGCCGGCCGGGCATCAGGACGATGCGCTGGTCTTCCGGCAGGCGCCAGTCGCGCGCCAGCTTGATCAGCCGTTCCTGGCTGACCCGTTCGGGATCCAGGGTGAAGGTGTCGACGCCGCGCGGAATGGTGCGCAGCCGGTCCGGCCCCACGCCGTACTGCCCAGCCACATGGTCCGCCACGAAGCGGGAGACGGCGATGACCCGGTCACCCTTGGCCATGACGCTGTTGTAGCGGCGTTTCAGCTCACCCTTGAAATTGTAGGGGGCGTGGAAGGTGGTGACGAAGGGGATGCCTGTGCGGCGGGCGGCGATCCAGGCGCTCCACGCCGGGGCGCGGGACCGGGCGTGGATGATGTCCACCCCGCGCTCGCGGATCAGGGCTTCCAGCCTGGAGGCGTTGCGCCAGATGGTGAAGGGATTCTTGGAGGCCAGCGGCAGGGTGATGTGCTCGGCCTTGTAGCGTTCCAGTTCGCGGGCCATGGGTCCGCCGGCCGACGCCACCAAGGCGGTGCCACCAGCACGCATCAGGGCCGCCGCCATGTCGATGCAGCCGCGCTCCGCCCCGCCGGTGACCAGGTTGGGGATGACCTGCAGCACCACGGGGCGCCCGCCGCCGAACCAGCCGCTATCGGTGGCACCTTCGGAAATGGCCCCTTGCGGCGCGCCGCTGGCATTGCCGGGGTCGCTGTGGGCCGTTACGGTGCCGGGGGTTTGGGTCAGGGTCATCTGGGGCAGGCAAGCATGGGCGGGACGTCGATACATAGCGTACAGCGGGGGGCGGCCACCATAGCCTATCGACGGAGCCCCGGCCGCCAGCCCGGAATTGTCTTCCTGGGCGGCCTGAAATCCGACATGACCGGGTCCAAGGCCACCGCGCTGGAAGCCTACGCCCAGTCACGCGGCCACGCCTTCGTCCGTTTCGACTACCAGGGCCATGGCGCGTCCAGCGGCGCCTTTCGCGACGGCACCATCGGCACCTGGGCGGACGACGCGGTGGCCATCCTGGACCAGGTGACAGAAGGCCCGCAGATCCTGGTGGGATCCAGCATGGGCGGCTGGATCATGCTGCTGGCGGCGCTGGCCCGGCCCGACCGGGTGCGCGCCCTGGTGGGCATCGCCCCGGCACCGGACTTCACCGAACGGCTGATGTGGGCCGGCATGAACGGGGATGCCCGGGCCACCCTGATGCGCGACGGGGAATGGCGGCGCCCCTCCCTGTATGACGATGCCGGCTATCCCATCACCCGCGCGCTGATCGAGGACGGCCGGCGCCACCTGCTGCTCAACGGCCCCATCGCCCTGCCGCCCGTACCCGTCCGCCTGATCCACGGCCAACGCGACCCGGACGTGCCGTGGCGAACCAGCCTGGACCTGGCTGCGGCAGTGGCCCATGAAGACGTGCGCGTGACCCTGGTGAAGGACGGCGACCACCGCCTGTCCACACCGCAAAACCTGGACCTGATCACCCACACGGTGGGTGAGTTTCTGGACTGATGGGGACGAGAATGCTGAACCGCCGCATGCTGCTTCAGACGGGGGCCGCCCTGCCCTTGCTCACTTCCTTGCCTGCCCGCGGCGCGGAAAGCCCGGACACCGTGGTCGACGCCTTCGTCCGCGACGCGGGCTTCCAGGGCGTGGTCATGCTGGGCCGGATGGGAAAGCCGGATTACATCCGCACCGTGGGCTATGCCGACATCGAGACCAAGGTGCCGACCAAGGCCGACACCCCCTACGCCATCGCCTCCATCAGCAAGTGGTTGACCACGGTGACGGTACTGAAGCTGGTGGAGCGCGGCCTGCTGGACCTGGATGCGCCCATTACCCGGTTCCTGCCCGACTACCGCGCCGACACCGGCGCGAAGTTGAGCTTGCGCCGCTTGCTGTGCAACGCCAGCGGCCTGCCCAACCTGTTCATCATCGAGGCCAAGGCCGATCCCACCCTGCTTCAGACCGATCTGACCACGGCGGAGGCTTTGAGGCGCTTCGGCCAGGGCGACCTGGCGTTCGAGCCGGGGGCCAAGTTCGACTACCACCCGGTGAACTGGATCGTGGTGATCGCCATTGTGGAGCGGGTGACCGGCCTGCCCTTCCAGGCGGCGGTGCGGTCCATCACCCTGGACCCGCTGGGCCTGGCCCACACCGGCGCCACGGACGCCATGCTGGAGGCGGCCGCGCCTTCCTACCGGACGGTCGCCCCGCCGGAGCGCTGGCGCAGCGACCGCCGGCCTTACCTGGCGGCCTCCGGCGGCTATGCCAGCACGGCACCCGACCTGATGCGCGCCGCCCACCGGGTGTTCGACACGGGTTTCCTGTCGGCGGAGTCCCGCCGCCAGCTGACGCATGTGGAGGTGCCGGCGGAGGACTACGCCCTGGGCGGGCGGGTGCGCCGCCTGACCATCGACGGCAAGACCGTGCTGGCGGGGTGGGAAACCGGCCGGACGGCGGGCTATCGCCTGGTGCTGGGCCACCGGCTGGACGGGCGGCGAACGGTGGTGCTGATGAACAACACCGCCCTGTCGCAGAAGACCATGGACCAGTTCGCCGACGCGTTGTTGGGCGCGGAGCCGAGGCCCTGACCATTCCCACGACCAGCGGCGTGAAACTATTCACGCCGTAGGACGCGACCGCGTCCGCCGCAGGTTTTCGGGGAGCAAAGCGGACTGAAAACCGAGGATGAGCCAAGATTTGGAAGACACAAGTGGCGGATGGCCACGCCGGCGTTTGAGGAACGCGATCAACGACTCTTCCGGCGAAACCGCAAATAAACAGGCACCCGGCCAGCCTCCAGCGCCTTTTGCTCGTAGCGGGTCTGGACCCAGTCGGCCGGGGGCACGCGCCAGTCGGCGGCCTTGTCCGCCAGCCATTCGAAGTCAGGATGGCGCCAAGCGTGTTCCAGCATCCAGCGGCACAGTTGCGGATCATCGGTCGCCAGGCGCAGTTCCGCCCCGTCCTTCAGCACGCGGGCCAGGCGCGGCAGGTTGGCCGGGCCGATGAAGCGGCGCTCGGCATGGCGCAGCTTGGGCCAGGGGTCCGCGAACAGCACGAATACACGGCCCACGCTGGCCTCGGGCAGGGCGTCCAGGATGGGGCGGGCGTCATCCGGGCAGACACGGATGTTGCCGGAGAGATCCTGCGCCTCGATGTGCTGCAACAGGTTGGCGACGCCGTTGATGAAGGGCTCGCACCCGATGAAGCCGATATCCGGGTTGGCCGCCGCCTGCTGTGCCAGGTGCTCGCCGCCGCCGAAGCCGACCTCGAACCACAGGTCGCGCTTAGGCTGGGGGAATAGGGCTGCGGGGTCAATGGTGCCGCCTGTAGCCGGCGGATCCAGTTGCAGGTGGGGCAGCAGGCCCTCGATCAGGCTGGTGCGGTGCTGGCGCAACGGCCGGCCGCGACGACGCCCGTAAAGCAGGGGGCGGTGCTGGGCGGGGCTATCGTCGGTCATGGGCGGGATCGAAACGGCAAGGGTCAGAAAAGCCAAGGGCCCTGGCTGATCGGTCTGATCGGCCAAGGCCCCGGCGTCAGGACGTTGAGACTTTAGAACGCGCGCTTCAGCTCGTCCACCAGGTCCAGCTTCTCCCAGGAGAAGCCGCCGTCGGCGTCGGGCGTGCGGCCGAAGTGGCCATAAGCCGCCGTGCGGGCGTAGATGGGACGGTTCAGCTTCAGGTGCTCACGGATGCCGCGGGGGCTGAGGTTCATCAGCTGGCGCAGCACGTCGGACAGCTTCTCCTCATCCACCCGGCCGGTGCCGGCGGTGTCGATGTAGACCGACAGCGGGTGGGAGACGCCGATGGCGTAGCTGAGCTGGATGGTGCAGCGGTCGGCCAGGCCGGCGCCCACCACGTTCTTGGCCAGGTAGCGCGCGGCGTAGGCGGCCGACCGGTCCACCTTGGTCGGGTCCTTGCCGGAGAAGGCGCCGCCGCCGTGCGGGGCGGCACCGCCGTAGGTGTCGACGATGATCTTGCGGCCGGTCAGGCCGGCGTCGCCGTCCGGGCCGCCGATGACGAAGCGGCCGGTCGGGTTTACGTAGAAGTGGGCCTCGTCGCACATCCAGCCCTCGGGCAGGACCTTCAGCACGTGCGGACGCACGATCTCGCGCACGGCTTCCTGGTCCAGGCCGTCGGCATGCTGGGTGGAGACCACCACGGAGGTGGCGCGCACCGGCTTGCCGTCGACGTATTGCAGGCTGACCTGGCTCTTGGCGTCGGGGGCCAACTCCTTCACGCCGCCGTGGCGGGCGTCGGCCAGCGACTTCAGGATGCGGTGGGAATAGTGGATGGGCGCCGGCATCAAATCGTCGGTCTCGCGGCAGGCGTAACCGAACATGATGCCCTGGTCGCCAGCCCCCTCGTCCTTGTTGCCGGCGGCGTCGACGCCGACCGCGATGTCGGCGGACTGGGCATGCAGGTAGCACTGCACCTCGGCCGTCTTCCAGTGGAAGCCGTCTTGCTCGTACCCGATGGCCTTCACCGTGTCGCGGGCGACGCCCTCGATCTCCTTCAGCAGGCCCTCGGGGCCCCGCACCTCACCGGCGATGACGATACGGTTGGTCGTGGCCAGGGTCTCACACGCCACGCGGGCATATGGGTCTTGCGCCAGGAACAGATCGACCACGCCGTCGGAGATTTGATCGCAAACCTTGTCCGGATGACCCTCGGAAACGGATTCGCTGGTGAAGACGTAATTGGATAGTGCCACGGGGCGCCTCGGCTAATTAACGATGGCTATTTACGGCAGGGTATATGTGATATCGACAAAAAACGCCGCCCGGCCTATCACGGCCAAACGGCGTCTTTTCGCAGGCTTCTACAGATTGGTCAAGGGGCTGGCCCCATCAGGCCAGATCTGCCGCGGCGTCGGTACCGGAATTGGCGACGGCCTTGGTCAGCTCGAACAGGCGCTTGCGCACCGCCGGATCGGAAATGCGGTAGTAGGCGCGCACCAGTTCCAGCGTCTCGCGCTTGGCCATCGGGTCGGCGTCGAAGCCCATGTCCGGCGACAGCGCCTCATCCACCACATCGCCGGGCGTGTCGCCGGCCATGTCGTCGAAGAAGAAGGACACCGGGACATCCAGCACACGCGACAGGTCGAACAGACGCGACGCGCCGATGCGGTTGGCGCCGCGTTCGTACTTCTGCACCTGCTGGAAGGTCAGGCCGATGGCTTCACCCAGCTTTTCCTGGCTCATGCCCAGCAAAGTGCGGCGCAGGCGCACGCGGCTGCCGACATGAACGTCGATCGGGTTGGGCTTTCCGATCCGAGGCCGCCCACCGGTGGAACGGCGGGCCCCAATTGCACTCTCCATGATCCAAATCCTTACGTTACGGATCGATGACGACCCTAAGACAAGCGTTCCGGGGTGGTCAAGGGCGCGCCCGCATCCCACCGTCCCGCTCCCCGGCCCTTGTTCGGTCCGCCGCCCTGCTGGAGGAGGTTCCTCCCCCGCCTGGGCGCGTGATCCCAGATGACCACAATCCCGGGCCGGGGCCCGGTGACAATCATGGGATCATCGACCGCGGCGCCATCGCCCCCGGAATGGGGCATCCGATCATGGACATCTCAAGGGCACTGCCTACCCTGATACATCCGAAGCGTGAAAAAATAGATAACGCCCAATACAGCCAAGAGTAAAGCGGCCAAGGGGCCATCACCCCATCGGGCATAAGGCGTAGGCTGGGATGTGGACCGTGGTAACGGAAGGTCGAGGACTCCCCGCGAGCCCAGCGCCAAATGGCCCAGTTCCCGTCCATAGGGATCGACCACCGCCGAAATACCGGTATTGGCGGCCCGCACCAGGGGCAGCCCTTCCTCGATGGCGCGCATGATGGCGATGGCCAGATGCTGGTGCGGCCCCGCCGTGTGGCCGAACCAGGCGTCGTTGGTGACGTTCAGCAGCCACCGGGGGCGTTCCTGGGGGGGGCGACCCTTCGCCGCATCCGCCGTGCCCGCCTCCGCCGCCGTCACCATGCCGGGGAAGATGACCTCATAGCAGATCAGCGGGCTGGCCGGCGGCAGGCCGGGCAGGGTCAGCGTGCTGGGGCCCGGGCCGGCCCCCATGATGGAGCTGGAGGGCGACACCACCGCCACCGCCCGCAACGGCAGCCAACGGCGCAAGGGCGTGTATTCGCCGAAAGGCACCAGGTGGGCCTTGTCATAATGGGCCAGCGCCTGGCCCTGGTCGTTCACCGCCACCAGGCTGTTCCAGTAGGTGTCCGTACCATCCTGCGCGCCGGGGGTGCCGGCGGGCGTCAGGCGCAGGGTGCCGGTCAGGGTCAGGCCGCCCGGCGGCGTCACCTGGCCGATGGCCTTCAGCAGCTCCGGCTCATCCTCCAGCAGGTAGGGCACCGCCGTCTCCGGCCACACCAGGGTGGTGAGGGGGGCGGCACCCGGCGGCTGGGGCTGGCGCGACAGGGCCAGCATGAGGAGGACATGGTCCAGTCGGTCTCGGCGTTCCATTTGTCGGCCTGGTCGATGTTGGGCTGCACCAGGCGCAGCATGACACCCGCACCAGCGCAACTTGCCCGCCGGCACGCGCGNGACGCCATAGGCCGCCATGACCGCCACCAGGCCCAGTCCCGCCACCCCCGGCGCCCAGGGACGGCGGCCGCCATTCGCCAGCGCCGCCGCCAGGCTGGCCGGCAGCACGGTCAGCAGCGACAGGCCATAGACACCCACCAGCGAGGCGACCTGCGCCGGGCCGGGCAGGCCCACCCAGGCGTAGCCGATCAGGTTCCAGGGAAAGCCGGTGAAGGCGTGGCCGCGCGCATATTCCACCACCGTCCACACCACGGCGAACAGCAGGCACCGCGCGACGCCGCCCATGCGGAAACGCCGCACCAGGCCCCACCAGACCAAGGTGCCCGTACCGACGAACAAGCCCAGCAGCAGGGGCAGGCCCGCCACGGCGAAGGGCAGCAGGGGCCAGAAGCGCGGGAAGACCAGCAGGGCCGCCCCCACCCAGTACAGCCCCAGCACGAAATGGCCGAAGGCGAAGGCCAAGCCGGTCCAGAAGGCGGCGGCCGGGCGTTCCACCCCGTCCAGCAGCCAGATCAGCCCGGGGAAGGCCAGCCAAAGCACGGGCACGGCGTTGACGGGGGGCATGGCCAGGGTGGCCAGCCCACCCAGCAGGGCGGCCAGCCCCAGGCGGCGCCAGCGGCCGCCCCCCCGCATGCGGTTGGCGAGGCGGGCCAGACGATCAGGCAGGCTCACGATGGGGATGGTCTCCGGTCAGGGGCGGCGGCCGGTCAGGACCCGGCCACCAGCGGCGCGTCCTGGCCGGCGTCGTTCGGCAGGCTGCGCACGCGCAGGCGCTTGATGTGGCGGGGGTCGGCGTCGATCACCTCGAACTCGATGCCCGATGGATGGACCAGCACCTCGCCCCGGCGGGGGATGCGACCGGCCAGGGAGAAGACCAGACCGCCCAATGTGTCGACCTCCTCCCTCTCCTCCTCGTCCAGGACGGGGCCGACGCGGGCCTCGAAATCCTCCAGCGGCAGGCGGGCGTCGGCGATCAGCGTGCCGTCCGGACGCTCGATCAGGCGCGGCTGCACCGCGTCGTCATGCTCGTCCTCGATCTCGCCGACGATCTCCTCCACCAGATCCTCGATGGTGACCAGGCCGTCGATGCCGCCGAACTCGTCCACCACCAGGGCCATGTGCTGGTGCGCCTGGCGCATGTGCACCAGCAGGTCCAGCACCGGCATGCTGGGCGCCACGATCTGCACCTCGCGCACGATGGAGGGCAGGTCGAAGGGACGCTGGTCGGCCACCACCGCCAGCACGTCCTTGATGTGGACCATGCCCAGCACGTCGTCCAGGGTCTCGCGGTAGACCGGCATACGCGAATGCGCATCCTCGGAAAAGCGGCGGATCAGGTCGGGCAGGCTGATGGAAACCTCGATCCCCAGGATGTCAGCCCGGGGGACCATGATGTCCACCACCGTGCGGCCGCGCAGCTTCAGGATGTTGGCCAGCAGCGCCTTCTCGTTGCCACCGACCGAGCTCTCATCCCCGCCGCTGTCCTCGATCAATTCCTCGATCGTGTCACGCAACGTGGGATCCACGCGTCCGCCAAGGGCGGCGCGCAGCCAGCCCCGGAATTGCTGGGTCAGCGACCCATGATCTTCGGCCCCGTCGTCACGGGGCGTTCGACTGTCGGAAAGATCGGCCATCGTTTAGTGCGTGGTCTCTTCGCTCTGGAGGTCTTCACGGGTGGGGCCGGCACCGTCCCGATAGGGATCGGCTATGCCCATGTCCGCCAGGATCACCGTCTCCAGCCGTTCCATGGTCTCGGCCTCGGCGTCCTCAATATGATCATAGCCCAACAAGTGAAGCACGCCATGGATCACAAGGTGGGTCAAGTGGTTGGCGACGGGTTTGTTCTGTTCCGCCGCCTCGGTCATCAAGGTTTCATATGCCAGGATGATGTCGCCCAGCAGGTAGGGCGGGCGTTCCATGCCCTCCGGGAATTCGACATCGTCGTCCCCATCCTCCTCGCCATCCCCCTCTGGCAGCATGGGGAAGGACAGGACGTTGGTGGGCTTGTCCTTGCCGCGATACTGGTGGTTCAGCACCCGCACGGCGGCGTTGTCGGACAGCAGGATGGAGACCTCGCCGTCCCCCACCGGCAAAGCCTCCGCATCCACGGCCAGCGCCTGGCGCAGGGCGCGGCGCGCGGCGGCGGTCACCAGATCCTCCACACCGGGGATGGCGGCCTGCCAGTCGCCGGCCTCGACCTCGACGATGATCTCCAGGGCGTCGGCCCGGGCGGTGTCCACGGTCATTCCTCGATATCCGGCGAGGCGTCGGCCGATGACCGGCCCGTGCGGCCCATCGTCGCCACCTGCCGGCGGCGGGCGTCGGCGCGGTCGTAGGCCTCGACGATGCGGCCCACCAGGGGATGCCGAACCACGTCGGCGGCGGAGAAGTGGACGAAGGCCGCCCCGTGCACGCCCTCCAGCACCTCCACCGCCTCGCGCAGGCCGGACTTCACGCCGCCCGGCAGGTCCACCTGGCTGAGATCGCCGGTGATGGCCATGCGGCTACCCTCGCCCAGGCGGGTCAGGAACATCTTCATCTGCATGGGCGTGGTGTTCTGCGCCTCGTCCAGCACGACGAAGGCGTTCGCCAGGGTGCGGCCGCGCATGAACGCCAGGGGCGCCACCTCGATCTCGCCGGAGCCCAGGCGCTTGGCCACCTGCTCCGCCGGCAGCATGTCATAGAGGGCGTCGTACAGCGGGCGCAGGTAGGGGTCCACCTTCTCGCGCATGTCGCCAGGCAGGTAGCCCAGCTTCTCCCCCGCCTCCACCGCCGGGCGGGACAGGACGATGCGGTCCACCCGGCCGGTGATCAGCAGCGACACCGCCTGGGCCATGGCCAGATAGGTCTTGCCCGTGCCGGCGGGGCCCAGGCCGAACACCAGCTCGTTCTCCGCCAGCGCCTTCAGATAGGCGGCCTGGGTGGGCGACCGGGGGGTGATGTCGCGGCGGCGGGTCTTCAGCACCGCCTCGGGCCGGGTGATGGAGGCCAGGGCCCGGGTGCGGCTGTCGGCGTCCACGCCGGTGGCGATGCGCATGGCGGCGTCGACCTCCGCCGGGCCCACGGGCATGCCGCGCTTCAGCCGTTCCCACAGGGCGTCCAGGGCGGCGCGGGCGGCACCCGAGGCATCCTCGGGGCCGGATATGGTCAGGCAGTTGCCGCGGCTGATGAGGCTGACGCCCAACTGCCGCTCGATGCGGCTCAGATACTGTTCATGTTCTCCGAACAGCAGGGGCAGCAGGCGGTTGTCGTCGAACTGCAGGTCGATACGCTGGTCCGTTCCGGACGCTGTGGTCACGCCGTCATCTCCTGATGATTGGCCTTGATGTCGGGGGCGATGACGGCCAGGGCGCTCTCGCCGCCGTACACCGTCTCGGTGGTGACGACCTCCCCACCCAGGCTGCTGGCCGACGCGGCGGTGATGCGCACCGGCACCACCTGGCCCAACAGGCGGTCGGGGGCGGTGGCATGAACCGCCTGCATATGGGGGCTGCGGCCCAACAGCTGGCCCGGCAGCTTGCCCCGGCGGTCGAACAGCACGGGCTGCACCGTGCCCATGAGGCCGGCGTTGAAGGCGCGCTGCTGTTCAGCCAGCAAGGCCTGCACCGTTTCCAGCCGCGCCGATTTGTCCTCTTCGGTCAGGCGGCCCTCCGCCATGGTGGCGGCGGGCGTGCCGGGGCGGGCGCTGTACTTGAAGGAATAGGCGCTGGCGTAGCCGACATCGGTGATCAGCCGCAGGGTGGCGGCGAAGTCCTCCGCCGTTTCACCGGGGAAGCCCACGATGAAGTCGCTGCTGAGCGCCAGGCCAGGCCGGGCGGCGCGCAGCTTGTCGACGATGCGGCGGTAGTCGTCGGCCGTGTGCTTGCGGTTCATCGCCGCCAGGATGCGGTCCGACCCGCTCTGCACCGGCAGGTGGACGAAGGGCATCAGTTGCGGCACCTCCGCATGGGCGCCGATCAGGTCGTCGTCCATGTCGCGGGGGTGCGAGGTCGTGTAGCGGATGCGGCTCAACCCGTCGATTTCCGCCAGTTCGCGGATCAGCCGGCCCAACCCCCAGGTGCGGCCGTCCGGCCCTTCCCCATGGTAGGCGTTGACGTTCTGGCCCAGCAGGGTGATCTCCACCGTGCCGTTGGCCGCCATGCGCCGCGCCTGCTCCAGGATCTGGGCGGCGGCGCGGGAATATTCAGCGCCCCGGGTATAGGGCACGACGCAGAAGGTGCAAAACTTGTCACAGCCTTCCTGAACGGAGACGAAGGCCGACGGGCCCTGCGGCGTGGCGCCCTCGCCCGGCAGCAGGTCGAATTTGCTCTCGACCGGGAAGTCGGTGTTGATGACGCCACCGGCGCCGCGCACGGCCCGGGTCACCATCTCCGGCAGCTGGTGATATGTCTGCGGGCCGAACACCATGTCCACGTGCGGGGCGCGGGCCATGATCTCCGCGCCCTCGGCCTGGGCGACGCAGCCGGCCACGGCGATGATCATGCGCTCGCCCGCCGACGCCTTCTCCTGCTGCTGCAGGCGCAGGCGGCCCAGCTCCGAATAGACCTTTTCCGACGCCTTTTCGCGGATATGGCAGGTGTTGAGGATGACCATGTCGGCCCCCTCCGCCTCCTCCGCCGGTTCATAGCCCAGGGGCGCCAGGACGTCGGCCATGCGGCCGCTGTCATAGACGTTCATCTGGCAGCCGTAGGTCTTGATGAACAGCTTCTTACGCGACGTCGCCACACCGTACTCCTCGCCGCGGCCGTTCCGGGGCCCGCGGACCTAACACAAAAGGCGCGCCGGCCCTGGGCTGGCGCGCTGGCCGTAACATTAGGCGGCCACGGGGCGTAGTCAAGGAGGTGATCGTCAAGACGGGCCTGGACTCACACCGCCCCCGCCGCCGCTTCCGGCCCGCCGCCGACCACCGGGGCCACCACTGGGGCGGCCGGCATGGCCGGGCGGGCGGCGGGCAAAGGCCGCGACCAGCTGCCGGACACGGCGCGGTCCACGCCGGCGGCCACCACCTGCCAGCAATGATCGGCCAGGGCCTTGCGGGAGCTGAAATCCTCCAGCGAGACCACGGGGTGGAACTCCACCCGGATGCGCAGGCGGCCGGCACCGATCATCTGCCACAGGTGGGGTGGCAGTTCCATGTCGCCATACCAGGCGTACAGGGGACGCAGATCGTGGCCCAGCGGCAGGTCGTCCAGGTGGGTGCACGTCACGCTGACCGGCTGCACCGCCACCGGGTGGCCGTCCACCTGGGTGTTGGCCACGGCGAACAGGGCGGTCTTGAAGGGCAGGACGCGGTTGCCGTCGCTGCTGGTGCCCTCCGGGAACAGGACCAGGCTGTCACCGCCAACCAGGCGGCCGGCCATGTCGTCACGCTGCTTCCCGGCCTCGCGCTTGTTGGCGCGGTTGACGAAGACGGTGCGCTGCAGCTTGGCCAGCAGGCCGAACAGCGGCCACAGGCCCACCTCGGACTTGGCCACGAAGGAGCAATCGATGATGGAGCCCAGGACCGGGATGTCGAGGTACGAGGAATGGTTGGAGACGAACAGGGTGGGCCGGCCCACCGACGGCTCGCCCACTACGTCCACATCCAGGGCCAGCATCAGCCGGCAGCAAACCCGGTGATAGAAGCGGGGAAAGCGCGCCTGGCCAGGCAGTTTCATCGACACCAGGGCCGCCTGCACCGGGATGCACAGGAAGGTCCACGCCAGGTAAAGGGCCAAGCGCACGGAACCGGCACGGGTGGAGCCGATCGCCATGGTATGCCCTCCTACGGATACGGATGAACGGGACGCGGCCAGGATCAGGTCACGGTCACTAGATCATGGCCGATCCGCGCCGTTCGTAATGGCGCAGGTACTTGTCGGTGATCATGTCGGTCTTCACCACGATGGAGACGTCGGTGGTGTTGAACTGATGATCGACCACGGCGCCATCACCCACGAAGCCACCCAGGCGCAGATAGCCCTTGATCAGGGGTGGCACCATGGCCAGGCCGCGGCGCGGATCGACGTCATGCTCTTCCATCAGGCGCATGTCGACATAGCGGTGCGGCAGGGCCACCGGGCGCAGGGCCGGCGGGGCCAGGTGGTGGTAGTGCAGGTAGGACAGCGGCAGGGCCAGCGCCTTGGGGTCGGTCCCCGGCAAGCTGGCGCAGCCGAACAGCAGGTGGATGTCGTGCATCGCGACATAGGCGGCGATGCCACGCCACAGCAGCTGCATGGCGTGGCGGCTGCGGTAGGCGGCGTCCACGCAGGAGCGGCCCAGCTCCAGGATTTCGCCCCGGTATTCCTCCAGCCGCGCGATGTCATATTCGTCGCTGGAGTAGAATGAGCCGGCGCGGGCGGCGCAGGCGCGGCGGATCAGGCGGTAGGTGCCGACCACGCCGGCGGCACCGGCGCCCCGGGCATGGTCGATGACCAGTAGGTGATCGCACAGCGCGTCGAAATCGTCGAAGTCGCGGCGCAGGCGCAGCATCTCCGGCGTCGGGTGCGCTTCCATCTCTTCATAGAAGACCCGGTAGCGGATGGCCTGGGCGGCCTCAACCTCGGCCTTGGTTTCGGCCAAGCGGACCTCCAGGCTCCCCATGCGAAGATCGCCAGAGGTCAGAGCGTCGATCGTGATGTCAGCCATGCTCTCGTTCGCGGTCCTTGAGCGGCGCCAGAGGCGGTCGCGATTTGAGTGACGGTTTCCAACCGAAGCCAAGGCCTTCCAAAGCCAAGGCCGCGGCCCCCGGGAAAACGCTTGCGTCATTGGCATACCACAAAGCGCCGCGGGGCGGTCAACCGACTCATGCGGGCCACCCCCGCCGGGTCATCAAAGATTCACGCGTCTGTTAAGGCGAAGAAACAATTGGCCCGGTTTCGCCAAGGCTGTGGCGACTATTGTCCGGAATCGGAAACGCCACCGATGAGAACGGTAGGAAACCAGGCGTAAATCCCGGCGATGACTTGGAAAAGACGAACAGGCGGCAACCGGACCGGGCGGCCGCCGCCTGCCTCGTTTTTCGCCCCCGCCCCATGCGGGACGGCACCGTCATGGCCGTGAGGGGCCAGCCCGGCAAAAGCCGCGCAGGCCTACCATGCGTGCCACCCAATCGGACCTATGGCCGATCAGGCGTCGCTGCGCGCGCGGGTGCCCAGGCCGATTTCCTTGGCCAGACGGGACCGTTGCTTGGCGTAGTTGGGGGCCACCATGGGATAGTCGGACGGCAGGGACCACTTCTCGCGGTATTCCTCCGGCGTCATGTTGTAGGCCGTTTTCAGATGGCGCTTCAGCATTTTCAGCTTTTTTCCATCCTCAAGGCACACAATGTACTCCGGGGTGACCGACCGCTTGATGGGAACGGCGGGCTGCGGCTTTTCCACCGTGGCCGGCTGCTCCTGCCCGATGTTGGTCAGGGTTTTGTAGACCTGCTCGATCAGCGCCGTCAGGTCGGCAGGCGGCACTGTATTATTGGAAACGTGGGCGGAAACAATTTCCGTGGTCAGGGACAACAACTCACTCGCCGCGGACGGACCGGTCATTTTCCTTACTCCAAGGATGCAGTACCTGACTTGTATAAGTCTAAAACATAAACATGGCAATAACGTTCAAGTTCATCGCGTGAGGACAGATTGACAACAGAAGCACCCACACTCAGTCTTTTGGATATAACTGCCCAGGTTTGTCCTATTACCTTTGTGCGAGCCAAGCTTGCGGTTGAAAAGCTGAAGGCCGGGGAAATGCTTGAAATCCGCCTTAACAGCGGGGAGCCGCTGAACAACGTTCCAAGGTCCTTGCGGGAGCATGGCTATACAGTGGAGATGCGGGGACCGGAAGATCAAGATCGACCAGAAGGCATACACCGCATACGTGTAACTAAATAATCTCTACCCGCTTTTTTTGTTTCCGCCCTTGATACCAGGGCGCCTAGACTGCGGGCGTGGCGTCCAGCGTGCGTCGCAGCAGCATCGCCGCCACCGCCTGGCCAGCCAGGTGGTAGTAATTCGCGCGGCGGCCGATGGGTTCGAAGCCGGTGGCGGCGTAAAGACAGCGGGCCGCCGTGTTGGTTTCCGCCACCTCCAAATAAAGCGCGGCGGCACCGGCGGCGGCGGCGGCCTGGGCGCAAGCCGACACCAGGGCGCCGCCCACGCCGCGCCCTCTGGCTACCAGGGTAACCCCCACGGTCAGTATCTCCGCCTCATCCACCACCGTGCGGATCAGCGCCATGCCCAGGGGCTGGTCGTCCTCCTGCGCGATGAGGGCCGCCACGCCGGGCAGGGTCAACAGGCTGGATATGGCCTCCGCCGACCAGGGGGGGCCAGCCACGTCGGCATCGGCGAAACACAGCGCGTGCACCGCCGCCAGCACCTGCACCTCCGCAGCCAACGCCGGCCGGACGATGACCGCCATCAGGGGGCCACTCCCGTGCCGGCGGGGACGGTGACGTCTGGCGGACGGATGTAGAGGGGGTTGGCCGGATGGGCCGCCAGGACCGCCGGCGTGGCCAGCGCCGTCATGCGCGCCACCGCCAGGGCCGGGCCCTCGGCCCCCAGCGCGGCCACGGAATGATCACAGCCGGCTGCGGCCAGCACGACCGCCACCGCCGGCGCGGCATCGCCCAGCAGCAGCGGCCAGACGGGCAACGCGGCGGCATAGGCGGGAACATCGGCCGGCAGCACCGCCTGCGGTTCCGTCAGCGCCAAGCCCATGGGGTCGAATGCCTGCAGGTAGAAATCCTCCCGCCGGCTGTCGATGGCTACCAGCAGGGGGCGGGTCGGATCACCCGGCGCCTGAGTGTCCTGTCCTTGTGCGCCCAGTCCCGGCGTGCGCGCCTGCACGCCCAGTCCATGCACGGCGGCGTGGGCGTAGGCCTGCAGGCCGGTGACGCCCATCAGCGGCCGGCTGGCGGCCAGCGCCAGGCCGCGGGCCGCGGCCAAGCCCACGCGCAGGCCGGTGAAGGCGCCGGGGCCGATGGTGACGCCGAAACGATCGATGGCGGCATAATCCAGACCGGCCTGGGCCAGCACCTCGTCCACCAGGGGCAGCAGCCGTTCCGCCTGGCCCCGGGCCAGGGCTTCAGCCTTCGCGGCCAGCATCACCGATCGGCCGGCAGGGATGTCCGCCACTCCTTCGACCGACCACAGGGCCACGGCGCAGACGCTGGTGGCGGTATCGATGCCCAGGGCGATGATGCGCCCCGTCCCGTCGGCCGGCATGCTAGACAGGCCCATGCGATGATTCCCTTTGAACAAACCCGCGAACAGACCAGCGAGCGATCATGGCGCCCACCGGCCAGCCGCACTTCGTGACCATCGCCCCGGAAACGGGGTTCGACGTCGATCTCGATCTCCGCTATGCCACGGCCGACAACCTGACGGGAAGCCCCCTATACGGCAGGCCGCTATGCCTGTTGCACCCCGTGGCGGCGGCGTGCCTGGCCCGGGCCATCGCGCGGGCGGCGGCGCTGGATCTGCGCCTGCGCATCTTCGACGCCTACCGCCCGCCCCAGACGCAGTGGGCCCTGTGGCGGGCCCTGCCCGATCCCGTGTTCATCGCCGATCCGCGCACCGGTTCCAACCACACACGCGGCGTGGCGGTGGATCTGACGCTGGCGCGGGCCGACGGCACGGTCCTGGACATGGGAACGGGTTTCGACGACATGAGCCCACGGGCCCATCACACCGACGACACCGTGCCTGCGGCGGTGCAGCGCAACCGCGCCCTGTTGCTGGGCGTGATGGCCGTGGCGGGATGGGCGCATTACGCGTCGGAATGGTGGCACTACCAGTTGCCCGACGCCCATCTCTATCCGCTGGTGGACGATGGCGCATTGGGACCGCGCCTGACGGCCTGATACGGTGCCGCCAGTAAGAGCTTGGCGGCCCGGACCCGAAGGCCCAGGCGCGCCTTTCGCTCCAGCGCGGATGTCTCCATGACGTGTCCGCGCCCGCTCTTAACCTGCACATGATAGAGCGGATTTACACGATCAGGTGAGTCCACCTGATCGCGTTCCGCTCTAAACGATGCTGCACGCCTCTTCGAATTCCAGGCGCGGCAGGCGGGGAAACACCTTGGACGGGTCGCCATAGCCCAGGTTGCACAGGAAGTTGGACTTCACCGTGCCGCCAGGGAAGAACTCGGCATCCACCTTGGCGTTATCGAAGCCCGACATGGGGCCGCAGTCCAGGCCCAGGGAGCGGGCGGCCAGCATCAGGTAGGCGCCCTGCAGGGTGCCGTTGCGGAAGGCCGTGGTGCGGGCCAGCTCCTCGCTGCTGGTGAACCAGGACCGGGCGTCGGCATGGGGGAACAGGCGGGGCAACTGGTCGTAGAAGGCCAGGTCATGGCCGATGATGGCGGTGACCGGCGCCGTCATCGTCTTCTCCGTGTTGTTGCCCGACAGCGCCGGCTTCAGGCGTTCCTTGCCCTCCGCCGACGTCACGAAGACGATGCGGGCCGGGCTGCAGTTGGCGCTGGTGGGGCCGAACTTGAACAGATCATAGAGTTCGCGCAGTAGCGCCTCGGGCACCGGCTTGTCGATCCAGCCGTTCTGGGTGCGGGCGGTGCGGAACAGCAGGTCCTTGCCTGCCTCGGTCAAGGGTTCGCTCATGGGGTCCGGTTTCCTGCTTCTGATTGTCGCCTGTGACGTCCGGGGCGGGCGTCCAGGGTCCCTGTGATCCCGCCCGCCGTCCAGCCGGTGACAGCTGGACGGTCGGGTTCGGCGCCCGAGCATGGCGGGGGCCGGTTGACACCGCAAGAGTGCCCGGCAGGCGGGCCTATGAAAATCAAGAAACCGTCAAGCGTGCGTGCGCGAAAAGAGGATTATACCAGCGGCGCGAGAGGTGCCTCGTGCGCTGTAGCCCGCGACTGCGGGCGCCGCAGATTTGCGGGGAACGAAGTGGACTGCAAATCGAGGATCAGCCAAGGCGGACGGATGTCCGCCGCCCGGCGTCTGAGGGCGCATTTGACATTAACCCGCGTGCTTGACCTGCACCACGATCTGCTGCGGCTCGTTATGAAGCACCGCCTGGTCGAAGTCCCGCAGGCCATTTGTGCGGATCAGCGAGCGCAACGATTTAACGTAGACCGGCCCCAGCTCGGAATATTTGTCCAGGGTGTTCAGCAGCAGCAGGGTATCCAGCGGCTTGCCCTGCCGACGCAGGCTGGCGCGGGTGGCGCGGAACTGGGCGTAGGCGTCGTGGGTGTTCAGGTTCTGCATGTAGACGCGCACGCAGTCCAGCAGATCCTCGAACTTGCGGAAGCGCGAGGTATCGCCCGGGCGGCGGTTACGGGGCGTGATGCCCTCCTTCTCCTCTTCCGACCAGGTCAGCTGGCCGAACAGGGCGTTGCCGTGCTGGGCGAAGCGGGAGGTGCCCCACCCGCTTTCCTCCGCCGCCTGGGCCAGCGCCATGGAAACCGGCACCACGTCCACCCGGCGCAGCAGCGCGTCCAGGTCGATCTTGCGGCTGGGGTCCATGCCGTAGCGGGCGGCCAGACGGGCCACCCACACCTGGTCCAGCGGCGATAGGGCGGGAGCGGCCGCGGCCGGCACCCCGGCACCGCTTCCCATGCCCACGCCCGGCTGCGCCGCCGCCTTGGGCGCCGCCGGGGCGGGCACGCGCAGGGCGGCTTCCACCACATTGCCCCCAACCGGACCCCCAACCGGACCACCTGCGGGAGCGTCCGCCGGAACCCCGTCCTTGGGCGCCGCCGCCGTGGGCGCGGACGTGGGCGCAGACGTGGGCGCAGCACCCTTCAGGCTGTCACGCAGCGCCATCAGGCGGGCACGGTCCCGCTCGATCTCCTCGTTCACCAGTAGCACCAGGGGCAGCATGGTGTTCACGAAGACCTGCTTGCGGTCGTCGACGCTGTCCATCTTGCCCAGGTCGCGGGGCAGGCCGGCCAGCACGATGCGGGGCACCGGGCGTTCGCCCGTGCGCACCTCATCCAATGTGAAATTCTTTTCCTTGAACAGGGCCAACAGGTTCTGGGCGTCCAGCTTCGGCAGCGGCGCCACGGGCTGTTGCACCTGGGCCACGGCCTGGGGGGCCGGGCGCTTCACGGGAATAATGAAACCGGTCGGGGCCAGAAGCGGACCGCTTCCGGACGCCAGCTCAGCGAGGGTCAACGGGAAGACCGCGAAAACCATCACGAGCACGGTACCAATAGCCAGCCAGCGCTGCGCGGGAATCCCCGCAGTGTCGACCTTCGCCATTAATGAATGCTCCGAACAGTTACCGAGGAACGTCCAGACGCCCGCCCCATTCGATCGCGTCCACTGGTCAGGGACATAGGGCGATCGGGGTACGCGTCCATCGGACGTTTTTGCTGCCGGAAATCAAATCCGGGATAATCCGTTCAGCCATGCCCAATGGGCCCGCCACTATGTGGGCCATTCTCCAGGCCGGCATGGCTGCACGGGTAACACTTACACCGTCGGGGGGACGCGTCTCTGTCGGTCCATCTTCCCCATCAGGCGCCACCCACCAACCATCCTTCCCCCATCCTTCGCGGGGGGGTGGGCGGCCGGCATACTAGCGGGCCGCGCGAACTTCGACAACCTCAGGAATGTAGTAGCGCAGCATGTTTTCGATGCCGGCCTTCAATGTCGCGGTCGAGCTGGGGCAGCCGGCGCACGAACCTTTCATGGTCAGGTAGACAATGCCCTTGTCGAAACCGTGAAAAGTGATGTCACCACCATCCTGCGCCACGGCAGGACGCACGCGGGTGTCCAGCAATTCCTTGATCTGGGCCACGATCTCGGAATCCTCTTCTTCACCGTCGCTATGGCCGTCTTCCGCCTCATCCAGCAGCACGGCGCGGTTGGCCGCGAAATGCTCCATGATGCGGCCCAGGATCTGGGGCTTCAGCGTGAACCAGTCCTGGTTCCCGCCCTTGGTCACGGTGACGAAGTCCCCGCCCAGGAAGACCCGTTCCACGCCGTCAACGTCGAACAGCGCCTGCGCCAGGGGAGAGCGGTCGGCGGACGCCTTGTCGGCGAAATCGGCCGTCCCCCGCGCCAACACCTCCCGGCCCGGAATGAACTTCAGCGTGGCCGGATTGGGGGTGTCCTCGGTCTGGATGAACATTTGCAACGCCTTGAAAGACAATACGAAAATGTGGACCCAAAATACGGCAGCGCGCCGTGTGTGCACCAGCATTTTAGCCAAAATGGGGCGACTGTCCGCCAATATCAAGGCGTCAAGCGGCAGACCCGGTCTGCGCGACCCCGCGCCGCGACTGGCACGGCCGCAAAACAAGTGGCTAAGACCGCTGGAATCCCACGGAATTAGTGGCCTTCATGACCCATCATCGATCCCGTGATTTCAACCACCGGCGGCATTTTGAAAATTTGAAGGCCCACGGCTTTTTTCAAAAGCGGAACGATCCGCCACAGCCTTTTAAAAGGCCACACGGCGCTCTTTTAAAACTAGGGCCTGCCGGCGCCTGAGGACCATGCATCACGTTATCGCGTCCAGCTGCAGGTCGTTGAGGGAGCCGGGGACGATGGTGATGGGGATGCGCAGCGTGCCCGACATCTTGCCCACGATATAGGTGATCAGGGGGCCGGGGCCGGCGGTGTCGGTGCCGGCGGCCAGCACCAGGATGGAGATCGACGGCTCCTCCGCGATCAGGGCCAGCAGTTCATCCCGGGTGTCGCCCTCGCGCAGGTAGATCGCGGGGGGCGAGCCGCAGATGTCCACCACGTCGCGGGCCAGGCGTTGCAGCAACTGCTCCGCCTCCTCCCGCCGCTCCTGGCGCATCAGATCCTCCACCGCCGCCCAGTGCTGGAAGTCGCCCGGTTCGATGCAGTGCATCAGGGCCACACGGCCACCGGTGCTGCGGGCGCGGCGGGCGGCGTAGTGCAGGGCGACGGTCATTTCCTCCGTCTCGTCCACCACCACCAGGAAGATGCGCTGAGGGCCGGCGGCCGGCGGGATGGGATCATCGATGGACATGGGACGCTGCACCCCTCTGCCAGTATGGTGACGAGAACGCATGGTGACAGGAACGCTGGACTGGTGTCAGCCCTTACGGAACACGGTGCCGGCCAGCCAGCCGGCGCCAACCGCCAACAACACGCCCATCAGGCCGTAGATCAGGCCGTCATGCTGGGCGAAGTCGAAAATGTCAGCGGAAAAGCCGATCTTGCTGACGGCCAGCGGTGTCGTCTGCGCCCCCACCACATCCTGGTCGCGGATGAGGTAGACGCTGACGGTGTAGAGCCCGATCGGCACGTTGGCCGGGAAGCTGATCGACGTCCGGAACAGGCGCTGGCCCAGGAAGACCACCTCCCCCACTTCGGTGCCGTACAGCCCCTCGCGCTGCTTGTTGCGGATGAGGGCCGAGCGGAACTCCGCCACCGTGGTGGCATCGGCATCCGCGCGCGGCAACATGCGCACATGATCAAGCCCGATTTCATGGCGTTGTGCAACTGCTGGTGGCAACAGCGCGTCCAGCGGCTTGTTGCTGGCGACGCCATAAAAGCCCGGGACGTGGGAGAACTTCAGGGTTTCATTGTTGATCCAGATGCCGGCGATGCGGTCCTTGCGCCGCACGGTCTGGGAGGTTTCCGGCCCTTCGATCACCACGGCGACGTCGCCCGGCTGGTCGATGGCGCCGAACAGCACAACGTCGGTGCCGGTGAAGCCGGTGGTGATGGCGATCAAATGGCTGGACAGGTCGGCCACCAGGGTCTGGGCCCGCACCGGCGTCCAAATTGCCAGCAACGCCAGCACAGCCATCGCCCCGCCCCAGCGCCGCGCCCTCATTTCGGGCCCGCTGTGGTGGTGATGGAATAGAGGTCGTCCGGCGTCAGCACCAGGTCCACCGCCAGCTTGACGGCCACCCCCAGCACGGTCAGGGCCAGCAGGGCGCGGGCCTGCTCCCCCTTCAGATAGCCGCTGGCGCGCGAGCCCATCTGGGCACCCAGCACGCCACCGACCAGCAGCATGAGGGCCAGCAGGATGTCCACCGTGTGGTTGGTGGCGGCCTGCAGCACGGCCGCCACGCCGGTGGTCAGGATGATCTGCAGCAGCGAGGTGCCGGCCACCAGGGTGGTGGGCATGCCCAGGATGTAGATCATGGCCGGCACCAGCAGGAAGCCGCCGCCGATGCCCATGATGGCCACCAGCACGCCGCCGATGAAGCCGATGCCCACCGGCAGCAGCACGCTGATGTACAGGCGCGAGCGGGGGAACCGCATCTTGAACGGCAGGCCGTGCAGCCAGGTGTGGTGGTGCAGCTTGCCCCGCGTCGCCCCCTTGCGCCGGCCGCGGAACAGGGCGCGCACGCTTTCCATCAGCATCAGGCCGCTGATGCCGCCCAGGAAGATGACGTAGGACAGCGAGATGACCAGGTCGATATGGCCCAGCCGCTGCAACATGCCGAACAGCATGACGCCCAGCACGGTGCCGACGATGCCGCCGGCCTGCATCACCAGGCCCAGCTTCACGTCCACGTTGCGCTTGCGCCAATGGTACATGACGCCGGAGACGCCGGCCCCCACCAGCTGGTTGGCCTGGGTTCCCACCGCCACCGCCGGCGGCACGCCGATGAAGATCAGCAGCGGCGTCATCAGGAAGCCGCCCCCCACCCCGAACAGGCCGGACAGGAAACCGACCATGGCCCCCAGGCCCAGGACCCAGAAGACGTTGACCGACATCTCGGCGATCGGCAGGTAGATTTGCATGGGATCCCTAGGCGTGCCGGCCACAGGCCAACTCTACCTGAGCGGCCGGGCGGCGGCCATGGGCCTTGCCGTTTACGCGCAAAAGAAAAGCGGCGTGGGGATCGGCCCCGCGCCGCTGATCCTTGCGCCTGGGGCCGCCAGTAGCTTACGGACGCAGCAGGCCGACGATGTCCTTCACCTCCGCCATGGTGCGCGACGCGATCTCGTTCGCCTTGTCGGCACCGTTGCGCAGAATCCGGTCCAGTTCCGCCGGCTCGGCCAGCAACTGGTTCATCTTGTCGGTGATGGGCGACAGCTTGGCCACCGACAGGTCGCACAGGTCGGCCTTGAAGGCGGAGAAGTTGGCGCCGGCGTGGCGGGACAGGGCATCCTGCTTGGAGATGTTCTCCAGCGCCGCGTAGATGGTGATCAGGTTGTCGGCCTCGGGCCGCTTCGCCAGTTCCTCGGTGGTGTCCGGCAGGGGTTCCGGATCGGTCTTGGCCTTGCGGATCTTCAGCGCGATGGTGTCGGCGTCGTCCGTCAGATTGATGCGGCTGTAGTCGGACTCGTCCGACTTGCTCATCTTCTTGGTGCCGTCGCGCAGGCTCATCACCCGCGTCGCCTCGCCCATGATCATGGGCTCGGGCGCCGGGAAGACCTCCGTCTCATAATAGCGGTTGAAGGCGCCTGCGATGTCGCGGGCCAACTCCAGGTGCTGCTTCTGGTCCTCGCCCACCGGCACGTGGGTGGCCTTGTACAGCAGGATGTCGGCCGCCATCAGCACGGGATAGGCGTAGAGGCCCAGCACGGCGTTGTCGCGGTGCTTGCCCGCCTTCTCCTTGAACTGGGTCATGCGGTTCAGCCAGCCCATGGGGGTGTGGCAGGAGAAGATCCACGACAGCTCGGCATGGCCGGACACGGCCGACTGGTTGTAGATCAGGTTGCGCTCGGGATCGACGCCGGCGGCGATGTAGGCCGCCGCCACGGCGCGGATGTTTTTGGTCAGCGTCGGCGCATCCTGCGGCAGCGTCAGGGCGTGCAGATCCACCACGCAGAAGATGCACTCGTACTGTTCCTGCAAGGCCACCCAATTCCGCAGCGCGCCCAGGTAATTGCCGAGGTGGAGCAGGCGGGTCGGCTGCATGCCGGAAAAGATGCGGTTCATCGGGTGTGGCCTTGGGTGGGGAAGTAAAAACCGGGATGCGAAGGTAGGGCCCCACCCCCGTGCCGGTCAAGCCGGCCTGGGCGCGCGCCCTATTTCCTTTTCCGGCGCCCTATTTCCTTTTCCGGCGGATGCGGGCCAGGAAGTCGGTCACCACCACGCCGCGCAGCGCCACCACCGCGATACCGTAGGCCACCAGGCCGGCCGCCACCAGGATGGCCAGCGCCGGCACCCGCACCCAGACGCCCCCGACGAAATAGGGGTCCAGCACATGGGCCAGGGGCAGCAGGCAGGCCGCCATCACCAGGCTGGCCGCCAGGATGCGCGGCGCCCGGGTCAGCAGCTGCCGGTCCAGGCGCAGCCAGCCGCGCCGGACCAGGGAGAGCGACAGCAGGCTGATGTTGCCCCAGGCGGTGACGGTGCTGGCCAGCGCGATGCCCAGGTGACCCAGCGGCGTGAACAGCGCCAGGCCGGTGGCCAGGCCCATGTTCACCACCAGGGTGGCGATGGCGATGCGCATGGGGGTGCGCGTGTCCTGGTGGGCGAAGTAGATGGCGGTCAGCACCTTGGAGGCGACGTAGGCCGGGATGCCGGGCGCGTACATGGCCAGCGCCAGCGCCGTCTGATGCGCCTCGCCCAAGCCGAAACGGCCGCCATGGAACAGCGCCTTGTAGATGGGCTCCGGCACCAGGCCCAGGGCGAAGGCCGCCGGCAGGGCCAGCAGCAGGCCGAATTCGATGCCCCGGCTGACATGGTGGTCGATGGCGTCCCGCTCCCCCCCCTGGACATGGCGGGACAGGGTGGGCAGCAACGCCGTGCCGATGGCGATGCCGATGACGCCCAGCGGCAGCTGATTCAGCCGGTCGGCATAATAGAGGTAGGAGATGGACCCCGACGGCAGCAGCGACGCCACATGGGTGCCGATGATCAGGTTGATCTGGATGACGCTGGCGCTGATGGCGCCCGGCACCATCTGGCGGAACAGGCGCCGCAGATCCGGCGTCAGGCGCGGCCAGGTGATGCGCAGGCTGACCCCCGCCCGGTGGCAGGAAACGGCCAGCCAGATCATCTGCACCATGCCGGAGATGGTCAGGCCCCAGGCCTGGCCCAGGTTGGCCTCCAGGTGCAGCCACACGGTGAGGCCCAGCGCCGCGATCATGCAGATGTTGAAAGCGATGGGCGCCGCCGCCCCCGGCGCGAAACGGCCCAGCGCGTTCAGCACGCCGGTCTGCAAGGCGGTGATGGAAATGAAGATCAGGTAGGGGAAGGTGATGCGCCCCAGATCCACCAGCCGGGCGAAATGCTGCGGCTGGTCGGCGTAGCCGCTGGCCAGTCCCAGCATCACCCAGGGCATGGCGATCATCACCAGGGCGGTGACGGGCAGCAGCACCATGACCATGAAGGACAGCGCCTGGTCGGCGAACTGGTCGGCCGGCCCCCGCCCCCGCGCCTTCAGGTCGGCGGAGTACATGGGCACGAAGCTGACGGTGAAGGCCCCTTCCGCGAACATGGAGCGGAAGTAGTTGGGCAGGCGCTGCGCCACGATGAAGATGTCGGCGGACACGCCCGCGCCCAGAACCCAGGCGGTCAGCAGGTCGCGGATGAACCCGCCGACGCGGGAGATGAGGGTGAGGCCGCCAACGGTGGCGGTGGCGCGTGCGAAGCTCATGATGGCGGATTATATGAAAACCGGCAGGGGTGCCAGTTTTCATAGGCCCTCAAGCGCCGGGCGCGGCCATCCGGCCGCTTGGCTATCCTCGCTTTCCAGTCCACTGCGTTCCCCGGAAAGCTCCGGCGGACCCAGTCGGGTCCTAGGAAAAAGCGCGTGTGGATCAATGTGACGTCACTCGGCCGCCGCTGCCGTCCGGCGGCGCACCGGCTTGGCCTTGGGCTGTTCCGCCGCCGGATCGGGATCGTCCAGCACGGCCAGCAGTTCCTTGCGGATCTGGGTCAGCTTGGTCTCATGCGCCACCTTCAGGCCGAAGATGTCCTTCACGTAGAAGACGTCAACGGCGGCGTTGCCATAGGTGGAGATCTTGGCAGAGGCGATCTGCAGGTTCAGGGCCGTCAGCGCGCGCGTCAGGTCGTAGAGCAGGCCCGGCCGGTCGCGGCCGTTGACCTCGATGACCGTGTAGCCGGCGCTGGCCTTGTTGTCGATCAGCACGCGCGGCGGCACGCGGAACACCCGGGTGCGCGGCGGCAGGGGCGAGACGCGCTTGGCCAGTTCCGGCGCCAGTTTTATGTCGCCGGCCAGCGCCTTCTCCACCGACGCCTTCAGCCGCGCCAGCTTCTCACCGCTGTCGAAGCGGATGCCGCCGGGGCCGGTGCCTTGCAGGGAAAAGACGTCCAGCGCCATGCCGTTGGTCATGGTGGTGATGCGGGCGTCGACGATGTCGCCGCCGGCCAGCGCCATGGCCCCCGCCAGGCGGGAGAACAGGCCGGCATGGTCGGCCGTGTAGATCGTCACCTCGGTCACCGACCGGCCGGGATCGAAGCGGGTGTCGATGGTCAGCGGCGCCCGACGCGTCTCCGCGTCATGGATCAGGCGGGCGTGCTGGGCCAGGGTCGGCGGATCGAAGGCCAGCCAGTAGTTGGGATAGCCCAGCGCCAGGTGGTGGTCGATATCGGCCGGGGCCCAGTCCGGCAGCTGGGCGCGCAACGCCCGTTGCGCGTTGGCGATGCGCGCCTCACGCCCATCGGCCCCCACCACGCCGCCGGACATCATTTCCTCGGACCGCCAGTACAGCTGGCGCAGCAGCGTCGCCTTCCAGTTGTTCCAGCGGCCGGGACCCACGGCACGGATGTCGGCCACCGTCAGGACCAGCAGCAGCTTCAGGCGTTCGGGCGACTTCACGATGTCGATGAAGTCCCGATTGTCTTTTCATCATCCAGTCGCGCTTGAAGGCGACGATGGACATGGTCAGGTGCTGGCGGACCAGCCAAGCCACCGTTTCCGTCTCTTCCTCCGTCATGCCCAGACGGGGGCACAGCTTCTCCGCCACCTTGGCGCCCAGGATGGAGTGGTCGCCGCCCCGGCCCTTCGCCACGTCGTGCAGCAGCAGGGCCACCGACAGGGCGCGCTTGGAGCTGAGGGTGTGGATGACCTCGCAGGCCAGCGGCACCTCGTCCTTCAGGTTGCCCTTTTCGATGTCAGCGGGCCGGGATGGTGGCGTGCGCCTCGGTGGCGCCACCGCGCAGCAGGTCCAGCCGGCGGAAGACGATACCGGTGTTCGCGGGTGCCGGGCGCATCGTCATGGCAACGGGCAGGCCGGAATGCAGGCCGACACCGGTGCAGTTGATGGGGGCCTTCAGCGTCTGCTGGCGGGCGGCGGTGGTGATTTCACGATCGGCGTACACGGGTCCAACTTCCTTGATGCTGCCGTGATACGGGGCGGGCCGGGCCTTTCCTGCATCACATGCGCCCCAGGGTTATGTCCCCAGGGACTTGGGTTCGGACGAGGGCGGTGGGGTGGTCCGGATCGACCTGGGGCCCTGCCATTCACGTCCGGCGACCGGTTCGGCATGCGGTCCAAAATTCGGACCCTGCCGCCTTATCGCCTCGGCTCTGACGTCCGATCTTGCTGTGAACCGCATGTTGCGGTGCATCGAAGGCCAAACGTCATGCTGCCTAAGTAACGCCGTGACGCCCAGGCTTCAAATCACTCTTTGTTACCGAATGTTACGTGACGCTATGCGTATCTACTTGAGCACAAATGCAATTTTGCCTTCTTGTCGCCACAAATGAAAAGGGCCGCTTTCCTGCGGGAAGCGGCCCTTCGCATGATGCGATGCAGTGACGTCAGTCACACGGGATGCATCCATACCTCATTTCAGTTCGCCTGGCGGCGGAGAAAGGCCGGAATATCCAGCGAGCTGTCCTCACCCGGGGCGCGGCCCAAGCCGGGCTCCGGATGCACGGACGGCGCCGGCTGGCGCGGGGCCGGGTGCTGGGCCTGGGGCGCGGCGGCATGCTGGTGCACCGGCTGCTGCTGGACATGAGGCGCCGGCTGGGGTGCATAGTGCGCGGCCGGCGCCGGCTGGCGCGGTGCCATCTGCGGCTGGGGGGCCGCTTGCGGCGCCGGCTCGTCACCGCCAAAGCCGAACATGCGCTGGAAGATGCCCTTCTTACGTGGCTCGGCTTGTGGTGGCGTGTAGCGGTCCGGGTTGGGCGCGCCCAAGCGCGGACCGGCATCGGCCGGGCGCGGCGGGATGAAACCGGTACCGCCGCGTTCGCCCCGCAGGGTGCCGGGGGCGGGGGCGCGCATGGGCACCTCCGCCCGGGGGGCCTGCTCGGCCGCCGGTTCCGACGCCATCTCGACGGCGGGCGCCGTCGGTGCGGCTTCGGTCGCCGGCGTGGCGAAGGCGGCCGGGGCCGGCACCGCCATCTGTGGGGCGGTGATGGGGGCCGGTGCCGGCGTGGTCACGGTGGCCACGGACGGTGCCGGGGCCGTGGCGGTGGACGCCGCCGTCATGGGGGCCGGGGCCATGGGCGCGGGCGTCAGCGCCGCGTGGTAGCTGGCGCCGGCCGCCGGCCGCACCGGGGTGCTGACCGAAGGCGTGGCCGGAATGGCGGGCGCGCGGCGCGCGGCGGTGCCGCTGACGACCGACAGCTGCGGGGCCGCCGGCTGGTGGCGCGGCTGCTGGCCGGCCAGGGTCTCAATGCCGGTCGCCACCACCGACACCCGCATCTTGCCGTCCAGCTGGGCGTCGAAGGTGGAGCCGAAGATGATGTTGGCGTCGGGGTCGACCTCGTCACGGATGCGGTTGGCCGCCTCGTCCACCTCGAACAGGGTCATGTCGTAGCCGCCGGTGATGTTGATCAGGACGCCGCGGGCACCCTTCATCGACACATCGTCCAGCAGGGGGTTGCTGATCGCGGCTTCTGCAGCCTCCACGGCGCGGCGGTCGCCGGTGGCTTCGCCCGTACCCATCATGGCCTTGCCCATCTCCGTCATCACGGTGCGGATGTCGGCGAAGTCCAGGTTGATCAGGCCCGGCATGACCATCAGGTCGGTGACGCCGCGGACGCCGGAGTGCAGCACATCGTCGGCCATCTTGAAGGCGTCGGCGAACGTGGTCTTCTCATTCGCCACCCGGAACAGGTTCTGGTTGGGGATGATGATCAGCGTGTCGACGTAGCTGGCCAGCTCATTGATGCCCTGCTCCGCGATGCGCATGCGATGCGCGCCTTCGAAGTGGAAGGGCTTGGTCACCACGCCCACGGTCAGGATGCCCTGTTCCCGCGCGGCGCGCGCGATTACCGGGGCGGCACCCGTGCCCGTGCCACCGCCCATGCCGGCGGTGATGAAGCACATGTTGGTGCCTTCCAGGTAGGAGAGGATCTCCTCCAGCTGCTCCTCGGCGGCGGCGCGGCCCACGTCGGGGCGCGAGCCCGCGCCCAGGCCGCGGGTGATGGTGCTGCCCAGCTGCAGGCGCTTGGTGGCCTCGCTGCCGGTCAACGCCTGCGCGTCGGTGTTGGCGACCACGAACTCCACCCCTTCCAGGTTGGAGCGGATCATGTTGTTGACGGCGTTGCCGCCGGCGCCGCCGACACCGAAGACGGTGATGCGCGGGCGGGTCAGCACTTCCACCGGCGGAATGGTGACTTTGATGGTCATGGCGTGGTCCCCTCTGCGGAACGTCCTGAATTGCGTGCGTTTAGGTCTTGGGTCGATTTCGGTGTTCGGCCGGTACATCGGCCCCTGGCGGGGGTGCCCGATGGGGGCGGCCTGAATTTCTGAAGGGCCCACCTGGGCATGAGGATGGCCGTCATAGGTTGTCCCTCAGCCAGTTGCCCATGCGGCCCCACCAGCCGGAACCGGCGGGTTCGATCAGGGGAGCCAGGGCCGGGGCCTCGGCATGTTGTTGGACGGCGTAGGCCAGCAGGCCGGCGGCGGCTGAGAAGGCGGGGCCGCCCACGGATTCCGCCAGGCCGCCAATGCGCAGGGGGCGGCCCAGGCGCACCTGCTTGTCCAGCACCTGCTGCGCCAGTTCCCGCATGCCGGGCAGCTGGCTGGCGCCGCCGGTCAACACCACGCGGCGGCCGGCCAGCTTGGCGAAGCCGGAGGCGTCCAGGCGGCCGCGCACGAACTCGAACACCTCCTCCAGCCGGGGCTGGATGATGCCGACCAGCAGGGACTTCGGAACATGGTGGGCCTGGGCCCGGTCCTCCTCCCCGATCTGCGGCACGTCGATGATCTCACGCTCGTCCGAAGGCGCGGGCAGGGCGCTGCCGTACAGGGTCTTCAGGCGCTCGGCGTGGGCCAGGGGTGTCGTCAGGCCGCGGGCGATGTCGCTGGTCACGTGGCTGCCGCCGATGGGCACGCTGTCGGTCCATACCATCTTGCCGTCGAAGAAGACGGAGATGCTGGTGGTGCCGCCCCCCATGTCGATGAGCGTGACGCCCAGGTCCATCTCATCCTCCACCAGGCAGGACAGGCCCGCGGCGAAGGGGGACATGACGAAGCCTTCCACGCCCAGATGGCAGCGGCCGACGCAGGAGTTCAGGTTGCGCACCGGGCCGGCGGCGGCGGTCACCACGTGCAGGCGCACGCCCAGCCGCTCTCCCACCATGCCGCGCGGGTCGCGGATGCCGCTGGACCCATCCACGGTGTAACCCACGGGGATGGAATGGATCAGCTCGGCGTCGGCGGAGACGTTCAGGTTGCGGGCATGGGCCAGGGCCCGGCGCAGGTCGGCGTCGGTGATCTCCGAGCCCGAGATGCCGGTTTCCACCGTCAGGGTCTGGCTTTCGGGTTGGCCGCCGGACAGGCCCACCAGCACCTCGCGGATCTGTTCGCCCGCCATGGTCTCGGCGGCGTGCACGGCGGTGCCGATGGCTGTCTCCGCCGCCTCCATATCCACGATGGCGCCGGCGCGCACGCCGCGCGACACCTGGTGGCCGATGCCGACCACGCGTATGGAGCCGGGCTCCTCCACCCGGGCGATGAAGCAGACGACCTTGCTGCTGCCCACATCCAGGGCGGCGATGGTGCCGCCGCGCGCGACGCGCTTGGGCTTGGACCGGCCGGTTACGGTGAATGCCATGGTCTGGTCCGCCTCAGTTCTTCTTCGCCGGCTGGCGCTTCTTGTCGCCAGGCCGGACCGCCCCGCCCTTGACGGGCGCCGGGGCGGGGGAGGTCTGGACGACAAGGCGGTCCGGCACGCGCAGGTCGATGGCGACCGCGTCGCGGTCCAAAATCTTGTCCGACGCCTGAAGGGCGGCCAGCTGCTGGATGGCCGCCTCGAAATTCAGTTCCGGCAGGCGCACTTCCGTGCCGCTCTTCAGGTGCAGGTCCCAACGGCGGGCGCCCACCAGCACGGCGGCATCCACGCGCGCCTGGATCGTGGGGGCCGCCGCCAGGGCGGCCAGCAGGGCGCGGCCCCGCCTGGGCGCCCCTTCGCCTACCAGGATGGGCAGGTTGGGGAAGTGGTCCAGGTTGTGGTCGGTCAGCACCGTGCCCTCGGCATCCACCAGGGCCAGCTTCTGCTCATGCTGCCACAGGGCCATGGGCTGGCGTTCCGTCAGCACCACGTACAGCGTGTCCGGCAGGCGCCGTTCGATGCGGGCGCTGGCGATCCAGGGGATCTGCTCCAGCTGCTTGCGGGCGGCGTGCGGGTCGAAGCCCAGGATGGGCGCGCCGCGCTCAACGCCCAGCGCCGCCAGCACCTGGGCACCGTCCGTCTCCTTGCGGCCCTTGACCAGCACTTCCTGCACCTGCAGGCCGCCGCGCGCCGTGACATCCAGGAAGGCCTCCGTCACGGCGTTGCTGGCGGCCGTCAGCTTGCCGCTGGCCCAGCCCCACAGCACAAGGCCGCCGACCAGGGTCAGCGGCACGATGATGGTGGCACGGCGGCCCAGGAACTGCACCCACCGCGGCGTGGCGCGGCGGCGGTTAGCGGCCTGGGCGGCGCGCTGCGTCGTCCGCCGCGTTTCATACGCAATGCGGCTGCGCGGGGTGTCGCCCTCGGGGAACAGGCCGGGGCTGGACGGATGGGTCACCCGTGGCATGCCGCGTGCTCCACAATCCAGCCGCACAGGTCGGC
>NZ_BACU01000646.1 GCF_000333275.1 Azospirillum sp. B4 | reverse complement strand
CACGCCCGCGTCCGGGCAGGGTTTCCTCCACGTCGGGGACGACCGTTCCGTCGGGTCCGACGACGAAACGGATCATCCCGTCCTTACTCCCCACCACGCCGCTGGCGATGCAGCGGCGCAGTGGACTTTTGCTTCCCCCGACCGCCTCCGGCTCGCCTTCCGGCAGCAGGGCGTCATCGGGGTCCGGTGTCATCGCCGGCCCAGATACCTGAGAGGCGACCATCAATCAGGCCCCCCTCAGGCGTCGGCGCCGGACTCTTCGTCCGCGAACCAGTGGGCGCGGGCCGCCATGATCAGCTCGTTGGCCTCGTCCTCGGTCATCGCGTCCTTGCCCAGGATTTCGATGAGCTCGTCACCGGCCAGGTCGGCGAAATCATCCAGCGTCTTGACGCCCTTCTCACCCAGCTTCACCAGCATGGGCGCCGTCAGCGCCTCGATGGCCGCGACCTCGTCGGTCACGCCCAGCTCGACACGGCGGTGCTCCAGGCGGCTGTTCTGTTCTTCCAGGAAGTTGCGGGCGCGTTCCCGCAGTTCCTCGGCCACGTCCTCGTCGAAGGCGTCGATCGAGGTCAGTTCCTCGGTGTCGACGTAGGCGATCTCTTCCACCGAGGTGAAGCCTTCGGCCACCAGCAGATGGGCGATGACGTCGTCAACGTCCAGGGCCTCGATGAACATCTGCGAGCGGGTCTTGAACTCTTCGGTACGACGGTCGGATTCCTCCTGCTCCGTCATGATGTCGATGTCCCAGCCGGTCAGCATGGACGCCAGGCGGACGTTCTGGCCGCGACGGCCGATGGCCAGCGACAGCTGGTCGTCCGGCACCACCACCTCGATGCGCTTGGTCTCCTCGTCCAGCACCACCTTGGCCACCTCGGCCGGGGCCAGCGCGTTCACCACGAAGGTGGCGGCGTCGCGGTTCCAGGGGATGATGTCAATCTTCTCGCCCTGCAGCTCGCCCACCACGGCCTGGACGCGGCTGCCGCGCATGCCGACGCAGGCGCCGACCGGGTCGATGGCGCTGTCGTGGCTGATGACGGCGATCTTGGCGCGGCTGCCCGGGTCACGGGCCACGGCCTTGATCTCGATGATGCCGTCGTAGATTTCCGGCACTTCCTGCTTGAACAGGCCGGCCATGAAGGCGGGGTGGGTGCGCGAAAGAAAGATTTGGGGGCCGCGCGGCTCGCGCCGCACGTCGTAGATGTAGGCGCGCACACGGTCGCCGTTCTTGAAATGCTCACGCGGCAGGCACTCGTCGCGGCGCAGCACGGCTTCGGCGCGCCCCAGGTCGACGGTCACGTTGCCGTATTCCACGCGCTTGACCAGACCGTTGACGATGTCGCCCATGCGGTCCTTGTACTCGTCATACTGACGGTCGCGCTCCGCCTCGCGCACCTTCTGCACGATGACCTGCTTGGCGGTCTGCGCGGCGATGCGGCCGAAATCGATGGGCGGCAGCGGATCGATCAGGAAATCACCGACCTTGGCATCCGGCCGCTTGCGCTTGGCCTGGGCCACGGTGATCTGGGTCGCCTCGTCCTCAACCGTCTCCACCACCTCAAGATAGCGCATCAGATGGATGTCGCCGGTCTTGCGGTCGATGCGGGCGCGGATGTCGTGCTCGTGGCCGTACTTCGAGCGGCCGGCCTTCTTGATGGCCTCTTCCATCGCCTCGAGCACATGCTCTTTCTCGATGTTCTTTTCGCGGGCGACGGCGTCAGCGACTTGAAGAAGTTCCATCGAAGCGAACCTTGCCTTCTGTTACGTCAGTAAGAAACTGGGAGAG
>NZ_BACU01000647.1 GCF_000333275.1 Azospirillum sp. B4 | reverse complement strand
GCGGGCCAGGGTGGCGACCACCAGGGCCTGGGTCTCGCCACGGGTGAACAGGGACGAACCGTGGGCCCGGGGCAGCACGCCCACTTCCGCCACGATGGGACGGATGTCAACGGTGGTGCGGCCGTCGATGCGCTTGCCGGTCTCCAGCACCGAACCGCGCAGCACGTCGGCTTCCAGGTCCTTGAAGGTGCTGCCCACGGCTTCGGCGGTGTGGGCCGCGTCGGCGGTCAGGGCCTCGACCGCCTTCTTCTTGGCGGTGGAGATGGCCTCATACCGCTCCTGCTTCACGGTCAGGGTGTAGGCGGCGCGGATGTCGGCGCCCACCAGATCGTTCAGCTTGGCCTTCAGGGCGGCCTTGTCGTAGGCCGGGGCCGGCAGGACCCAGGGGTCCTTGGCGGCCTGCTCGGCCAGGTCGATGATCAGGTTGATCACCGATTGGAAGGCGGTGTGGCCGAACATGACGGCCTTCAGCATGATCTCCTCGGACAGCTCCTTGGCTTCCGATTCGACCATCAGCACGCCTTCCTGCGTACCGGCGACCACCAGGTCCAGGTCGGTGGTTTCCACCTGCTCCAGCGTCGGGTTCAGGATGAACTCGCCGTCCTTGTAGCCGACGCGGGCGCCGCCGATGGGGCCCAGGAAGGGCAGGCCGGACAGCGTCAGGGCGGCCGACGCGCCGATCATGGCGACGATGTCGGGGTCATTTTCCAGGTCGTGGCTCAGCACGGTGCAGACGACCTGCACTTCATTGCGGAAGCCGTCGACGAACAGCGGGCGGATGGGGCGGTCGATGAGGCGGGAGGTCAGCACCTCCTTCTCGGTCGGACGGCCTTCACGCTTGAAGAAGCCGCCCGGGATCTTGCCGGCGGCGAACGCCTTTTCCTGGTAGTTGACGGTCAGCGGGAAAAAGTCCTGGCCGGGCTTCACGGACTTGGCGCCAACGGCGGTGCAGAGCACCACCGTGTCGCCGTAGGTGGCGATGACAGCGCCATCAGCCTGGCGGGCGACCTTGCCCGTCTCGAGGGTCAGCTTGCGGCCGCCCCATTCCATCTCTTTGCGGAAAACCTTGAACATATCTTTCTTCCTTCCATCCGATACTCGGATCACGTCCCGGATTGGACGGCCGAGCCGGGGCCCTATCGGCAGCACCCGCGTTGGAAACCTTTAAATGACAGATGGCCAGCCGGGTCCACCCCGGCTGGCCATCCTTACTACTCAATACCCAAAACCGAAACGCTCGAGGGTCATCCGGGCGGGAGTCCCGGCGCGGTCCCGCCGCGTCGGGGCGCCGGACCCGCCGGACGGCGGGTGGCCGGTGCCACCAGTGACTGCGGTCGGCTGCGCCAAGGGCGTCGTCCGGATCATCCCTTTAGCGACGCAGGCCCAGACGCTGGATCAGCGAGGTATAGCGGGACACGTCCTTGCGCTTCAGGTAGTCCAGCAGGCTGCGGCGCTGGCTCACCATGACCAGCAGGCCACGGCGGGAGTGGAAGTCCTTGTTGTGGGACTTCATGTGATCGGTCAGGTTGGTGATGCGTTCCGTCAGGATCGCCACCTGCACCTCGGGCGAACCCGTGTCACCTTCGGCGGTCTTGTACTCGGCAATGAGCGCCTGCTTGCGCTCGGCAGTGATCGACATCGTCGTCTCCGTCACTTAGAGGTTCAAAACGCGCACCGGACGGACCTCCGCCCCCTCGACATGGACCAACGCCACCGGCTTGCCACCTGAAATGGCAAGCGCGATGGGCTCACCGCCCGCCAACTGATCGTGGATGGCTTCCAGCCGCTCCAGATCGTGACGGCGCAGCAGCGCCACCGTTTGTCCGTGTCTCAGTCGGTGCGCTTCCGCTTCCGCCAGGGCCAGCGCCGGGATGTCGTCCAGCGCGGTCTCGATCGGTTGCAGAAGTCCTTCGACCGTGGGTGTCTGCGCCACCCGTTCCAATTCGTCAAGCGAAATCGCCTGGTCCATGGTGAAACGCCCCACCCGCAGCCGGCGCAGGACGGAGACATGGCCCACGGTGCCCAAAGCCAGGGCCAGGTCGCGCGCCAGGGAGCGCATATAGGTGCCTTTGCCGCACTCCACCTCGAACTCGGCGTGGTCGGCATCCGGGCGGCCGGTCAGCAGGAAGCTGTCCACCCGCACGATGCGCGGCGCCAGATCCACCCGCTCACCCTCCCGCGCCAAATCATAGGCACGCTCGCCCGCCACCTTGATGGCGGAGAATTGAGGCGGGACCTGGCTGATCTCACCCTGGAAGTTCTCCAGCGCCGCCTCGATGGCCTCGTCACTGGGACGGTGGTCATGGGTGGCCGTCACCTCGCCCGCCAAGTCGTCGGTGGTGCGGGACTCGCCGAAGCGCAAGGTGAAGCGGTAGGTCTTGCCGCAGTCCATGGCGTAGGACACGGTCTTGGTCGCTTCGCCGAAGGCGATGGGCAGGATGCCGGTGGCGATGGGATCCAGCGTGCCGGCATGGCCCGCCTTTTCCGCCTGCATCAGCCAGCGGGTCTTGGCCATGGCCTGGGTGCTGGTCATGCCCGGCGGCTTGTCCAGCACCAGCCATCCGTGCAGCGGCCGGCCCTTGCGCTTACGGGCCATCGTGGCCCTCGGCATGGTCCTCGCCGCGGCCGACAGCCTCGCCCTCGTCGTCGCCAGCCTCAGGGTCGCCAGCCTCATGGTCCAGGTCGCGCTGCACGTCGGGACGGTGCAGCAGCTGGTCGATGCGCTGGGCATAGTCGAACGACACGTCGACCTGGAAGCTGAGGCGCGGCACGTGCTGCAGGCGCATGGCCTTGGCCACCTGGCTGCGCAGATAAGCCGAGACGCGGTTCAGCGCCTTCACCTGCTCCAGATGGCCGCCACCCAGCGGCATGACGAAGGCGGTGGCGTTCTTGAGGTCGGGACTGATGCGCACCTCGCTGACCGTCACGTTCAGGTCGTGCAGGTCGGGGTCGCGGAAATCGGCCCGGCGCAGGATGTCGGCCAGGGCGTGACGCAATTCCTCGCCCACGCGCAGCTGACGTTGAGAGGGGGCCTTGCCGGCGCGCAGGTCGGCGTCACCATGTCGGCTCATCGATCACTATCCTAATATATGAGGGCCCCCGCAAGGGAGGGCCAGCCGGCCCGCACCCCCGGTGGGGAACGGCGCCAGGGCCAAAAGCGGCTCTTGCGGAAGAGCCAAAACGGCCGTCCGGGGTTGGACCGGACGGCCGGATGTCAGGCAGGTACTGATCCAGCTGAGGGGATCGGGGGCCGGCGCCTTACAGGGCGCGGGCCACCTCTTCCATCTCATAGGCTTCGATGACGTCGCCCGGCTGGATGTTGTCGTAGTTCTCGAAGGCCATGCCGCACTCGTAACCCTCGCGCACTTCCTTGACTTCGTCCTTGAAGCGCTTGAGCGTCTTGAGCGTGCCTTCGTGGATGACGACGTTGTCGCGCAGCAGGCGCACGCCGGCACCACGCTTCACGATGCCTTCCGTCACGCGGCAGCCACCGACCTTGCCGACCTTGGTGATGTTGAACACCTCCAGGATCTGCGCGTTGCCCAGGAAGCGTTCGCGCAGGACCGGCTTCAGCATGCCCGTCAGCAGGGCCCGGACATCGTCGATGATGTCGTAGATGACCGAGTAGTAGCGGATTTCCGCGCTGTCGCGCTTGGCCATCTCGCGGGCCTGCGGATTGGCGCGGACGTTGAAGCCGATGATGATGCCGCGGGACGCGTTCGCCAGGGTGACGTCGCTCTCATTGATGGCGCCCACACCGGAGTGCAGGACGCGCACCTTGACCTCGGCATTGTCGCCGGCCAGCTTTTCCAGCGTGCCAGAGATGGCCTCGATCGAGCCCTGCACGTCGCCCTTGATGACCAGCGGCAGTTCCTTCACCTCGCCCGCCTGGATCTGCTTGAACATCTGTTCCAGCGAACCACGCGCCGACTGGGCGACCTGGGCCTCCCGCTTCTTGCGCTGACGGAACTCGGTGATCTCGCGGGCGCGGCCTTCGCTCTCGACCACCGAGAACTCGTCACCGGCCAGTGGCGTGGCGTTCAGGCCCAGCACCTCCACCGGGGTGGCGGGACCGGCGCTGTCCACGTTCTGGCCACGGTCGTTGACCAGGGCGCGGACGCGACCCCACTCGCTGCCGGCGACGACGATGTCGCCCACCTTCAGCGTGCCGCGCTGCACCAGCATGGTGGCGACGGAACCACGGCCGCGTTCCAGCTTGGCCTCGACGACCACGCCTTCGGCGGTGCGGTTGGGGTTGGCCTTCAGCTCCAGGATTTCGGCCTGCAGGAGGATGTTCTCCTCCAGCTTGTCCAGGCCCTTGCCCGTCTTCGCCGACACTTCCACGTCCAGGACGTCGCCGCCCATGGCTTCAACCACCAAGCCGTGCTGCAGCAGTTCCTGCCGCACCCGGTCCGGCTTGGCACCGGGCAGGTCGCACTTGTTGATGGCGATGATGATCGGAACCTCGGCCGCCTTGGCGTGCTGGATGGCTTCGACCGTCTGCGGCATGACGCCGTCGTCGGCGGCCACCACCAGCACCACCACGTCCGTGACGTTGGCGCCACGGGCGCGCATCTCGGTGAAGGCGGCGTGGCCGGGGGTGTCGATGAAGGTGATGCGCGAACCAGACGCCAGTTGCACCTGATAGGCGCCGATGTGCTGGGTGATGCCGCCGGCCTCGCGGCTGGCGACGTCGGTGTGGCGCAGGGCGTCCAGCAGCGAGGTCTTGCCGTGGTCGACGTGGCCCATGACGGTGACGACCGGCGGACGCGACGACAGGTCCTCGTCGCGGTCGACCTCACCCTTCACGCCCACTTCGACGTCGGCTTCCGACACGCGGTGCGCGCGGTGGCCGAATTCCGTCACGATCAGCTCGGCGGTGTCGGTGTCGATGTTCTGGGTGATGGTGGCCATCACGCCCATGCGCATCAGCGCCTTGATCACATCCGCGCCACGCTCGGCCATACGGTTGGCCAGTTCCTGCACGGTGATGACTTCGGGGATGATGACGTCGCGGGTCACTTTTTGCGTATCCTGACGCCCGCTGAGGCGCTGCTTTTCACGTTCACGGGCGCGGCGCAGCGCGGCCATGCTTCGGCCGCGCGGGGCGCCCTCATCGCTCAGCGCCTGGGAAATGGTCAGCTTGCCGGCGTTGCGGCGACGCTCCCCACCCTTGGCGGCCTTGGCCGGGGCCGGGGCCGCGACCTTGCTGGCGGTCTTGGCGGGACCGCCCGGACCGGCGCGGCGGCGGCCGCTGTCGTCATCCTCGTCCTCGACGGCGCGCGGGGCCAGGGGGCCGCGCGGCGCCGCCGCGTCCGTGGTGGTGGTCGTGGCGCCGGCATTGCCGCCGCCGGCGGGGCGCGCGGGGCGCGGGGCTTCCTCGGCCTTGCGGGCGGCCTCGGCCTCCTTGCGCTTGGCCTCTTCCTCCTGGCGGCGCTTCTCCGCCTCGGCGGCGACGCGCTTCTCCTCTTCCTGGATCAGCCGCAGCTCTTCCAGTTCGCGGCGGCGCAGGGTCTCATCGTCCAGGGGGCCGTCGGAAACGGGCTCCTCGGCCACGGGCTCGGGCGCGGGGGCCGGCGCGGCGACTTCCTCGGCCACCGCCAGCTCGTCCGCGATCACCTCGTCCAGCATCTCGTCGGCGACAGCCTCCTGCTGGGCGGCATCGCCCAGGGCACGGAGCGCCCGCAGCCGGGCCTCACGCTCGCTGTCGGTCAACTGGCGGGGGGCGCCGCCCCGTGGCGGCTGGCCACGGCTGCCCCCCTGGGCCGGACGGCCCTCGGCGGCGGCGCGGGCGGCGGCACCGCCATCGGCCACGCCCGGTCGGGCGCCCTGTTCGAAGGTTCGCTTGCGCTTGACCTCAACCGCAACGGTCTTGGTGCGGCCGTGCGAGAAGCTTTGGCGCACGGATCCCGCCGCCTCCGTCTTCTTCAGCTCCAGCTTGCCTCGACCGGTAAGGCTCAACTTCTTGCGGTCCTGGTCGCTCGTGTCAGTCATCCGATATCCGACTGTTTCATCGTTGTCGCCCCAGGGCCGTTGCCCCAGGGCCATCCCTTACCCAGCGCTGGGCTGACGTCCCTTTGTCAGGGCCCGCAGCCTGTCCGCCTCCCGCTGCAGGCGCTGGACCAGAGGTCCGGCACCCACCACGGCATGCACCGCGTCATCGCGGCCCAGCGCCATGCCCAGCTCCCCCCGGTCGAAGATATCGACCACCGGGATGCCGGGGGACAGCGCGTCCAGCTTGGACCGGCCGTCGGCAGCCCCATCGGACGCCTCCAGCCTGAGCCCTATGCCCGACCGCGTACCGATGGCCTTGGCGCGCAGCGCCGCGGCCACCTTCTCAAACCCCGCCACCGCCTGGCCGCCCCGCCGGGCAAGCCCGACCAGGTCCAGACAGCGGCGACGCAGGAGGCCCGAAACCTGGGCCCCCATGTCCGCCGGGGTGCGCACCGACCGGCGCGCCGCCTTGGCGAACAAACCTTTGGCGACCGCCTTTCAACCAAAG
>NZ_BACU01000648.1 GCF_000333275.1 Azospirillum sp. B4 | reverse complement strand
GTCCTCGCCGGTGGCCTGGTCGACCACCTTCATCGACAGCTTCACCTTGCCGCGATCGTCGAAGCCCAGGACCTTCACCTTGACTTCGTCGCCCTGGTTGACCACGTCCGTCACCTTGGCCACGCGCTGCGGCGCCAGTTCGGAGATGTGGACCAGGCCGTCACGGGCGCCCAGGAAGTTCACGAAGGCGCCGAAGTCCATGACCTTGACGACCTTGCCGACGTAGATCTCGCCCAGCTCGGGTTCGGCGACGATGCCCTTGATCCACTTGATGGCGGCGTCGGAGGCCTTGCTGTCCACGGCCGCCACCTTCACGGTGCCGTCGTCCTCGATGTCGATCTTGGCGCCGGTCTGCTCCACGATCTCGCGGATCACCTTGCCGCCGGAACCGATCACGTCGCGGATCTTCTCCTTCGGGATGTTGATCACGGTGATGCGCGGGGCGTTCTGGTTCACCGCGTCGCGGGCGCCGCCGATGGCCTTGGCCATCTCGCCCAGGATGTGCAGACGGCCGTCCTTGGCCTGCGCCAGGGCGACCTTCATGATGTCCTCGGTGATCGAGGTGATCTTGATGTCCATCTGCAGGGCGGTGACGCCCGCCTCGGTGCCGGCCACCTTGAAGTCCATGTCGCCCAGGTGATCCTCGTCACCCAGGATGTCGGACAGCACGGCGACGCCGGTGTCTTCCTTGATCAGGCCCATGGCGATGCCGGCCACGGGGCGCGGCAGGGGCACGCCGGCGTCCATCAGCGCCAGCGACGTGCCGCAGACGGTGGCCATGGAGGACGAGCCGTTGGACTCGGTGATCTCGGAGACCAGACGCAGGGTGTAGGGGAAGGCTTCCTTGGCCGGCAGCAGCGGGTGGACGGCGCGCCACGCCAGCTGCCATGGCCGATTTCGCGGCGGCCCGGGCTGCCCATGCGGCCGGCTTTCACCACGGAGTACGGGGGGGAGTTATAGTGCAGCATGAAGTTTTCG
>NZ_BACU01000649.1 GCF_000333275.1 Azospirillum sp. B4 | reverse complement strand
TCAGCGCCGTCTTGACGTCGACGCGCTCCGCACGCTTTCCTGCACATAGACGGCACCGTCCAGCGCCTCCGCGAGGCTGGCCGCGACGGAGATGCGGGCCAGGATCGAGGCGGGCTCGCCGATCAGGGTGGCGGCCTGAAGGTCGAGCAGCCGGTCGCTGATCAGCCCGCGCGCCCGCTCAGCCGCTCCCGGTGCCGAGTCGTAGAGGGCGACGGGCAAGCCGGCGCGGGCGAAGACGATGGCCCAGCCGCTCCCCACCAGCCCGGTGCCGACGATGGCGATCTTGCCGCTACGGTCCATGCGGTCTTCTCCCCCTGGGCGGTCAAGGCGCTTGCATCCGAATGCAGGCGCACTTCCGGGCATCCTACCCAGGGTGAATTCGAATGCAACACGTTGTTCAGCGGAGGCTCGACCTCTCAGGCGCGTAGCCGGGGGACGGACCGCCCCTTTGGGCGATCAGCCGGCCTCGGCGAGGATGGCGTCCAGGAAGGTGGCGCCGTAGCGTTCCAGCTTGCGCACGCCCACGCCGGGCAGCAGGCCCAAGCCGGTCAGGTCGCGGGGGCGGCTGATCACCATCTCCATCAGCGTGCTGTCATGGAAGATGACATAGGGCGGTACGCCCTGGGCCTTGGCCAGTTCCAGCCGCACCGCTTTCAGGCGGTGCCACAGCTTGTCGTCCGGCGGCGCCAGGGTGGGGCCGGCGCGACCGCCGCTGGCGCGGCCGCCCCCGCGGCGGTTGTCGCCCGATGACAGCACGGCCCGGTCACGGCGCAGGCGCACCGTCTCGTTTCCCTTCAGCACCGATGCCGCCTGGTCGGTCAGCATCAGGCCGCCGTGGCCCTCGGGATCGGCGGTCAGGTGGCCCAGCGCCACCAGCTGGCGGAACACCGTCTGCCAATCGCTCTTGGGGATGTCGGCGCCGCAGCCGAAGGTCTTCAGCTGGTCATGGCCGAATCGTACCACCTTCTCGGTGGCGCCGCCGCGCAGCACGTCGATCAGGTGGCCCACGCCGAACTTCTGGCCGGTGCGGTAGACGGCGGACAGGGCCTTCTGCGCCGCCACCGTGCCGTCCCAGGTTTCCACCGGTTCGAAGCAGGTGTCGCAGTTGCCGCAGTTGCCCGGATGCTCCTCCCCGAAATAGGTCAGCAGCACCTGGCGGCGGCAGTGCGCGGTCTCGCAGAAGCCCAGCAGGGCGTCCAGCTTGCGCCGTTCCGTCCGCTTGTGCTGCTCGCTGCTGTCCGACGCGTCCATCATCTGGCGCAGCATGACCACGTCCTGCAGGCCGTACAGCATCAGGGCGTTGGCGGGCAGGCCGTCGCGGCCGGCGCGGCCGGTTTCCTGGTAATAGGCCTCCAGGCTCTTGGGCGCGTCCATGTGCGCGACGAAGCGGACGTTGGGCTTGTCGATGCCCATGCCGAAGGCGATGGTCGCCACCACCACCACGCCCTCGCCCTTGATGAAGCGGTCCTGGTTGGCTTGGCGCACCGCCGGGTCCAGGCCGGCGTGATAGGGCAGGGCATCCAGCCCCTGGTCCTTCAGCCAGTCGGCCAGCGCCTCCACCCGGGCGCGCGACAGGCAATAGACGATGCCCGCGTCCTCCGCATGGTGGCGGCGGATGAAGTCCAGCAGCTGCCGGCGCTCATTATCCTTGGGCGCCACGCGATAGGTGATGTTGGGCCGGTCGAAGCTGGAGACGAACTGCCGCGCCTCGCCCAGGGCCAGGCGCTCCACGATGTCGGCCTGGGTCTGGGCGTCGGCCGTGGCCGTCAGCGCGATGCGCGGCACGGTGGGGAAGCGCTCATGCAGCACCGACAGCTGCAGGTACTCCGGCCGGAAGTCGTGGCCCCACTGGCTGACGCAATGCGCCTCGTCCAAGGCGAACAGGGAGATGCGCGACCGGTCCAGCAATTCCAGGAAGCGGGGGGTCACCAGCCGTTCCGGCGCCACGTAGAGCAGGTCCAGGTCACCGCGCTCGCACGCCCGCTCCACGTCCAGGGCCTCACGCCAGTCCAAGGTGGAGTTCAGGTAGGCCGCCCGCACCCCGGCCTGACGCAGGGTGTCCACCTGGTCGCGCATCAGGGCGATCAGCGGGCTGACGACGATGGCCACGCCGGGCCGGGCCAGGGCCGGGATCTGGAAGCACAGCGACTTGCCACCGCCGGTGGGCATCAGCACCAGGGCGTCGCCGCCCTGGATGACATGGGTGATGATCTCTTCCTGGTTGCCGCGAAAGGCGGAATAGCCATAGACGCGCTTCAGGATGTCCCGGGCGGTCGCCACCGGGTCCCGCCCGCCGTGGGGGGCCTCATCCTCCGGCCAGTCGCCGTGGATGATGGTGGGTTCCGGCGCGTCGCCATAATGGTCTGGCACGAAGTCGCCAGCCTCCGGATGGCCGGAGTCCGGATAACCCGTTTCCGGAAAATCTGGCTCCTGATCGAACAGGCTGGCGGGAAGGGGCCGGGCGTGGGACATGACGGCTCTGGGGCATGGCCCGCCGCAAGGCGTGCGCGGAGGCCAGGGATAGCGGGTATCGGACTAGGATAAGCCCATATCTAGGGGCCATACGGGCCGACTGTCCACCTCTTCCTGCCAGGCGGGACCAGGTCGCCGGAACATCTGGCGAACGCCGGGGTTATGAGTCCAGGTTATGAAAAATCAGGCGATGATATTCCCGCTCCTCGCGGCCTCTTGAGAAAGCGGTGGCTTATTGCGAAAATGTGACCGGTATCGTTCAGTCCCTGCATTAAGGGCCTTTTCATCCTTACCCACCTAGGATAAGGGACGAGGCGTAGTTGAATGGCCGCCTACCCCCTCAGTGATAGGCCTGAGGTTGGCAGTAGGGTAAGCGGCGCGCCTGGGGCCGCCATCGCGGCAAGCCTTGAGTCCCCGAGACGCCGTGACCCTTCCGGCGCCGCCACGTCCAATGACGAGGATGATCCGCGTGCTGTACCAGCTGTTTGACATGCACCATGCCGCCCTGACCCCCCTGCGCCTGATGGCGGAGGCGACGCAGGCGACTTTCCGCAACCCCTTCGTCCCGGCCTCCTACACCGGCATGGGCCGGGCCATGGCCGCCGCCGGCGAGTTGATCGAGCGCACGACGCGCCGCTGGGGCAAGCCGGAATTCGGCCTGAACATCACCCACATCGACGGCCGCGAGGTCGCGGTGACGGAAGAGGCGGCACTGCGCAAGCCCTTCTGCGTCCTGCGCCATTTCCAGCGCGCCACGCCGCATAGCGATCCCAAGGTCCTGGTGGTGGCCCCCATGTCCGGCCACTACGCCACCCTGCTGCGCGGCACGGTGGAGGCGCTGCTGCCGTCCCATGACGTGTACATCACCGACTGGGTCGACGCGAAGCTGGTGCCCCTGTCGCGCGGCCGCTTCGACTTCGACGATTACGTCGAATACGTGATGGATTTCATCCGCTTCCTGGGCCCGGACACCCACGTCATCGCCGTCTGCCAGCCGGCCGTGCCGGTGCTGGTGGCGGCCAGCGTCATGGCCCAGACCGACGACGCGTGCCAGCCGCGCAGCATGACCCTGATGGGCGGCCCCATCGACACCCGCGTGTCGCCCACCCAGGTGACCCAACTGGCTGAGACCCGTGACATCGGCTGGTTCGAGCGCACGGTGACCACCTCGGTCCCGGTCTACTATCCGGGCGGCATGCGCCATGTCTATCCGGGCTTCATCCAGCTGACCGGCTTCATGTCCATGAACCTGGACCGCCATGTCGACGCGCACGTCGACCTGTTCAAGCATCTGGTGCGCGGCGACGGCGAGAGCGCGGAGGCGCACCGCCGCTTCTATGACGAATACCTGTCGGTCATGGACCTGACGGCGGAATTCTACCTGCAGACGGTCAAGATCGTGTTCCAGGAGCACAACCTGCCCCGGGGCACCCTGGAATACCGCGGCCTGCGCGTCGACCCGTCGGCCATCAAGAAGACGGCGCTGTTCACGGTGGAGGGGGAATTGGACGACATCTCCGCCCCCGGCCAGACGGTGGCGGCCCACGCGCTGTGCCACGGCCTGCCTGAGGCCATGAAGCAGCACCATTTGCAGAAGGGTGTCGGCCACTACGGCATCTTCAATGGCCGCCGCTGGCGTGAGCAGATCATGCCCCGTGTGCGCGATTTCATCCGCAGCCACGAACGCGCGGCGACTCAGCCGCGCCGGGGCGCGGCCGTCTGATCCGACGGCCATCGCGGTTGGCATGAAAAAGGGCGGCTCCCTCACGGGTGCCGCCCTTTTTCCATGTCCATGCTCCGCGTGGTCCATGCTCCGCGTGGCGTCCAACGCAACTCCGGGGCCGCGCCGGATCTGAAGGCATGGATCGGCCGCGGATCGCCGCATGCGCTACAGCCGGATGACGTAGCGCACGAAGCCATCGGCGCCGTCGGTCACGCTGTCGTACAGGCGGCGCGCGGTGGCGTTGGTTTCCTGCGTATGCCAATAGACGCGGCCCCAGCCATGCTCCCGCCCCAGGGCCACCAGCCGGTCGATCAGGGCGCGCCCCACCCCTTGGCCGCGCGCCGCCGGATCGGTGAACAGATCCTCCAGATAGCAGATCGGCGCGGTGCCCCAGGTGTTGGGGTGCAGGAAATAGTGGCAGAAGCCCCGGATGGCACCGTCGGCATCGCGGGCCACCAGCGCTTTGACCGCCGAATTGGGGTCCTGCAACCGGGTCCATAACGTGGATGTCACGCCCGGATCCACGGTAACCTGGTAAAAGGCGCAGTATTGGTCCCATAAAGGACGCCATGCGGCCTCGTCAGCGGGGCCGATGGGCTCTATCTTAATTTCCAGGGCGGATGCCTTGGGGGTGGCCATAGGGTGATCTCCGCTTAAGGCCTTTAGGCCCTGTTGAAATCCACGCGCTTACGGTAGATTGCCGGCCCACATGCGTACACTTGTCCATCACCCCTTGTCGCCGTTCGCGCGCAAAGTGCGCGTCGTCCTGGCGGAGAAGCGCCTTGAGGCCGATCTCGAGGTCGAGAAGCCTTGGGAACGCCGTGAGGAGTTCCTGGCGCTCAATCCGGCCGGCGAGTTGCCGGTGCTGATCGAGGATGACGGGGCGACGGTGGTGGAACACGCCGCCATCTGCAATTACCTGGAAGAGGCCTACCCCCACGCCCCCACCCTGCTGGGGCGGGAGGTCCTGCTGCGGGCGGAGGTGCGGCGCCTGGCCGCCTGGTTCGACGTCAAGTTCAACCAGGAGGTGACGGAGAATCTGGTGGGGGAGAAGCTGATCAAGCGCTTCTCCGGATCCGGCACGCCGCATGCCCAGGCCATCCGCGCGGGCTTGGCCAACATCCATTACCACCTGGATTACATCGCCTACCTGGCCGACCGGCGCAAATGGCTGGCGGGCAACGAATTCTCGCTGGCCGACATCGCCGCGGCGGCCCACCTGTCGACCATCGATTATCTGGGTGACGTGCCCTGGGACCAGCATCCCGAGGCCAAGGACTGGTACATGCGCATCAAGTGCCGGCCCAGCTTCCGCCCCCTGCTGGGTGACCATTTGCCCGGTGCCCCGCCGCCGAAGCACTACGCGGATCTGGATTTTTAAGTTGTCCCTCATTTCGAATTGCCCCAGGCGCTGGGCGGCCACAACCGTGGCCTTGGCTTATCCTGCGCTGACGGCTCTCCGAGAGGTCCGGCGGCCGCAGTCGCGGCCTACGGCATGAGTCGATGTCTCATGCCGCTTGGGGAGGGACGGCGAGCGCGTTCGGGCGTTGTTCCCGCCATAAATCCGCCGCGACCCTTTGCCACAAGCAATGGGAACGCTGGCGCATTCCGCGTCGGCTCGAAGACCGGATGGGTGGAACCCTATGCGCAGCCTGATCGCCGCCTCCTTGATCGCGACCGCCAGCCTGGCGGCCCTGCCGCTGGTCGCCAGCCCCGCCGCCGCGCAGATGATGGCGGCGCCGCCGGTGCAGGACCAGGTGACCCTGACGCTGTCGGCGGAGGATTGGGTCAAGACCGACACCGCCCGGGTGACGCTGACGGTGGATGCCGGCGGCGGCAACGCCGGGTCCGCGCGCGCCGATGTGCTGAAGGCGGCCGCCGCCGTGTCGGACAAGGGCGAATGGCGGGTCGTCGCCTTCGACCGCCAGCAGGACGCCGCCGGCCTTGACCGCTGGCGGGCGGAGCTCGAGGCCCGCCTGCCCGAGGCGCAGCTGGGCGGCCTGGCCGATCGCGCCCGCCAGGCCAGCCGCGCCGGCCTGCAAATCCGGGTGGAGGGGGTGGACTTTCACCCCACCCTGGCGGAAGAAGAGGCCGCGCGCACCCGCCTGCGCGAGGCGCTCTACCGCCGGGTGACCGAGGAACTGAAGGGCCTGAACGCCGCCTTCCCTGGCCGCGACTTCCGCGTGGGCCGGGTGGATTTCAGCGCGCCGGTCTTAGCAGGGGTGCCACGTCCGCGAATGATGGCTATGGACAAGATGGCTGCTGAACCACCGGAGGACAGTGGTGGCGGCCTGGACGTGGCGCAGAAGGCGACGCAGACGGCGCGGGTGACCTTTTCCGCCGTCGCGCCCGCTGGCCCGGCCAGCCGCTAAGCCTGGCGCTCAGTCGCCAGCTGGTCTTCCAGCCCTTCGCGATAGCTGGGATAGCGCAAGCTCACCCCCAGCTCCGCCTTGATGCGCGCGTTGGAGATGCGCTTGTTTTCGCCGTAGAAGCTGGTGGCCATGGGCGACAGCGTGGCTTGGTCGAACGGCAGCAGCGGTGGCGGTTCCACGCCCAGCAGCTGGGCGGCGTACGCCACCACCTCGGGCGAGGGGCAGGGATGGTCATCGGCCACGTTGTAGATGGCGCCGGGATGGGGACGGTCCATGCTGGCCATCACGGCGCTGCCCAGGTCATGGATGTGGATGCGGCTGAACACCTGGCCCTTCTTGTCCACCCGCCGGGCGGTACCCGCCCGCACCTGGTCCAGCGCGCTGCGCCCGGGACCGTAGATGCCGGGCAGGCGGAAGCGATGGACGGGCAGGCCGTGGGCGTCATGCAGGGCCATCCACTGCGCCTCCGCCACCGCGCGGGCCTTGCCCCGTTCCGTGGCCGGCCGTACCGGCGCCGTCTCATCCACCCAGCCGCCGTCCGCGTTGCCGTACACGCCGGTGGTGGAGAGATAGCCCACCCAGCGGAGGTCCGGCAGGGCCAGGATGTCCGCCGCCAGGGCCGCCAGCACCACGTCGCCCTCCGCCGTGGGCGGGATCGAGTCCAGCAAGTGGGTAGTGCCGGCCAGCGTGCCGGGGTCCAGTTTCTGCCCGGGGGCGAAGACGTGGGCCTCGATGCCCCGGGCGCGCAGGGCCGCCGCTTTCTCCGCCGTGCGGCAGGTGCCGGCCACCGTCCAGCCGGCCGCCATCAGCCGGTGGGCAAGCGCCGTGGCGCTGAATCCCAGGCCAAAGCAGAACAGGCGGCCGGCGGTGGCGGGGGATTGCGACATGGGAAACAGACTCCGTTAACCAGAAAGGGACGCCGGTGCGGAGCCCCGCGCCCAAAGGTGGGCAGGGCCCCGCGCCAGCCGGGACGGGGTGCGGCCGTGCTATCCTGCGTTCCGGTGCCGCCCCCCCTTGAAAGGGCGCCGGGACGAAAGCACTTGCGATCCATCCGCCGTTCGGGACTCTAGGCGCCATGATGATTACCCTCAAGCATCCCCTCCGTTTCGCCAGCCGGCTGATGGCCGCCGCCGTCCTGTGCGGCATGGCCACCGCCGCCGGCGCGGTCCCCGTGGCGCTGAACCGCGACACCTGCCTGGAACGGGCCAAGGAACTGCCCGACTTCGCCTATGCCGAGGCCCAGCTGTGGGAGAAGAAGGGCGGCGGCAACGACGCCCGCCTGTGCCAGGCGATGGCCCAGCTGTTCCGGGGCGAATACAAGGAATCGGCCGCCGCGCTGGAGGCCGTGATCCCCGACCTGGGCCTGCCGCCCAAGGTGACGGCGGGCCTGTGGGGCAAGGCCGGCTGGGCCTGGTTCAACGCCAAGGAACACGCCAAGGCCGACGCCGATTACACCAAGGCCATCGGCCTGCAGCCCACCGACCCCGACCTGCTTATCGACCGGGCGACGGAACGGGCGGGCGCGGAACATTGGTGGGACGTGCTGCGCGACCTGGACCGGGCGCTCAGCCTGGATGGCGGGCGGGTGGAGGCCATCGTCCTGCGGGCGGAGACCAAGCATCGCCTGGGCCGGGACGTGGAAGCCGGGCGCGACCTGCGCATGGCCCTGTCGCTGGATCCGGACAACGGTCAAGCCCTGCTGCTCAGCGGCAACATCAAGGCCGATCGGGGTGACAAGCCCGGCGCCAAGGCCGACTGGACCCGCGCCGTGCAGGTGGGGGCGGGCACCGCCGCCGGGGTCGCCGCCCAGGACAACCTGCTGCGCATCGACGGCAAGGATCCGATGAAGGATGAGGCGACCGCGCCCAAGAAGGCCGGGGACAAGCCCAAATCGTAAGGTCCCGGGGACGCTGTCATCCCGGGAAGCGGTGGGCCTCGGCCGCCTGGCTCAGCCGCCGCCGTTCCACGTAGCCTATGGTCGGGCCCTGGTCCGTGGGCGCCCTCACCTTGACCCAACCCGGTGGAAGTCCGCTGTCGGCCTGGTCGTCCGCCAGCACCTCCACATCCGTGGTGGGCGCCAGCAGGGCCACGGCCGCCTGGCCGTTGGTTGGGGCGGGATAGAGGAAGGCGCTATGGCCGCCCACCGCGGCGTGCGCCTTGACGGGGCTGAACAGCAGGGCGGCGCGGGACAGCAAGGTGGTTGAGCCGGTTTGCGATGCGGCCCCTGCGGCCGGCACATAGGCGCGCAGCGCGACCGCCGCCGCCAGACCCAGCAGTGCCGCCAGGGCATAGCCCCGCCAGCCGCCGCGCGGGACCTTCACCGTGATCACCCGGGCCGGCTTGGCGGCGGCGCGGGCCTTATGGGCCGCCGCCAGTTCGCTAACCAGCTGGCCGGCCTGCTCCTCCGCCTGCTCCGCCCGGGCCTGGGCGGTGCGCAGGGCGTGCAGCGCCTCTTCGCGCTGGCGTTCCAGGGCGATGATGCGGTCCTCCAGAATCCTGGCGTCCGGTCCCCGGTCGGCCGGGGGCGGGGGCGGCGCCTCGCGGTAGATCACCTTCGCTGGCGACTGGATCCATTGTCCCACGTCGTTGAAGCCCAGGCCGCGTTGCGGCAGCAGGCGGCGCAACTTGGCCAGCGCCGTCACGGCTTCGCCCTCGAAATTCGAACCCAGCAGGCGCACCAGTTTCGCCACCTGCTCGCGGTTGGCCTGTTCGCTATCGCTTTTCATGCCGTCGCCCTCGAAAATCCGTGCCAGTGGTTAACGACGATGGATGGTCAACGGCGGCGGTTTTGGCGGGTTCCTTGGAAAAAGGGCGACGGCCGAAAGGCTTAGCTGGCCGCTGCCGGCCGGCTGTGGGCTCGGCCAGAGTGAGGGGACGGCCTTAACGAATCGGCAACCAGTTCGGCGGGCCAGTTCGGCGGAAAGGACGCGAATATATCGTTTGGCTGCCACAATCCGGCCCAACGGCAGCCCTCATCCCTTGGGATTATGACCCTGCGCCCCGATGGTGGGACGCCGACAAGACAACCGATCCAAGGATCAAGACCATGAGCATGTTCGCCCACCGCCGTCCCCTGCTGGCCCTCGCAGCCGCCACGGCCATGATGGTGTCCTACGGGGCGTTCGCGGCGGACACCCCCGCCGCCCCGGCCGCCGCCGCCGTGGCCACCACCACGGCGCCCGCCGCCAAGGCCACCGAGGCCGCGAAGCCGGCCGGTGACGTGAAGGCCGCCGTCGAGGCCAAAGGCACCGAGGTGAAGACCGAGGCCAAGGCGACGGAGACCAAGACCGAGGCCAAGGTGGCGACGACCGAAACCAAGAAGGCCGCCCACCACCATGTGAAGAAGGCAAAGGCCGAGGCCGGCACCGAAGCCGCCGCGCCCAAGAAGTAAGCCTGACGCCCATCCTTCTTAAACCAGGACGGCCCCGGCCCCAGCGGTCGGGGCCGTTCCTGTTTCAGGTCCCAAAGCTTTCAGACCAGCCCAACGTATAGGCGAGGGGCAGCGGCCGGGGCTCGGGATCGCCGTCCAGATCCGGCGCCGGCAGGGGGCGCACGGCGGCCAGGCGCTGCACCACCGCGGCGCGTGGCAAGGAGATCTCACCCTGCTCGAACGCCACCACCTGCAGGCCAGCCGCCTGGGCCATGGCCAGCAACTCCCCTTGGCGCAGCAGGAACGCCGGGCTCGACGGCCGGCCATGGCGCTGGTTGCCCTGGGCGAAGGTCTCGTACAGCAGCACACCACCCGGGGCCAGCAGGCCGGGCAGGTGGGCCAGCAATGGCCGGTGCAGATAGTTGGTGACGACGATGCCGGCGTAGGACCCGCCGAGATCGACCGGCGCCCCGCCCTCCAGGTCCGCCTGGCACACGGTGACGCCCGGCTGGCCGGCCAGATCGGCCACGCCGCGGGTGTCGATGTCCACCGCCATCACCGGATGGCCCAGACCCCGGAACAGCCGGGCGTGCCGGCCGCCGCCGCAGGCCACGTCCAACACGGGGCCACCCTTGGCCACCAGCGGGGCGAAGCGCTGGACCCAGGGGGACGCCTGGCCACGGGGGTCATGATGCGGGGGGAGGTTCATGACGGGAAAGGGCCCTATGCGTTGGGGATGGGGCATGCGTATTGCGGGGGCGGCTTTCCCCAACCACATCCAGACTGTATATGACATTTACCGCCGGTGCTTCGGCGGGATCGCCGCTGACACCGCACCTGGACCACACCGCACCCGGACCCATGATTCTTTACGAAATGAAATGTGGCGAGGGCCACACCTTCGATGTCTGGTTCCGCAACGCCGACGCCTGCGACAGCCAGGTGGCGGCGGGTGAGGTCGCCTGCGCCGTCTGCGGCGACCGCCAGGTGGCCAAGGCCCCCATGGCGCCCCGCATCGCCAGGGGCCGGGGCGCCCGGGTGGAGGAGGCGCCGCCCCCCGTGCCGGTGGCGCCCGCGCCCGAGGTGACGCCCACCGCCGTGGCCGAGGCGGCGGCCCAGGGGCCGGCGGCGGTCATGTCCCTGCTGCGTGAGATGCGCCGCCAGGTGGAAAGCAACGCCACCCACGTGGGCGACCGCTTCGCCGAGGAGGCGCGCAAGATTCACTACGGCGAGACCGAGGCCAAGGCCATCTATGGCGAGACGACGGACGAGGAGGCGGCGGAACTGGAGGATGAGGGTGTCACCTTCACCCGCATCCCCTGGGTGCCGAAGCACGACGGCTGAGGTCTCCTCAAGCCGAGGTGGCGGCTTCCGCTTCGCCTTCGGCGATGGCCTCCGCCAGCACCTGGACGGCGCCGGCGATGCGCTGCATGGTCGCCTGCACTTGGTTCCGCTCCTCATCCAGCGCGCGCAGGCGCGCTTCGCACCGGGTGTGCTCTTCCCGCAACTGGGCCTGGCGGTCCCGGTACCTCTGCAACGTCTTCTCGTCCATAGCGGTGCTCTCCCACACTGGCGTCAGCGGCTGGCCCACAGCAGATAGTTGACGTCCAGGTCGCGCGCATCCAGGCGGAAGCGGTCGCTGAACGGGCTGTAGGTCAGGCCCATGACCTCCCGCACCGCCAGGCCGGTGCCGCGCAGGCCGGCCGCCAGTTCCGACGGCTTCAGGAACTTGCGCCAGTCGTGGGTGCCCCGGGGCAGCCAGCGCAGCACGTATTCCGCGCCCACGATGGCCATCAGGTAGGATTTGGGCGTGCGGTTCAGGGTGGCCATGACCAGCAGGCCGTCCGGCTTCACCAGGGCGGCCAGGCTGCCCAGGAACAGCGGCACGTCGGCCACGTGCTCCACCACCTCCAGCGACAGCACGGCGTCGAACGTCTCGCCGGCGGCCACCAGGTCCTCCGCCGTGGTGTGACGGTAGTCGACGGGGGTGCCGGTCTCCGCCGCGTGGGTGGCGGCGGTCTTCACGTTGCGCTCGGCGGCGTCGATGCCCACCACGTCGGCGCCCATGCGCGCCAGCGGTTCGGACAGCAGGCCGCCGCCGCAGCCGATGTCCACCAGGCGCAGGCCCGTCAGCGGCCGGGGCGCCAGCGGGTCGCGGCCGAAATGGGCGCAGATGCGGTCGCGGATGTATTCCAGGCGCACGGGGTTCAGCTTGTGCAGCGGCCGGAACTTGCCCGTCTCATCCCACCACTCGGCGGCGATGGCCGAAAAGCGCTGGATTTCCCCGGGATCGACGGTGGTGGTCGCGGTCTGGCTCATCATAGGCACCCCTAAACGAAACGCGGCGGAGTATGGGCCGGCCCACTGCCCAACTCAACTGTGCCGCACGGGACCCTGGAGCGCAGCGACAAGGCCGCGACCGCGGCCGCCGGACCTTTCCGGGGAGCGTCAGCGGACTGGAAAGGGAGGATAAGGCAAGGGCGCGTATGCGCCCGCCCGCCGTCTGAGGGAACGCAATGCCGCGAAACAGAAATGCTCTGTCGCCCGGTTTACGCAACCCTGACCTTTTATTACCCGTTTATTGCTTGCGCGCGCCCGACAGGGTAAGGATAGCGCGCTTCTGAACAGCCCAGCGCAGGACCCCGCCTTGACGCGGAACCTTGGGTGCGGGCCGGGGGCCTCTTCGCATCCACTGCCGGCCCTCCGGGGGCGGCACGAACAAGGCAGACACGGGTTATGGCACGCCTCGTTTTGAAGTTCGGCGGCACGTCGGTCGGCACCATCGACCGGATCAAGAATGTCGCCCGCAAGGTGAAACAGGAGGTCGACGCCGGCCATGAGGTGGCGGTGGTCGTCTCCGCCATGTCGGGCGTGACCAACCAGCTGGTGGACTATGTGAAGCAGGTCGGCCGCCTGGCGGATGAGCGCGAGTATGACGCCGTCGTCGCCTCCGGCGAGCAGGTGACCAGCGGCCTGCTGGCCATCGCCCTGCAGGAGATCGGCATCCCCGCCCGCTCTTGGCAGGGCTGGCAGATCCCCCTGATCACCGATGACGTGCACGGCAAGGCCCGGATCGAGCGCATCGACTCCGCCGACCTGGTGGCCCGCATGGCCACGGGCGAGGTGGCGGTGGTGGCCGGCTTCCAGGGTGTGTCCAAGGACGGGCGCATCGCCACCCTGGGCCGCGGCGGTTCCGACACCTCGGCGGTCGCCCTGGCGGCGGCGGTGCAGGCGGAGCGCTGCGATATTTACACCGACGTCGATGGCGTCTACACCACCGACCCGCGCATCGTGACCAAGGCCCGCAAGCTGGGCCGCATCACATATGAGGAAATGCTGGAGATGGCGTCGCTGGGCGCCAAGGTCCTGCAGACCCGGTCGGTGGAAATGGCGATGAAGCACCGGGTGCGTGTCCAGGTGCTGTCGACCTTCGAGGAAGCGGCCGGCAGCGCGTTGCCGGGAACTCTTGTCGTTGATGAGGACGAAATCGTGGAACAGGAACTGGTCAGCGGCATCGCCTACAGCCGGGATGAGGCGAAGGTGACCCTGGTGGGCGTTGAAGACCGTCCGGGTGTGGCGGCCGCCATCTTCGGGCCGCTCACCGACGCCGCCATCAACGTCGACATGATCGTGCAGAACGTGTCGGAGGACGGCACCACCACCGATATGACCTTCACCGTCACCAAGGCCGACCTGGACCGCACCGTGCAGGTGCTGGAAGGCGCCAAGGCCGACCTGAAGTACCGCCGCCTGACCGCCGACAGCAACGTGGTCAAGGTCTCGGTCATCGGTGTCGGCATGCGCAGCCACGCCGGCGTGGCCCAGCGCATGTTCAAGGCGCTGGCCGACCGCGGCATCAACATCCAGGTCATCTCCACCAGCGAGATCAAGGTCAGCGTCCTGATCGCGGAGGAATACACCGAGCTGGCGTTGCGCGCGCTGCACACCGCTTACGGCCTGGACCAGGCATAAGCATCTGAGCGACACTACGGCCCCGGGGGACTGGAAGATGTCCTCCGGGGCATTGTTGTTTTAATGGCGTCGTCGATATGATGCCGCCGAAGCGGGCCGAACCCGTTTCCCGCCATAGTTTTCCGCCATAAGGGAATCGTTCTTTGATGTCGACCGTCGCCCCCAGCCAGACCGCCGCCGGCACCGCCCGCGACAAGCTGGACGCGTTGTGGGCCCGTGGGCGCGATTTCCTGGGCACTGAGCTGGCTGTCATGGGCGGCGCCATGACCTGGGTGTCGGACGCCGGCCTGGTGGCCGCCATCTCCAACGGGGGCGGCTTCGGCGTGCTGGCCTGTGGCGCCATGACCCCGGACCTGCTGGCGGCGGAGATCGACGCCACCCGCGCCCTGACCTCCAAGCCCTTCGGCGTCAACCTCATCACCATGCACCCGCAGCTGGACGTGCTGGCCGATGTTTGCCTGACCCACGGCGTCCACCATGTGGTGCTGGCCGGTGGCTTGCCGCCCGCGCCGGTGATCAAGCAGCTGAAGGACGGCGGCGCCAAGGTTGTCTGCTTCGCGCCGGCGTTGGTGCTGGCCAAGAAGCTGGTGCGCATGGGCGTGGACGCCCTGGTGATCGAGGGCATGGAAGCTGGCGGCCACATCGGCCCCGTCGCCACCTCCGTCCTGGCGCAGGAGATCCTGCCCGAGATTCGTGATGTGCCGGTATTCGTGGCCGGCGGCATCGGCCGGGGTGAGGCCATCGTGGCCTATCTGGAACTGGGTGCCGCCGGCGTGCAGCTGGGCACCCGTTTCGTCTGCGCCACCGAATCTCGCGCCCACCCCAATTTCAAGCGCGCCTTCATCCGGGCCAGCGCGCGCGACGCCATGCCCTCCGCCCAGCTGGACAGCCGCTTTCCCGTCATCCCCGTCCGCGCCCTGCAGAACGAGGGGACGCGCCGCTTCATGGACTTCCAGCGCGAGGTGGTGGAGCGCTTCAACCGGGGTGAGGTGGAGCAGAAGGACGCCCAGCTGGAGATAGAGCATTTCTGGGCCGGCGCGCTGCGCCGCGCCGTCATCGAGGGTGACGTGGAGAACGGCAGCCTGATGGCCGGCCAGTCGGTCGGCATGGTGACGCGGGAGCAGCCGACGGCCGACATCCTGGCCGAACTGGTGGCCCAGGCGGAAGACGCGCTGGCCGGCCGTTATGGCCACGCGCGAAGCGGGAACACCGAAGCGGGACCGGCGCTGGTGCTGGCGGGAGCGGCAGGCTAGTGGCGCCGCATTCCGGAACTCCCCCCCTCCTCATCGACCCGGGGCTTGAGGTTCCGGAAACCGGTACCATTATCGCCGGTGCCGCCCCCCTCAACACCATGACCGACCTCCGCCGGTCCGCCGATGCGGCCGGTGGCGCGCGGCGCCTGCTGGCTCGTCTGCGCGATGTCATGGCCGCCGGCGGCACCGCCCAGTCGCGGCTGGACAAGATCGTCATGCTGATCGCCGCCGAGATGGGGGCGGACGTCTGTTCCTGCTATGTCATGCGGGCGGGCGAGGTGCTGGAGCTGTTCGCCACCATCGGCCTGAACCTGGACGCCGTGCACAAGACGCGGCTGCGGGTGGGCGAGGGCCTGGTGGGCGACATCGCCGCCCATGCCCGGCCGGTGGCCCTGGCCAACGCGCCCAGCCACCCCAATTTCGCCTACCGTCCGGAAACGGGCGAGGATCCGTTCGACAGCTTCATGGGCGTGCCCATCCTGCGCGGTGGCCGGGTGCGCGGGGTGCTGGCCATCCAGCACATCGCGCGGCGCGCCTATGATGAGCAGGACGTGGAGACGCTGGAGACCATCGCCATGGTGGTGGCCGAGTTGGTCGCCACGGGTGAGTTGGTCGACAACCGCGAACTGCAGGTGGCCAACGACCTGGTGCTGCTGCCCTCCCGCCTGGATGGGGTCAGCCTGAACCGCGGCATCGCCATGGCCGTGGCCGTGCTGCACCGGCCGCAACTGACCATCCGCCAGATGGTGGCGGATGATCCGGAGCTGGAGCTGAGCCGCCTGCGCGAGGCGGTGGACAGCATGCACTCCGCCATCGACCGGCTGCTGATCCTGTCGGGCGACAGCGGGGGCGAGCACCATGAGATCATCGAAACCTACCGCATGTTCGCCACCGACCGCGGCTGGTTGTCCCGCATCCGCGAGGCCATCCGCACCGGCCTGACGGCGGAGGCGGCGGTGCAGCAGGTGCAGAACGACAACCGCGCCCGCATGGCGTCGGTGACCGACAGTTATATCCGGGAACGCCAACTGGACCTGGACGACATCACCAACCGGTTGCTGCAGCACCTGGCCGGCCGCCAGGACAAGGCCGACGGCGGCACCCTGCCGGACGAGTTCGTGCTGGTGGCCCGCAACCTGGGCCCGGCCGAGCTGCTGGATTATGACCGCACCCGCCTGCGTGGCCTGGTGTTGGAGGAGGGGGCGGCCTACAGCCATGTGGCCATCGTCGCCCGCGCCCTGGACATCCCCGTGGTGGGCCAGTGCACCGGGGTGCTGAGCCGCGTCGACCCGTTGGACTTCGTCATCGTCGATGGCGACCACGGCCAGGTCTTCGTGCGGCCGGCCGAGGACATCACCGACGCCTTCCTGAAAAGCATCGAGGTGGGGGAGGAGCGCAAGCGCGAGTTCGCCGCCGCCAAGGGCCTGGAATCGGTGACGCGCGACGGCGTGGCGGTGAAGCTGATGCTGAACGCCGGCCTGTTGATCGACCTGCCACACCTGCACGCCACCGGCGCCGACGGCATCGGCCTCTACCGTACCGAAATCCCCTTCATGGTGCGGCACACCTATCCCGACACCGCCGTCCAGAAGGAAACCTACGCCAAGGTCCTGGACGAGGCGGGGGACAAGCCTGTCACCTTCCGCACCCTGGATGTTGGCGGGGACAAGACCTTGCCCTATTTCCCCGACCTGGGCGAGGAGAACCCGGCCCTGGGCTGGCGTGCCATCCGCATCGGCCTGGACCGGCCGGCCATGCTGCGCAAGCAGCTGCGGGCCTTGCTGTGGGCGTCATCGGGGCGTGACCTGCGCGTGATGTTCCCCATGGTGGCCGAAGTGGCGGAATTCATCCGCGCTCGCCGCGTGCTGGACCTGGAATTGCGGCGCCTGGATCAGGACGGCGTGGCCCGCCCCCGCGACCTGAAGGTGGGCGTGATGATGGAGGTCCCGGCCCTGCTGTTCCAGCTGGAGGCCCTGCTGCCCCATATCGACTTCATGTCCGTGGGCTCCAACGATCTGCTGCAGTACCTGTTCGCCAGCGACCGGGGCAACCCGATGCTGAACAACCGCTATGACCTGCTGTCGCCAGCCATGCTGTCGGTGTTGCGCATGCTGGTGCGGCGCTGTGACGCGGCGGGGGTGCAGCTGTCCTTGTGCGGGGAGATGGCCAGCCGTCCGCTGGACGCCATGGCCCTGCTGGGCTGTGGCTTCCGCACCCTGTCCATGAGCCCCGGCGCCTTCGGCGAGGTCAAGACCATGATCCGTTCGCTGGACGTGGGCCGGCTGCAGCACTTCCTGGACAGTCTGCTGTCCAGCCCCGACCGCTCCGTGCGCCAGCACCTGTTGGCCTTCGCCCGCGACCACGGCGTGCGGATATAGCCCATCCGACACATTCTGACGGTACGATGGTTGCGGTACCGCGAAGCCCTTGATAAGACTCCCGCACATCGTCGTCGGCGAAATAATCGAACCGGCGGTTGGGAAAATTCGTGCACCATACTGTGCTGGGACAGCCGTCATGACTGAACGACGCGACCGCTATCGGGATATGATCGACGCGGGTCGCGGCGCCGCCGAGCCGCAGGCGCCGTGCCAGACCGTGGGCGACATCCTGCGCATGCGGCGCGAGGAGTTGGGCTACGACTTGGCCGGTGTCGCCAACGCCCTGCGCATCCGGCGCGTCTATCTGGAGGCCATCGAGGATGGACGCCATGCGGAGCTGCCGGGCCAGGCCTACATCCTGGGCTTCGTGCGCAGCTATGCCGACCTGCTGGGCCTGGATTCCGGCGACCTGCTGAATCGCTTCAAGGACGAGACGGCCGGCCGCGTCATGCCGGCGGAACTGTACCTGCCCATCCCCGTCAGCGAAAACCGCGTGCCCAGCGGGGTGCTGATGGTGGGGGCCGTGGTCCTGGTCGCCGTGGTCTATGGTGTCTGGTACCTCTATTCCTCCGCCGATCGCAGCGCCCTGGATCTGGTGCCCAAGCTGCCGGAGCGGCTGGCCCACTTGGCCACCGGTGGCGACACCGCCTCGCCGCCGCCGGCCAACGTGCTGCCGGCCCCGGCGGTGCAGGCGCTGCTGAACCAGGCGCAGCCGACCGCGCCGGAGGTGGGGGCCGCGCCCGACGCCACCGTGCCGCTGGCCGACGCCGTGCCCGCCCCCGTGCCGGCCGCGCCCCAGCAGCAGGCGCAGGTGCCGACGGCGCCGCCCGCCACACCGCCCGCCGCGTCGGGCAAAAGCCCGTCCGCCGCCCCGCAGCCGGCCGCGCAACAGCCTGGCGCTCCAGCCCCCGTCGCGTCGGAAGCACCGGATGACGAGGCGCCGCAGATGCCGGATCTGGGCCAGCCCAAGGCCGTGGCCGCCGATGCCGACGCCGCGCCGGTGGACACCAGCATGCGCCCCGACACCACCGCGCCCGGGACGGCGCCGGCTCCCGCCAAGGGCCGCGTCTTCGGCCAGACCGGTCCCGCCCGCGTGGTGGTGCGCGCCACGGATGAGACCTGGATCCAGGTGCGCGACGCCAAGGGCACGACCTGGGCCTCACGGGTGCTGCACCCCGGCGACAGCTTCCGCGCTCCTGACGTTCCTGGCCTGGCGCTGGAGACCGGCAACGCCGGGGGCTTGGTCATCAGCGTGGATGGCAAGGACTTGCCCACGTTGGGCGCCAAAGGCCAGGTGGTGCGCGGCTATCCCCTGCAACCGGATGACATACAGGCTCGGGTGACCCATTGATGACTTCGCTGTTCCGTCGCACGGCGCTTGCCGCCGCCTGCCTGTCCGCCTGCCTGTCCGCCTGCCTGTCGACTGGCACCGCCGTCGCTGCCACCCGTACCCGCGAGGTGGTGGTTGACGTATCCCGGGCCACCCAGCCATTGGACCGCTTCTTCGACCTGTCCGTCGGTTCGGACTATCCCGGCACGCTGATCCGGCCGGACAGCATGGCGCAATTGAAGACCGTGCAGGATGAGCTGGGCTTCCGCTACATCCGCTTTCACGCCATTTTCCACGACGTGCTGGGCACGGTGCGGGAAGAGAATGGCGCCATCACCTATGACTGGACGAAGATCGACCAGTTGTACGACGCCTTGCGGGCGCGCGGGCTGAAGCCCTTCGTCGAGCTGGGCTTCACGCCCAAGGCGCTGGCCACCTCGGACAACAAGATTTTTTATTGGGAGGGCAACACCTCCCACCCCCGGCCCAACGCCTGGCGCGACCTGATCACCGCCTTCATCCAGCATGTCGAGGCCCGCTATGGTCAGGCCGAGGTGCGCAGCTGGTACTTCGAGGTGTGGAACGAGCCCAACCTCGCCGGATTTTGGGAAGGCGCGGACCAGCAGGCCTATTTCGCCCTTTATGATCTGACGGCCAACACCATCAAGGCCATCGACCCGGAACTGCGTGTGGGCGGGCCCGCCACCGCCGGCGCCGCCTGGGTTCCGGAATTCCTGGATCACGTGGCCAAGAGCGGCGCGCCAGTGGACTTCATCGCCACCCACACCTACGGCGTGGACGGCGGCTTCCTGGATGAGGCCGGCAAGGCTGACACCAAGCTGTCGCCCAAGCCCGACGCCATCGTGGGCGACGTGCGCAAGGTCCGCGAACAGATCACGGCCTCTCGCTTCCCCAAGCTGCCGCTGTTCTTCACGGAGTGGAGCACCAGCTACACCCCCCGCGACCTGGTGCACGACAGCTACATCAGCGCCCCCTACATCCTGGCCAAGCTGAAGGCCAGCCAAGGCATGGTCCAGGGCATGAGCTACTGGACCTTCACCGACCTGTTCGAGGAGCCGGGCCCGCCCACCGCCCCGTTCGAGGGCGGCTTCGGCCTGATGAACCCCCAGGGCATCCGCAAGCCCGCCTACTTCGCCTACAAATACCTGCACGCGCTGCAGGGCAAGGCCGTGCCGGTGACGGACGGCCAGGTGATGGCGTCGGCGGCGGAAGGAAAGGCCGCGGCCCTGGCGTGGGACTTCGACCAGCCGCGCCAGCCCGTCAGCAACCGTTCCTTCTACAGCAGAATCGTGCCCAACAAGCCGGCGGCCCCCGTGACCCTCACTTTCCAGGGGCTGAAGCCCGGCAGCTATCGCCTGGCCGTGCACCGCACGGGCTTCCGCGCCAACGACGCCTATTCCGCCTATATCGACATGGGCGCGCCCAAGACCCTGTCGGCGGAACAGCTGGCCAAACTGAGCGACCTGACCCGCGACCAGGCGGAGACGGAGATGGCCGTCACCGTGGGTGCCAATGGCCGGATCGTCACCAGCGTGCCCATGCACAGCAACGACATCGTGCTGGTGACGGTGGACGCCGTCGCCGCCAAATAGCCGAACCGCTTCCGCCGCTTAACCATTCCGAACACCCCAAGCCCGCGCCGGGCCCGCACCCGGCGCGGCCAAGCGTTGTGCGATGGCCTCTTGATCCTGGGGCCTTCCGGCAGCACTTTACGGGGCAAATTCCCTCACGAGGCCAATTCCGCCATGTCCTCCACGACCCATCGTGCGTATCGCCAGATCCTGCGCCGGACCTCCCGTCAGATCCGTGTCGGCAATGTCCTGGTCGGTGGCGACGCGCCGATCTCCGTCCAGACCATGACCAACACGCTGACCGCCGACGCCAAGGCGACGATCGAGCAGGTGCTGCGCGCCGAAGAGGCTGGCGCCGATATGGTCCGCGTCTCCTGCCCCGACGAGGAGTCGACGGCGGCCCTGAAAGAGATCGTGAAGGCGGTGAACGTGCCCATCGTGGCCGACATCCACTTCCATTATAAGCGCGCCATCGAGGCCGCCGAGGCCGGCGCCGCCTGCCTACGCATCAACCCCGGCAACATCGGTTCCGCCGACCGCGTGCGCGAGGTGGTTCAGGCGGCCAAGGACCATGGCTGCGCCATGCGTATCGGCGTCAACGCCGGCTCGCTGGAGCGGGAGCTGCTGGAAAAGTACGGCGAGCCCTGCCCCGAAGCCCTGGTGGAAAGCGCCCTGACCCATGCCAAGATCCTGGAAGACCATGACTTCCGGGAATTCAAGATTTCCGTCAAGGCGTCGGACGTCTTCCTGGCGGTGGCCGCCTACCAGGGCCTGGCGGACGCCTGCGACTATCCGCTGCACATCGGCATCACCGAGGCGGGCGGCCTGCGCGCCGGCACGGTGAAGTCCTCCATCGGCCTGGGCATGCTGCTGTGGTCGGGCATCGGCGACACCATCCGCGTGTCCCTGTCCGCCCCCCCGGAGGAGGAGGTCAAGGTCGGTTTCGAGATGCTGAAGTCGCTGGGCCTGCGCCGTCGCGGTGTCACCGTCATCTCCTGCCCCTCGTGCGCCCGCCAGCAGTTCGACGTCATCAAGACGGTCGAGGTGCTGGAGGAACGCCTGGCCCACATCACCACCCCCATGACCGTCTCGGTCATCGGCTGCGTGGTCAACGGCCCGGGTGAGGCCACCATGACCGACATCGGCTTCACTGGCGGCGGCAAGGGTGTGCACCAGGTCTTCCTGGCCGGCCAGCCGGCCCACCGCCTGAAGGACGAGAGCATCGTTGACCACCTGGTGTCGCTGGTCGAGAAGAAGGCCGAGGAGATCAAGGCCGCCCAGGCCGCCGAAGCCGCCGCTGCCGCCGAATAGTATCCTGGTACCCGCGGCATGAGCTTTTGCTCATGCCGCTAGGCCCCGACCGGGGCCGCCGGAGCTTTTCGGGAAGCGTCAGCGGACTGAAAAGCAAGGAAGCCAAGCGGCCGGAGGGCCGCGCCCGGCGTCTGAGGGGCTTTAGTCAGCCCGGATACGGGATGACGGAAACATCATGACCACTCTGGAAGAACGGTTCGGGGACACGCTGGCCAAGCTGTCGGCCCGGCATGACGAGCTGCGCGACGCCCTGGCGACGGGCACGCTGGCGGCCGACGCCTTCACCCGCATGAGCAAGGAATTCGCCGAACTGACGCCGGTGGCGGAGTCCATCGCCGACTTGCGCCGCGCCCGCGCCGACTTGGCCGAGCTCGCCCGCATGGCGGAGGCCGAGAGCGATCCGGAGATGCGGGAGCTGGCGCAGGATGAGCTGGTGCAGGCGGAAAAGGCCATGCCGGCGCTGGAACGCCAGGTCATGCTGGCGCTGCTGCCCAAGGACGCGGCCGACGACAAGAACGCCATGCTGGAGGTGCGCGCCGGCACCGGCGGCGATGAGGCGGCCCTGTTCGCCGCCAACCTGTTCGACATGTACCGCCGCTACGCCGCCATCCAGGGCTGGCGTTTCGAAGTCATGGACATCTCTGAGACCGGCCTGGGCGGCTACAAGGAAGCGATCGCCAGCATCTCCGGCCGGGGCGTGTTCCGCCGGCTGAAGTTCGAATCCGGCGTCCACCGGGTGCAGCGCGTGCCGGCCACGGAAACGCAGGGCCGCATCCACACCTCCGCCGCCACCGTGGCGGTGCTGCCCGAGGCGGAGGAGGTGGACATCCAGATCGATGACAAGGACCTGCGCATCGACGTGTACCGCTCCAGCGGTCCGGGCGGCCAGTCGGTGAACACCACCGACAGCGCGGTACGCATTACCCACCTGCCCACCGGCCTGGTGGTCATCCAGCAGGATGAGAAGTCGCAGCACAAGAACAAGGCCAAGGCCCTGCGCGTGCTGCGCTCCCGCCTCTATGACCAGCAGCGCAGCGCGCTTGACGCCGAGCGCGCGGCCAACCGCAAAAGCCAGGTGGGCAGCGGCGACCGCTCCGAACGCATCCGCACCTACAACTTCCCCCAAGGCCGGGTGACCGACCACCGCATCAACCTGACGCTCTACAAGATCGACAAGGTCATGGCGGGCGAGGCGCTGGATGAGGTGGTGGAGGCGCTGATCGCCCAGGACGAGGCGGAGCGCCTGGCCGAACTGCAGTGACGGCGGCCCTTCCCCTGCGTGATGTATTGAAGGCGGCAGAAGCGCGCCTGGCCGCGGCGGGTTGCGCCAGCCCCCGGCTGGACGTGCGCCTGCTGGCGGAACAGGCCCTCGGCTGGTCGCGGGCCACCCTGTTGCTGGAGGGCGACCGTCCGGTGCCGGCGGACGCCCGCGCGGCCCTGGACGCCCTGGTGGACCGCCGGGCGGCGCGGGAGCCCGTGTCGCGCATCCTCGGTAGGCGGGAGTTCTGGAGTCTGGAGTTCCAGCTGGCGCCCGACACGCTGGACCCTCGGCCGGATACCGAAACCCTGGTGGAGACCGCGCTGCGCCACCTGCCCGATGGCGCGCGGCCCCGCCGCCTGCTGGACCTCGGCACGGGCAGCGGCTGCATCCTGCTGGCGCTGCTCTCGGAACTGACGGGCGCTTGGGGCCTGGGCGTGGACATCGCCCCCGGCGCTGCCCGGGCCGCCGCCGCCAACGCGCGGGCGCTGGGCTATGCGGATCGCAGCGCCTGGATGGTGGGCAGCTGGACGGACGCGCTGGGTGGTGGTGCCAGGTTCGACGCCATCGTCTCCAACCCACCCTACATCCCGGCTGCCGACATCGCCGGGCTGGAGCCTGAGGTGCGGACCTTCGACCCCTTGCGCGCGCTGGATGGCGGGGCGGACGGCCTGGACCCCTACCGCCACCTGGCGCGGGTGGCGGCCGGCCTGCTGCTGCCCGGCGGCATCCTCGCGGTGGAACACGGCAGCGGCCAGGGCGCCGACGTGGCGGCCCTGCTCCAGGCGGGGGGCCTGGATGTGGCGGAGCGGGTGGACGATCTGGCCGGCCACGACCGCGTGGTGGTGGCCAGGCGCCTCGCCTGACCCCCGGCGTGGATGGGGGAACCTGCCCGCATGCGCCGGGAACGCAGGGGCGCATATCCAAAAAAGATGTTGGATTGGCGGGATACAGCGTTTAGGGTCGTTTTGCGTGGTGATGGCCGAAGGGGCGACGCGCCAGGTCCGAAACGGGGAGACACCCGTGTGGGGGCCGGGCTAGCGTTCATGGGCCGATGATGATCACCACGGCATGCCAGTCTGCCCAGCATGGTCGATCCGGTGGCAACCCGGGTACGGAATGGATTCCCGGATCGGATGCGAGTGGCGCGGATGATTAAATCCGCCCCCTTGGCAGAGGCATGCATCGAACTCCAACGGGGCTAGAGCAGCAGTCGGATGAGACAGGGACCGAACTCCAGGCGTTCGCGTGGACGCGGCGGTAACAATGGTGGCAATGCCGGCGGCGGTAACGGCGGCGGCAACAACGGCAACAGTGGTGGCGGCAATCGTCGCCAGAACGTGCCGCTGCGCCACCAGACCTTTGACAGCAACGGTCCGGATGTGCGCATCCGTGGCAACGCCTTCCAGGTGCATGAAAAGTATCTGGCCCTGGCCCGCGACGCGCAGTCGTCCGGCGACCGGGTGGCGGCGGAAAACTACCTGCAGCATGCGGAGCACTATTTCCGCATCATCACGCAGATCAACGAGTCCGAACAGCGCCAGCGCGGTGGCGACCCGCGGGGCTATCAGCCCCAGCCGGGCTACGACGACGCCGATGGCGGCGAACCATCGGACGAGGCCGAGGTCGACGGCTCGTCCGAGGATGAGCGCGAGCCGATGAGCGCCTGATTGCGAAAAGCCCCGCCCACCAGGCGGGGCTTTTTCGCTTCCTCGGGCGCCAGCGGGGCATCCGCGCCTTGGCGTGCCCCCGCTGCGCCCGCTCCGACCCAGGGGAAAAGGCGGCGGGAGGACGGGGGTGCCAGGCTTGCGAGGGCATAGGCCCTATGCGGTGAGAGCGCGCTGATGTCCTTGTCCGCGACAGGACCGGTCGTTATTCTGCGCCTCCGTGAAACAAAAAGACCCACCGCATGGGATCTCGCGTTTCAGAAATGTCGGTCGCATCAGAGTGAAGATCCATGGGCAAGCCGCGCACCCTCTATGACAAGATCTGGGATAGCCATGTCGTCCACCGTCAGGAGGATGGCACCTGCGTGCTCTACATCGATCTCCACCTCGTGCATGAGGTGACCAGCCCGCAGGCCTTCGAAGGCCTGCGCATGGCCGGCCGCAAGGTGCGCCGCCCGTCCGCCACCCTGGCCGTGGCCGACCACAACGTTCCCACCAGCCACGACCGCCTGGCCGGCATCAAGAATGAGGAAAGCCGCATCCAGGTGGAGCAGCTGGCCACCAACACCAAGGAATTCGGCGTCGATTACTACGACATGTCCGACATCCGCCAGGGCATCGTCCACGTGGTGGGGCCGGAGCAGGGGCTGACCCAGCCGGGCATGACCATCGTCTGCGGTGACAGCCACACGGCCACGCACGGCGCCTTCGGCGCTTTGGCCTTCGGCATCGGCACGTCGGACGTGGAACACGTGCTGGCGACGCAGACCCTGCTGTTGAAGCCGTCGAAGAACATGCGCATCACCGTGGATGGCGAGCTGCCCGTGGGCGTGACCGCCAAGGACGTGGTGCTGGCCATCATCGGCAAGATCGGCACTGCGGGCGGCACCGGCCATGTCATCGAGTTCGCGGGTTCCGTCATCCGTGGCCTCAGCATGGAAGGCCGCATGACCATCTGCAACATGGCCATCGAGGCCGGTGCGCGCGCCGGCCTGATCGCCCCGGATGAGATCACGTTCGACTACCTGAAGGGCCGCCCTCAGGCGCCCAAGGCCGCGACCTGGGAACAGGCCGTCAACTGGTGGAAGAGCCTGCCCTCGGACGAGGGCGCGGTGTACGACCGCGAGGTCGTGCTGAAGGCTGAGGACATCGCCCCCATGGTCACCTGGGGCACCAGCCCGCAGGACGTGCTGCCCATCACCGCCACGGTGCCGGATCCGGCCGCCGAAGCGGATGAGCACCGCCGCGCCGCCATGCAGCGCTCCCTGAACTACATGGGCCTGACGGCCGGCACGCCGCTGAATGCCATCCCGGTCGACAAGGTCTTCATCGGCAGCTGCACCAACAGCCGCATCGAGGACCTGCGCGCCGCCGCCAAGGTGGTGGAAGGCCGCCACGTGGCCGACGGCATCTACGCCATGGTCGTCCCGGGCTCCGGCCTGGTGAAGGAACAGGCGGAGGCCGAGGGCCTGGACAAGGTGTTCGTCGCCGCCGGCTTCGACTGGCGTGAGCCCGGCTGCTCCATGTGCCTGGCCATGAACGACGACAAGCTGAAGCCGGGTGAGCGCTGCGCCTCCACCTCCAACCGCAATTTCGAGGGCCGCCAGGGTCCCGGTGGCCGCACTCATCTGGTAAGCCCCGAGATGGCTGCCGCGGCCGCCCTGACCGGCAAGCTGACGGACGTGCGCACGCTCACCTGAGCGGTCGCATCGATGTGATGTGGGCGACGGCGCGGCACCTTCGGGTTCCGCGCCGTTCGTCTTTCAGGCAGTCTTGATCGCTGGGCCCTGCAGGCTGCGTCGCCAACACCCACCGGGTGCTGGCTGAGATCAAGGAACCTGTAACCAAGGAGACGGCGGAATGAGGGAGGACGGCTTTTCCGGCGGTTGCCAGTGCGGCGCCGTGCGCTATCACAGCACCATGGCGGCGGAGGGCGTGCATTTCTGCCATTGCCGCATGTGCCAGCGGGCCGTGGGCAACGTCTTCGCCGCCCTGGCGGTGGTGCGCAAGGAAACGGTGACCTGGACGGGGCAGCCAAGCTTTTACGCCTCCTCCTCCGTGGCGGAGCGGGGCTTCTGCGCCCGGTGCGGTACACCGCTGACCTTCGCCTATCCCGACAGCGACTGGATGAGCTTCACCATCGGCAGCCTGGACGATCCCGAGGCGGCGGTGCCGGAGGTGCACTGCGGGGTGGAAAGCCGCTTGTCCTGGCTGCACGTGCAGGATGGCCTACCGGTGGAATACACCGATTCGAAGGGCGAGCGCCTGCGCGACATGGTCAGCAAACAGGGCGTGTTCTGACCCTTCAGGCAACAACGGGTGGCGCCTCATCTACAACCCATCCACCGGGTTGGTGGCGGGGGCGAAGGGCTGGCCGGCGCGGATCAGGTCCATCCGCGTTTCATATTCGCGCAGGGCCCAGTCCACGCTGGGGAAGGCCAGGTCGGTCCAAGGGATGTCATCCCAGGCGAACAGGGCGACCTCCTGGCTTTCCGGGCCGGCGGCGATCTCGGGATTGACCAGGCGGGCCAAGTAGATCAGTTGCACCTGGCTGATGCGGGGGATGTTGTAGACGGCCAGCAGGGGGCCGATGGCCAGGCGGGCGCCCGCCTCCTCCCACGCCTCGCGGGCGGCGCCATCCTGGGTGGTCTCCCCCAGTTCCATGAAGCCGGCCGGCAGGGTCCAATAGCCGATGCGGGGCGGGATGGCGCGGCGGCACAGCAGGATGCGCTCCTTCCACAAAGCGACGGAGCCCACCACGATCTTGGGGTTGTCGTAGGCGATGTAGCCGCAGTCGGGACAGACCAGCCGTTCCCTGTCTTCCCCCGGCGGTACCGTCACCACGCGGGGCCCGAACGTCGGCACATCGGACATGGGCGCTCTCCCTGGCGTTATCTCCGCCCACTATACCGGGCTTGGCGTCGCTGCGAAGTGCCACAAAGGCTCGGGAAGGCGTACCCAGCGCGAGGCGTGTAGCCCGTGACCGCGGGCGCCCGGCGTTGAAATAAACAAACTCCCGCCCGGCGCCTGAGGAAAACGAACTAAGCCGCGTTACTGGCTTCGGTATGGGTAAGCAGGGCATAGATCGCGTCGGCGGTGTCGGCGCCGCGCAGCTTCTCGCAAAACAGCGGGTTGCGCAGCATGCGTGATACCAGGGCCAGGGCCTTCAGATGATCGGCCCCCGCCGATTCCGGCGCCAGCAGCAGGCAGATCAGGTCCACCGGCTGTTCGTCGATGGAATCGAAATCCACCGGCCGTTCCAGGCGGGCGAACAGGGCGCTGACCTTGGACAGCGTGGGCAGCTTGCCGTGCGGAATGGCGATGCCCCGGCCCACGCCGGTGGTGCCCAGGCGCTCGCGCTCCAGCAGGACGTCGAAGATGGCCCGCTCATGCTGGCCGGTCAGTTCGGCCGCCCGCTTGGCCAGTTCCTGCAGGACCTGCTTTTTTGAAGATGCTTTGAGGTTGGCGACAATGCCGTCCGGCTTCAGAAGCTCGATCATTGGCGTCACAACAAACTGGGACGGCATTGCCACCACACTCGCTAACCCGACATATCGCTTGAAGTTTTATAGGACGGAAAAGTTTATCAAACTTTTCCGTCCAAACCCCCGTTTCCAACCTTCGGCCATCCCCGCCCCCAGGTCAATGGGCCAGGGGCGGGGCCCGGAGGGCTGGATCGCCTGGGGGGGGCACCCTTGTCAGTGGGCGGCCGTGGATTTGCCGTCGGAGGGGTCGACCCAGCCGACATTGCCGTCCGGCCGGCGGTAGACCATGTTCAGGTGGCCGTGCGCGCGGTTGCGGAACAGCAGGGCGGGCAGCTCCGCCAGGTCCATGCGCATCACCGCCTCGCTGACCGTCAGCATGTCGATGTTGGTCTGCATCTCGGCGATGATCATGGGGTGGTGGTCGGCGCCATTGCCGTTCACCTGGTGCCCGCCGTGCGCATGACCGCCTTCATCGGCCTCGTCGTCATGCGCGTCGGCGTTGATGATGTATTTGCGGGCCGGCACGGCGGCTTCCGCCTCGCCATGCACGCGCTGGTGATGGTCGCGCAGGCGTCGCTTGTAGCGCCGTAGGCGCTTGGCCACACGCTCCGCCGCCTCATCGAAGGCGGGGTAGGGTTCCGTGGCTTCGGCATAGGCTTGCAGAAGAATGCCGCGCCCCACGTGGGCCTGAATATCGGCCTTGTACAGATGCGCCTCGCGCGACAGCACGACGGTCGCTTCCAGGGGGCTGCTGAAATATTTCTCCACCAACCCGGTCAGTGTCGTCTCGACATGGGTGCGCAGGGACTCGCCAACGTCTAGCTGCTTGCCTTTGACGATTATATGCATGGCCTGTCCGTCTCGCTTGGTTGGAAGCCAGGAGTGGCGGCGGCGTGTGCCTTGCCGTCGGCCTTTACAATAGCCCGCGGCCGGCCTCTTGCTGCTGGTAAGGCCAGCCGTCATACGCCATCCATCGGGCGCATGGTTCAGATCCCAAGGGCCTTCTCCCGGCGACGCTGGACTGAGGAAGGGATCTTCATGGCTTCACGATACTTGGCGACCGTCCGCCGCGCAATGTCGATCCCCTCATCCCGAAGGATCTCGACCAGGCGGTCATCCGAAAGGATCTCATCCGGCTTCTCGGCGTCGATCAGCACCTTGATGCGGTAACGCACCGCCTCGGCGGAGTGCGAGGCCTGGCCGTCCGCCCCGGAAATGGCTGATGTGAAAAAGTATTTCAGTTCGAACAGCCCGCGCGGCGTGGCCATGAACTTGTTGGTGGTGACGCGGCTGACGGTGGATTCGTGCATGCCGATCGCTTCCGCTATATCCCGAAGGATAAGGGGGCGCAGGAACTGCAAACCGTGCAGGAAGAAGGCATCCTGCTGGCGCACGATCTCCGTCGCCACCTTCAGGATGGTGTTGGCGCGTTGGTGCAGTGACTTCACCAACCAGCTGGCCGACTGAAACTGTTCGGTCAGATACTCCTTGTCCTGCTTGTTGCGGGCGGCTCCCTGGATGCGGGCGTAGTAGCGCTGGTTGACCAGCACGCGGGGAAGGGTGTCGCTGTTCAGCTCCACCAGCCAACCGCCGCCCGGCTGGGCGCGCATGACGATGTCCGGCACCACGGTCTGCACCGGCTCGTGGTCGAAGGCCAGGGCGGGCTTGGGATTCAGCGCCTTGATCTCGCCGACCATGTCGGCCAGGTCCTCGGCATCGACCTGGCAGGCCTTCAGCAGGGCAGGGACGTTGCGGGCGGCAAGCAGGGGCAGGTTGTCCAGCAGGGCCCGCATGCAGGGGTCCAGCCGGTCCAGCTCCCGCAGTTGCAAGGCCAGGCACTCCTTCAGCGATCGGGCGAAAATGCCCACCGGATCCAGGCGCTGAAGCCGTTCCAGAATCGAAATGATCTCGGCTTCCGTACAACCCAGCTGGTCGCCGATCAGGCCGCAGTCGCCGATGAAGTAGCCCGCTTCGTCCAGGTAATCCATCAGCGCGAAGGCCACCATGCGGTCGCGGGCATCCGCGATGTCCATGGTGATCTGTTCGGTCAGGTGGTCGCGCAGGGAGACGGCGCCGGATAGCGTCTGCTCGAACGAGCTCTCGTCATCCTCGAAGCTGCCGCCGCGGCCGGACCAGTTGCCGAAGGCCTCGCCGCCTTCGCCCACCCCGTCGGCGGCCATGTCCACGGCGCTGGAATTGGTCCAGACGTTCTCATAGTCCGTGTCCAGCGGCGCGTCGCTGGACGGTCCCAGCCGGTCGGATGAAGTGAGGTCGGCGGTGTCCCGCACGGGCAGGTCATCGGCGCGCGCGACCGGATCCTCGCGATCCACCCCGTCGGGGGCGGGATCACGGTTCCGCTCGCCATCATCGCGTTCCAGGAGCGGATTCTGCTCCATCTCGCGGTCGACGTAGTCGGCCAACTCCAGGTTCGACAACTGCAACAGCTTGATGGCCTGTTGCAGCTGGGGAGTCATCACCAGCGCCTGGGTCTGCCGAAGATCAAGGCGTTGTTGAAGCGCCATCACCCGCCCGAATAAGAACAGTGGCCCGAAATGGAATCGCGCATTATGCGCTTATACTTAGCTCAGAGACTGAACCGTTCCCCGAGGTACACGCGGCGCACGTCCTTGTGGGCCACGATCTCCGACGGTTCACCCTCCATCAATACCATACCGTCGTGAAGAATGTATGCGCGATCAACGATGTCCAGGGTTTCGCGGACGTTGTGGTCGGTGATCAGCACGCCGATGCCGCGCTCGCGCAGGTGGCTGACCAGCTCACGGATGTCGTTGACGGCGATCGGGTCGATGCCGGCGAAAGGCTCGTCCAGCAGGATGAAGTTGGGCTGCGAGGCCAGCGCGCGGGCGATCTCGACGCGGCGGCGCTCACCGCCCGACAGGGCCAGGGCGGAGGTGCGGCGCAGATGGGTGATGGAGAATTCGGCCAGCAGCTCGTCCAGCGTGGCCTCCCGCTTGTCGCGGTCGGGTTCCACCACCTCCAGCACGGCGCGGATGTTGTTCTCCACCGTCAGGCCGCGGAAGATCGAGGCTTCCTGGGGCAGGTAGCCGATGCCCAGCCGCGCGCGGCGGTACATGGGCAGGTCGGTGACCTCCAGCCCATCCAGGGTGATGGTGCCGTAGTCGGGCATGATCAGCCCGGTCATGATGTAGAAGCTGGTGGTCTTGCCGGCGCCGTTGGGGCCCAGCAGGCCCACAACCTCGCCCCGGCGAACGCTGACGCTGACGTCGCGCAGCACGGGGCGGCCCTTGTAGCTCTTGCCCAGCTTGGTGGCCGTCAGGCCGCTGTTGGGGTTGTCGGACACCAGGCGCGGTCCACCGGCCTTCGTGTCCTTGGGGGGGGCGGCGGTGGCCGGGGCCTTCGCGGATTCGGCGGTCTTGGTCATGGCTTCGCTCCGCCACCGGGGGTCGTGGGCGCCGGGGCCGCCGGCTGGTCGGACTTCTTGGGCATCAGCACGCTGTGCACGCGCCCGCCCTTGACGTTCTCGTCGGGCAGCATGCGGCTGACCCCCGTGGCGTTGTTGACTTCGGCCCGGTGGCCGTTCACCTGGTTCTGACCCTGGGTCAGCTTCACATCGCCGGTCAGGATGGCGATGCGCGTCTTCACGTTATAGGTGCCTTCGCTCCCGCGCGCGATATCTTTGGGCGTGACGATCAGCACGTTGCCCTTGGCATCCATGCGCGTCATTTCCAGCTGCTTGGCGGCGTTCTCTTCCATGATGCCCACCAGCACGTCGGCGCGGATGCGGTCGCCCTTGTCGTTGATCGCCACGGCGTTGCCGCGCGCCACCAGCAGTTGCTGCTGGCGCCAGTATTCCATGGTGTCGCGGGCATAGACCGTGTCGCTGCGGGTGACCATGTGCAAATGGTCGCCGGTCAGCACGGTCACGTCCTGGTCCACGTCATAAACGCCGTGGTCGCCGTAGGCTTGCTGACTGGGCGAGGTCATGACCACCTGGCCATCGGCGGCCATGCGGTACATCTCGGTCGAGCCGTCCTTGGTCTTGCGGTAATAGACCACCAACGTGTCGCAATGGAGGGTGTCCTCCCCGCGCACCACCACGACATGACCGCGCGCCACGGCGGCCAACTGGTCATCGTGCCATTCCATGGTCTCGTCGGAGGTGATGTCGATGGCGCCCGGTGGGGCGGCCGTCACCTCGGTGGGCGTGAAGGGGATCAGGCCCGGCTCACCCGCCACGGCTGGGTTGGGCGCCGGTGGCGCCTTCTTGGCCTTGGTGGCCGCCTTGGCCGGTTTGTCGAGGGTGGTGGCCGCGGCGGCGGCCTCCTCGGCGCGCGACACCGGCGCCAGGGCGAACAAGGCCGTGGCCGCCACCGTCAGGGTGCCGACCACCAGGAGCGGCATCGCCGGGACCGTCTTCATGAACCGGATACTCACGGTTGCTTGCCTCCGGTCCGCTGGGGGGGCGTGGGGAACAGTCCGGGGACGGCGGGCGCATGGCTGTCGGTGTTGCGCTCCTTCTGCACCAGGCGCAGGCGGGCCTTGCCGGTGAAGACGATGGTGCTGCCCTTGTCCGTCATGCGGAAGCCGCCGGCGTCGATGTCGCCGAACGGCCCCTGGCCGGCCACGCGCGCGTTGCCCCAGGCGATATTCTTGCTGGTGTCCACTTCCGCCTTGTCGGTCGTGAACTCATAGCCATGGTCGTGAAACAGAGTGACCCTCCCCTCCAGCGTCAGGTGGCCAGACTGCTTGTCGTACCGCCCGGTGTCCCCGTTCAGGGTCACCCACTGCCCACTCTTTAGCGTGATCTCCGCCTCCGGCGAAACAAGATCGATCAGGTTGTCCTGGCCGCTTTCCTGCATGGCGCGGTCGGCACGCACTTCCACGGGCCGATCGGTCTTGTCCGTGCCCAGGAAATGCGCGTCCAGCATCTCCAACTGGCCGGTGCCGGGATCGGCCGGGCGCGGATTGGTGGTTTCCTTGATCAGGGGCCACAGGGCGATGGCGGCGATGGTCAGGCCGGCGAGGGTGGGCAGCACCACCTTGGCCTGATTGACACGCCGCGTGTGCCGAGCGCTGGCGCGGCCGCGCTGTTCGTTCGGGCGGCTTGCGGCTGCGGCGCCCGGGTTGGCGTTGGGGGCAGGGTTGGCGGCGGAATTGGCCGGGCCTGCCGGCTGCCGAATCCCGCCCGCGTCGCCGTTGTCGGCGCCGGGGTCTTCTGAAGGGGGGGGCAGGGTCATGGTTCCACGGGGTTTGGCCGCCAATTGTGGCGCGGACATGTCCGGCGGGCACCACCACCGGTTTGGGCCCAATCTAACTGAGCCAGGATTCCACGGTCAAATCGTCATGCGCCATCCCCTTTTCCAGGGGGATGGTGCTAGACCCACCCATGCGGGTGGGTCTCTCCCGCCAGCCGCCGTGGGCGGTCTGGCCTCAGTGGGCGAAAATGTCGGGCTCGTCCCAGCCTTCCAGGTCCAGCAGCGCGCGGTGCGGCAGGAAGCGGAAGCAGGCGTCGGCCAGCTCGGTCCGACCCTCGCGCGCCAGCACCGCGTCGAACTTGGCCTTGATCTCATGCAGGTACAGCACGTCGGAGGCGGCGTACTTCAGCTGCTCGGCCGTCAGCTCCTCCGCCCCCCAATCGGAAGACTGCTGCTGCTTGGACAGGTCCACGCCCAGCAGATCGCGGCACAGGTCCTTCAGGCCGTGGCGGTCGGTGTAGGTGCGCACCAGCTTGGAGGCGATCTTGGTGCAGTAGACGGGTGCCGTCACCACGCCCAGGTACTTGTTCAGCACGGCGATGTCGAATCGCGCGAAGTGGAACAGCTTCAGCTGGGCGGGGTTGGTCAGCAGGCGCTTCAGGTTGGGCGCGTCGTACTGGCCCTGGCGCACCTGCACCAGGTGGCAGCGGCCGTCGCCGGACGACAGCTGGATCAGGCACAGCCGGTCGCGGTGCGGGTTCAGCCCCATGGTTTCGGTATCGATGGCCACAACGGGGCCCAGGTCCAGGCCGTCGGGCAAATCGCCGTCATAGAGATCGATGGGCATCAAACCGTCCTTCATGCTGGAGGGGCTGGCGAAACGGGAAGGGCGAAGCCGGGGCGGCGCCGGATAAGCGGACCCCAGAAACGCCGCGGGCCGCCGGCGTTCCAGTGGAACATCGGCGGCCCTGCGACCTTAAACCCGCGCTGAATTGGTGCCCAGGAGAAGACTCGAACTTCCACGACATCTCTGCCACAGGTACCTGAAACCTGCGCGTCTACCAATTCCGCCACCTGGGCAGCGCGGGCCGCCTAATTACGATTATGGATGGGGGCTGTCAACACCCTTCTGCGCGGCCTTTTCATTTTTCCGGAAGCGGGGTGGAAAGGGCGCGCGACGGCCTGTCGGTGCCTTGCCGCCGCTGTCGGGAACGGTGATGTAATCGGATGGGGAAAGGTGGCGCCCGATGGATAAGCGGACCCCAGAAACGCCGCGGGCCGCCGGTTCCGTTTGGAACTCGGCGGCCCTGCGTTGAACCCGCGCTGTAATTGGTGCCCAGGAGAAGACTCGAACTTCCACGACATTTCTGCCACAGGTACCTGAAACCTGCGCGTCTACCAATTCCGCCACCTGGGCAGCGCGGGCCGCTTAAGTACGATTATGGATGGGGGCTGTCAACACTCTTCTTTTGGATGTTTCATTTTTCTGGCGCGCCCACGCCGGCGGGGCCTGGTGCCGGCATGGGCGCCATGCCAGGGCGCCCGCCGGGCCTTGCATTCCAAGCGCCTAGCCCTGGCCCGCCGGCTTCGCTATAAGCTTGGGGCTTCGGCCACCGCCGGCCTTAATGGGATGCGCCCGCGCCCGCATGCGCGAGGGTGCCCCCCGTATATAAGGAGACGGCGGGATCATTCGTCTAAGTGGGCAGAGGNTCTATAGGATGGGCACTAGCATTCGTATCGCCACCGTGTTCGGCGGGGCCGGCTTCATCGGCCGCCATGTCATCCGGCGCCTGGCCAAGACGGGCTGCGTCATCCGCGTGCCCGCCCGCCACCCGGGCGAAGCCGCCTTCCTGAAGACCAACGGCGCCGTGGGCCAGATCGTCCCCATGGCGGTGGACATCGCCGACGACGCCTCTGTCGCCCGCGCCATCGAGGGCGCCGACGTCGTCATCAATCTGATGGGCATCCTGGCCGAGAGCGGCCGCCGCCAGCGTTTCGACCTGGTGCATGCCGAGGCCGCCGGCCGCATCGCACGTCTGGCCAAGGGGGCGGACGTCACCCGCCTGGTGCATGTCTCCGCCCTGGGCGCCGACGCCAATTCCCGCTCCGCCTACGCCCGCAGCAAGGCGGCGGGGGAGCAGGCGGTGCGCGCCGTGTTCCCCGAGGCCACCATCCTGCGCCCCAGCGTGGTGTTCGGGCCCGAGGACAATTTCTTCAACCGCTTCGCCGGCATGGCCCGGACGCTGCCCTTCGTGCCGCTGATCGGCGGCGGCGCCACCCGCTTCCAGCCGGTCTATGTCGGTGACGTGGCCGACGCCATCATCGCCGCCGTGACTCGCACCGGCGCCGAGGGCAAGACCTTCGAACTGGGTGGCCCGCGCGCCTACAGCTTCCGCGAGCTGGTGCAGTTGGTCCTGGACCTGACCGGCCGCAAGACCCGTCTGCTGTCCCTGCCCTGGGGTTTGGCCAGCTTGCAGGCCGGCTTTCTGGAGCTGGTGCCTGGCAAGCCGCTGACCCGCGACCAGGTCACCCTGCTGAAGACCGACAACGTGCTGTCCGGCAAGTTGCCGGGCTTGGCTGACCTGGGCGTCACCCCCACGGGGGCCGAGGTTATCCTGCCCACCTATCTGGATCGCTTCCAGGTTGGTGGCCGTTACGCCAGCCACCGCCAAGGCCCGTCCATGCCCCAGCTGACCAAGGTGGACGCCCACGGCACGCATTACTGATTAGGTTCCCTCAGGCGCCGGGCGCCGGCATCCGCCGGCTTGGCTGTCCTCGGTTTCCAGTCCACTGCGGTCCCCGGAAACCTCCGGCGGATGCGACCGCATCCTGCAGCGACGTGAGGTAGGCCTCATGTCGCTGGTATGAGCTCTCATTGGAAAGGGCGCCTTCCCGGGTGGGAGGCGCCCTTTTTGCTGGCCGATTCGGGTCGCCAGACCTCTCAGATGTAGATCATCCCCAGGACGACGGCGCCCAGGGCCCAGCAGTAGAAGGCGAACGGGCGCATGGCGTTGACCTCATGGCGCTTGAACCAGCGCATCAGGGCCCAGACGGCGCCAAACGCGCAGATGCCCGACGCCACGCCGCCGACGATGGCGCTCTGGATCACGTCGCCCTCCGCCTGGCGCAGCATCTTGGGCACCACCAGGATGGTGGCACCCAGGATGATGGGGGTCGCCAGCAGCATGGAGAAGCGCGCGGCCTCCCCATGCTTCAGGCCGGCCCAGAAGCCCGCCACCATGCTGGCGCCGGACCGGGAGAAGCCGGGGACCAGGGCCAGGGACTGGGCCAGGCCGATCAGGAAGGCCTGGCCGAAACCCAGTTGGGCCAGCGTGCGGTCGCCCCGCCCGCGCAGCCGTTCACCGAAGAACAGCAGGAAGCCGTTCACGATCAGGAAGATGGCGGCGTTCGCCGGGTCGCTGAAGGCGGCGCGCAGCACCTTTTCGAACGCCAGGCCCAGCAGGGCGGCAGGAATGGTGCCGACCACCAGTAGGGCCAGCACCCGGCGATCCTCGCCGCCCTTGACCACGCCGACCAGCAGCTTGACCCAATCGCGCCAGAAGAAGACCAGCAGGGCCACCGCCGTGCCCAGGTGCAGCATCACCATGTAGGGCAGGAAGTGTTCCTTTAGGAATTCCCGATCCAGGCCCCAGCCCAGCAGGAAGGGCGTCAGCACCCCGTGGGCGACGCTGCTGATGGGGAAAAGTTCGGTGATGCCCTGGATGATCGCGAAGATCAGGGTCTGCAAAAAAGACATGGCGCCTCAACGTCTAGGGGCGAAGGGCGGCCCGACGGGGCCGGGCCAACGGCGTGGCCGCCTGCTTATAGCAGCGGTCACGGCACCCCGCGATATCCCGATCGCGCACGGCGTGGCGGGGGCTGAAACGAATTCTCAATATCAGTATTCAATAAAATCAATACGATGGTGATATTTAGTAAACTAATACGTACCATATTCCGCGACAGCGAACGGGCTAGTCACCGCTTTTCCACACCGGAGTCCATCGCCTGACGAACAAAAGGTCAGTATTGCTGACGCAACGTGAAAAAAGTGCTGGAGCGGTGGGTGGGAACGACTTATATGAACTCGGCGCACCTGCTTGTGCGCAAGCCCGTGACCCGCGCGACCTGGCGGAGGGGACGGGGCAAATGGGGAACACCCCTCCGGCCGCCGCATCCGGCAGGGGAAAGGATTATGGGACCGCCGATCCGGGAGCGACGCCCCGGACGGCCAGAGCACGAAGGATCAAGGCCATGGCGCAGAAGCAGCAGATGCTCCAGTTCGTCCGCACGGACCAGCAAATGCCTGATAAACGCGAGCCCGCGCTGCGCCGGCAGGATTTTGATGAGATCTATGCCCGCTTCGCCGACGACCAGGCCGTCACCCAGTCCTCCCGCTGCTCCCAGTGCGGCGTGCCCTTCTGTCAGGTGCACTGCCCTGTTTCCAACAACATCCCCGATTGGCTGAAGCTGACGGCCGAAGGCCGGCTGGAAGAGGCCTACGAGGTGTCGCAGGCCACCAACAACTTCCCCGAAATCTGCGGCCGCATCTGTCCGCAGGACCGCCTGTGCGAGGGCAACTGCACCATCGAGCAGTCGACCCACGGCACGGTCACCATCGGGGCGGTGGAGAAGTACATCACCGACACCGCCTGGGAACGCGGTTGGGTGAAGCCGGCCGCCCCCGTGCGCGAGCGGCCGCAGAGCGTCGGCATCATCGGCGCCGGCCCCGCCGGCCTGGCCGCCGCCGACCAGCTGCGCCGCAAGGGCTACCAGGTGCATGTCTACGACCGCTACGACCGCGTGGGCGGCCTGCTGATCTACGGCATCCCCGGCTTCAAGCTGGAGAAGGACGTGGTGGAACGCCGCGCCAAGCTGCTGGCCGACGCGGGTGTGAAGTTCCACCTGGGCTTCGAAGTCGGCCGCCACGCCACCCTGGGCCAGTTGCGCGTGCAGCACGACGCCATCCTGATCGCCACCGGCGTCTACAAGGCGCGTGAGCTGGAAGGCCCGGGCAGCGGCGTGGACGGCATCGTCCCCGCCCTGGACTACCTGACCGCCAGCAACCGCACCGGCCTGGGCGACACGGTGGTGGATTACGAGAATGGCCGCCTGAACGCCAAGGGCAAGAACGTTGTCGTCATCGGCGGCGGCGACACCGCCATGGACTGCGTGCGCACCGCCATCCGCCAGGGGGCGAAGTCGGTGAAGTGCCTGTACCGCCGCAACCGCGCCAACATGCCCGGCAGCCAGCGCGAAGTGGCCCACGCCGAGGAAGAGGGCGTGGAATTCGTGTGGCAGGCCGCCCCGGACGCCTTCCTAGGCGACCGCCAGGTGACGGGCGTGCGCGCCCACCGCATGCACATGGGTGTCGCCGACGCCTCCGGCCGGCAGACGCCCCAACCCATCGAGGGCTCGGCCTTCACGCTGGAGGCCGACCTGGTGATCAAGGCCCTGGGCTTCGATCCGGAGCCGCTGCCCACCCTGTTCGGGGAGCCGGGCCTGAAGGTCAGCCGCTGGGGCACCGTCATGGCCGACCCGCGCACCCTCATGACCAACCTGGAGGGCGTGTTCGCCGCCGGCGACATCGTGCGTGGCGCCTCCCTGGTCGTCTGGGGCATCCGCGACGGCCGCGACGCCGCCGCCGGCATCCATAACTACATCACCGCCCGCGCCGCCGCGGGCGCGCTGGCCGCCGAGTAAGGGGGATTTGAGATGAGCGAGATGATCGAGAACGGCAGCCCCCTGGTGAACGCCCCCGAGACCGGCGCCGAGTTCGTGGAGCGTTACCACGCCGCCGCCCGCCGCCTGGAGGATGCGCACGTCTGGTCGCCGGAGATGGAGCATGACGCCTGCGGCGTGGGCTTCGTCGCCGCCCTGGACGGCAAGCCCCGCCGCTCCGTCGTGGAGAAGGCGGTGGAGGCGCTCAGCGCCCTGTGGCACCGCGGCGCGGTCGACGCCGACGGCAAGACCGGCGACGGTGCCGGCATCCACCTGCAGATCCCGCAGAGCTTTTTCCGTGAGCATGTGGCCCGCAGCGGCCACCTGCCGCCCGATGGGCTGATCTCCGTCGGCCAGGTCTTCCTGCCCCGCACCGACATGGAGGCGCAGGAGCGCTGCCGCTGCATCGTCGAGACGGAAATCCTGAAGTTCGGCTACACCATCTATGGCTGGCGCCAGGTTCCCATCAACATCGAGATCATCGGGGAAAAGGCCAACGCCACCCGGCCCGAGATCGAGCAGATCATGGTCGGAAATCCGCGCAACGTGCCGGAAGACCAGCTGGAACGGGACCTGTACGTCATCCGCCGCCGCATCGAGAAGGCGGTGAAGGCGGAGAGCATCAGCGACTTCTACATCTGCACGCTGTCCTGCCGCTCCATCATCTACAAGGGCATGTTCCTGGCGGAACAGCTGACCTCCTTCTATCCGGACCTGCTGGACGAGCGCTTCGAGTCCAACTTCGCCATTTACCACCAGCGCTATTCCACCAACACCTTTCCCACCTGGTGGCTGGCCCAGCCCTTCCGCATGCTGGCGCACAACGGCGAGGTCAACACGCTGCGCGGCAACGTCAACTGGATGAAGGCGCATGAGACCCGCATGGGTCACGAGATCTTCGGCAACCTGATCGAGGACGTGAAGCCCATCATCCCGGCCGGCGGATCGGACAGCGCCTGCCTGGACGCGGTGTTCGAGGTGCTGGTGCGCTCCGGCCGCTCCGCCCCCATGGTCAAGACCATGCTGGTGCCGGAGGCTTGGTCAGACCGCGAGACCATGCCGCAGAACCACCGCGACCTGTACAGCTACGCCAACGCGGTGATGGAGCCGTGGGACGGCCCCGCCGCGCTGGCCATGTATGACGGCCGCTGGGTCGTGGGCGGCATGGACCGCAACGGCCTGCGCCCCATGCGCTACGTCGTCACCGGCGATGGCCTGCTGATCGCCGGCTCCGAGACGGGCATGGTGAAGGTCGAGGAATATTCGGTGCGGGAGAAGGGCCGCCTGGGCCCGGGGCAGATGATCGCCTTGGACCTGGCGGAGGGCCGCCTCTACAAGGACCGGGAGATCAAGGACACCCTGGCCGCCGGCAAGCCCTACGGCAGCTGGGTGCGCCACATCACGGCGCTGGACGACCTGGTGAAGGGGGCGCCCGCCGCCACGGCCGAACTCAGCCGCGACCAGCTGCGCCGCCGCCAGGTGGCCTACGGCATCTCCATGGAGGATGTGGAGACCATCCTGCATCCCATGGTGGAGGATGCGAAGGAGGCCGTGGGCTCCATGGGTGACGACAGCCCGTTGGCGGTATTGTCCGACCGCTACCGTGGCCTGCACCACTATTTCCGCCAGAACTTCAGCCAGGTCACCAACCCGCCCATCGACAGCCTGCGCGAGCAG
>NZ_BACU01000650.1 GCF_000333275.1 Azospirillum sp. B4 | reverse complement strand
TCTTTACGCGACGCCGCGTTTTCAACCCATTCCTAAGATCGTAGCTCTTCAGCCAAATGATGAATGGATTAATTCATATAATCCGAACCTGCGGTTGGGGTTGATTTGGCAACTTACGCATGTCAAGGCGTTGCGTAATTAGGCTAAAGGCTTCGTGGTAAAAGAAAAAGAAATGCGCCCCCATGTCCAGGGGCACACGTCTGCCGCGAGGGCCGGCTTACGCGATTGGGGTAGACGGGGGCGGACGAGCCCCGAGGCTCGGGCGCAGCGGGCCATTGACAATGGCCGGACCAGACAATGGCCAAAAATGGAGCGGCGGTGGCGCGGGCACGCCAAGGCGCCGGGCCGCCAGACCCGGCGGGCGGCCCGTTTGACGGGATTCAGGCCTTGAAACGCCTTTTGTCAGTGCGCCTCGCCGCCGCGCGGACGGGCCGGTTCCACCAGGCGGCCGGTGGCGTCGAACTGCACCATCTCGGCGATGTTGGTGGCCAGGTCGCCCACACGCTCCAGGTTCTTGGCGATGAACTGCAGGCTGGTGCAGGCCTCGATCAGGCTGGCGTCCTTGGCGACGTAGGCGAAAATCTCCTGCGTCACGCCGGCGTGCATGTCGTCCAGTTCCTGGTCACGGCGCCACACGTCGGCGGCCAGCGTGGTGTCGCGGCGGGTGAAGGCCTCGATGGCGGCCGCCAGTTGCTTGCGCGCCAGGTCGGACAGGCGGCCGACCGAGGCGGTGGCGCCGATGGCCGGGGCATTGTTCAGCACCAGGGCGCGCTTGGCCATGTTCTTGGCATAGTCGCCCACCCGTTCCAGCGCGTTGGCGGCCTTCATGGCGGCCAGGGTGTGGCGCAGGTCGATGGCCATGGGGTGGCGTAACGCCAGCAGGCGGATGATCAGGCTTTCCACCTCATGCTCCAGGGCGTCCAGCACCTGGTCCTGGGCCACGGTCTCACGCGCCAGCGCGTCGTTGCGATCCAGCACGGCACGGGTGGCGTCCGCCAGCTGCTGTTCGGCCCGGCCGCCCATTTCCGCCAGCAACGCGTCCAGGCGCTGCAGCTCATTCTCGTAAGAGGTGACGATGTGACGGGGCAACGGCTCGGACATGGGCGTACATCCAGGGCAGGGGTGGAAACCAGGGAGGGCGCCACCATACCGTCATCATATTGCAATCGTGCGACCGTACGCCGCAGGAATGGGTATTTCCGCGCCGATGGGCGCGCGACGGAAAGCAACGATGCGGGGATAACGGGAAGGATGGTGCCCCAAGTCGGATTTGAACCAACGGCCTACCGCTTACGAAGCGGTTGCTCTACCACTGAGCTATTGGGGCGCCCCTTGGAATGGAGGGGGGTATTAGCAGACGGAAACGCCGATGGCAACAGGGCGCTGCGGTTTTTAGTCCATTTAGTTCTTCACGGAGTCCTGTGCCCTCCATCGCGGGCGTGAGGCCGTGGCGGACGGAAGCGGTCAGGGCGTCCCGCCCTGGTCGATCAGGTCCATCTCGCGCTTGTGGCGGGCCAGCGCCATCAGGCGGCGATCGCGCCAGGCGCCGCGCTCGCCCAGCTTATCGGCCGTCAGCAGCTTGCGGCGCTGCTCCTCGACGGTGGCGATCAGGTCGGCGTCCCAGGTCTGGTGAACCTCGGTCGAAGCGGCGATGTTCCTATAGAGGGGGCCCAGCCGCGCCGCGTAGTCGGCAACCCCACCCGGCGCGTTGAGATCGATGGTTTCGAACGGCCCCATGAAGGACCAGCGCAGGCCGAGCCCCTGCGACACGGTCTTGTCCACGTCCTCGACGGTGGCCAAGCCTTGCTCGACCAGGCGCCACGCCTCCATCAGCAGCACGCCCTGCAGGCGGTTGAGGATGAAAGCCTCCGCCTCGCGGGTCATCTCGACCGGGCCTGGCCGACCCGTTCCATCAGCATGCGCACGCCGCGCAGGGTCTC
>NZ_BACU01000651.1 GCF_000333275.1 Azospirillum sp. B4 | reverse complement strand
CGGCCCAGCCGCTGGCCACCCCGTCCCGTCCCGCCTCGCCCACGGTGACCCTGCCGGGCGCCGCCCGCATGGCGATGGCGCCCGCCAGCGCCGCCCGTGTCACGCTTCATGCCCTGAACAGTGTGCCGGGGCACGGCGTCCCGGGGATCGCGGTCCCCGATGGCATTGGCGCCCCTGCCGCCCCCGGTCCGGCCAAGATGGCTGAGGTTGCACCCGCCACTACCGCGGCGCCGGCACCGGCTGAGCCTCTGACGGTCCCGCTGGCGACGCCGGTGGTGGTGGCGGCCCCGCCCCAGGCTTCGTCCGACGCGCCGGTGCCGCCGCCCCAGCCGCCGGCGGCCCGCACCTCCGCCACCGCTGTGCCGCGCCTGCCGCGCGCCCAGGCGGACGCCCGCCGCGCCCGCCTGCTTGAAACCATCGCCGGCGACCTGTGATGCCGGCTCCCGTTCAGCCTTTCCCCTTCAGCCTTTATTGATCCTGTGAGCGATGCCATGACCGACGAGCACCGTGACGCCCCAGGCCCCGCTGGCGATGCCGGTCCGGGAGCCGCTTCCGGGACCGATGCCGAGAAGGGCGCCACCGCCGATGTCGCCGTCCCCGGCCCGGCCAAGCCGCCGGTGGCGGCTGGTGCCACCGATGCCATCGTCCATGAGGGCGAGATCCAGGAAGGGGTCGATCCCTTCGATTACGCGGAGTCCATCGTCCGCGACCTGGCGCTGCACGTCGGCAGCCGGCTGCGCGACCTGCGTACCGATTTGACCGCCATGCACTCCGCGGTCGTTTCGCTGCCGGAAACGATGCGCATCAACACGCTCGGCCAGTCCATCCAGGAACTGCGCGAGCGTGTGGCCCACCTGACGGGCGTGGTTAGCCACCATGCCGGCCGCCCGGCGGAAGAGGCGGAGCGCCTGGCGCGCGGAATGGGGGAACTGTCGCGCACGACGGAAGACGTCGTGCAGCGCGTGGGTGTGCTGGAGAATTGGCTGTCCCATGCCAAGGCGGTCAACGGCGTGCGGCTGCCCGACCTGCCGCCCGGCCCCCTGCCGGAGCAGATGGACCGCATCGTCGACAGCCTGCACGAGTCGCTGCTGCGCGTGGTGGCGGCCGTGCGGACCACCCAGCTGGACGTGCGCGACCTGCGCGAACAGGTGAAGGGCGGCGCCGGCCCGGCCCCTGCTGCCGTTCCCGCGTCCTCCTCCGCTCCGGCCCCCTCTGCCACGCCAAAGGCGGCGGCGGTGGAGGCCGACGCCGTGCAGGCCCTGGCCGGCCGGCTGGACGCCGTTGAGGAAAAATTGCGCCGCGTGCCGGCCGCCGCCGGGGCGGAGCGGCCGGACAACGCCACCGCCGGCCTGGCGTCCCTGCTGTTCGGCGCCTGGCCCAGCCTGATGCGACCCACCGGGCCGGAGGCGCTGGCCCAGGCCGTCGCCGCCGTGCTGGACGGCGTGAAGCACATCCTGGGCGCCACCGTGCAGCTGCCGCGGACGCCGCAGGACGGTGGGCTGGTGGCGGTGGCCACCGGCCGGCACCGGGGCGTGGCCCTGGCCGTGCTGGTGGGCGTGGAGGATCTGGGCGGTCGCACCTGGGTGCTAGGGGAGGAGGGCGACACGCTGGCCGACAGCGGCTTCCCCCGCGTCTCCACCCTGCGCGGGCTGATGAACGCCGCCGCCCTGGTGGAAAAGACCCGGCCCGGCACGCTGGCGGTATCCATCCTGGTCTACGGCAACGGCGTCATCAGCCAGGCCCCGACGCGGGAGGCGCTGGCCACCCTGGCCCAGGCCGCCGGCATCCCCGGTGCCGCCGGCCGCACCTTGCTGGTGGCGGCGGGCGACCTGACGGCGGCGGGCCTGCTGCCCGTGGCCGACGTGGCTGACGCCGTCAGCGACCTGCAGTTCGACTGAGGGTGGGGATGGGCGAAGGCGGCTGGCTGTCTTCGGCTCATGAACGTCGCCGCCGCAAGGTGGTGCGGGCCAACATTGGCGTCGGTCTAGGCTTGCTGGCCTGGGCCGGCTCCTTGGCTTTGATGTCCGGGCTGTGGCGGCTCGTTTTTCATCAATGGCCACCCATGCGGGTGATTTATTGGGGCATCCTCGGCTCCGGTGCCGTGATAGGCGGGCTGAGCCGGTTCATCCCCCTGCGACCCATGCCAGGCAAGACGCCGGAGGAAATGGCGGCGGAAAGGTTCTTCAAAGGCCCGCCGCGCTGACGACGGCATAGAAAAAGGGGCGCCACCCGGCCAGGTGGCGCCCCTTTCATTTGCCCCCGGTGGTCCGAAGACCACCGGGGTTACCATGCCTGCTTACTCAGCCGCCTGCGGCTGGTTCAGCATGTTGCGCAGCACGTACTGCAGGATGCCGCCGTGCTTGAAGTAGTCGACCTCGTCCAGGGTGTCGATGCGGCACAGCACCGGCACGGTGTCGACCTTGCCATCCGCACGGGTGATGGTCAGGGTCAGGTCCATGCGGGGCTTCAGGCCGGCCTCGACGCCGGTGATGTCGATGACTTCGGTGCCATCCAGGCCCAGGGTCTTGCGGCTGGCGCCGTCCTTGAACTGCAGGGGCAGCACGCCCATGCCCACCAGGTTGGACCGGTGGATACGCTCGAAGCTCTCGGCCACCACAGCGCGGACGCCCAGCAGGCGGGTGCCCTTGGCCGCCCAGTCACGGGACGAACCGGTGCCGTACTCCTGGCCGGCGAACACCACCAGCGGGGTGCCGTCAGCCTGGTACTTCATGGCGGCGTCGTAGATCGACATGACGTCACCGGTGGGGATGTACTTGGTCACGCCGCCTTCGACGCCCGGCACCATCTCGTTCTTGATGCGGATGTTGGCGAAGGTGCCGCGCATCATGACTTCGTGGTTGCCGCGGCGGGCGCCGTAACCGTTGAAATCCACCGGCTCCACGCCGTGGCCGATCAGGTAGGTGCCAGCGGGGCTGGTCTTTTTGATCGAACCGGCGGGGGAGATGTGGTCGGTGGTGATGCTGTCGCCCAGGATGGCCAGCGGGCGGGCCTTCTTCACGTCATGCACCGCACCCGGGGTGGTGGTCATGCCTTCGAAGATCGGCGGCAGCTTCACATAGGTGCTGTCGTCTTCCCACTTGTAGGTCAGGCCGGTGGCGGTCTCGATGGACTGCCACTGCTGCGGACCCAGGAACACGTTGGCGTAGCGCGAACGGTACATCTCCGGCGTCAGGGACTTGGAGATGGCTTCCTCGATCTCGGCGGACGACGGCCAGATGTCCTTCAGGAAAACTTCCTTGCCGTCCTTGCCGGTGCCCAGGGCCTCGGTGGTCAGGTCCTTGCGCAGGGATCCCGCCAGGGCGTAGGCGACGACCAGCGGCGGGGAGGCCAGGTAGTTGGCCTTCACCTGCGGGTTGACGCGGCCTTCGAAGTTGCGGTTGCCCGACAGGACGGAGCAGGCCAGCAGGTCGTTGGCGTCCACGGCGGCGCCGATGGCCTCCGGCAGGGGGCCGGAGTTGCCGATGCAGGTGGTGCAGCCGTAGCCGACCAGGTTGAAGCCCAGCTTGTCCAGATAGGGGGTCAGGCCGGCGGCGTTCAGGTAGTCGGTGACGACCTGGCTGCCGGGGGCCAGCGAGGTCTTCACCCACGGCTTCGTGGTCAGGCCGGCCTCGACCGCCTTCTTGGCCAATAGGCCGGCGGCGACCAGCACGTTGGGGTTGGAGGTGTTGGTGCAGCTGGTGATGGCGGCGATCACCACGTCGCCGTGGTCGACCGTGAAGTCGCTGCCGGCGACCTGGGCCGGGTTGCTGGCGGGCTTGCCGGCATAGTCCTTTGCGAACACGCCCTCGAACTCGGTCTTGGCGTTCGACAGCAGCACGCGGTCCTGCGGGCGCTTCGGGCCGGCCAGCGAGGACTCGACGCTGTTCAGGTCCAGTTCCAGCGTGTCGGTGAACACCGGTTCCGGGCTGCTGGCGTCGCGCCACATGCCCTGGGCCTTGGCGTAGGCTTCCACCAGGGCGACGCGGTCGGCGTCACGGCCGGTGAAGTTCAGGAAGCGGATGGTCTCGGCGTCGATCGGGAAGATGCCGCAGGTGGCGCCGTATTCCGGGGCCATGTTGGCGATGGTCGCGCGGTCGGCCAGGGTCAGGGCGTCCAGGCCGGGGCCGAAGAACTCCACGAACTTGCCCACCACGCCCTTCTTGCGCAGCATCTGGGTGACGGTCAGCACCAGGTCGGTCGCCGTGGCGCCTTCCTTCAGCTTGCCCGTCAGGCGGAAGCCGATGACTTCCGGGATCAGCATGGAGATGGGCTGGCCCAGCATGGCCGCCTCGGCCTCGATGCCGCCCACGCCCCAGCCCAGCACACCCATGCCGTTCACCATGGTGGTGTGGCTGTCGGTGCCGACCAGGGTGTCGGGGTAGGCGACGGTGGCGCCGGTCTGGTCGCCGTCGGTCCACACGGTCTGGGCCAGGTACTCAACGTTCACCTGGTGGCAGATGCCGGTGCCGGGCGGCACGACGCGGAAGTTGTTGAAGGCCTTCTGGCCCCAGCGCAGGAACGCGTAGCGCTCACCGTTGCGCTGGAACTCCACGTCCACGTTCTTCTGGAAGGCGTCGGGGCCGCCGAAGTAGTCGACCATGACGGAGTGGTCGATGACCAGGTCCACGGCGGTCAGCGGATTGATGCGCTCCGGCTTGCCACCCAGGCCCACCATGGCCTCACGCATCGCGGCCAGGTCGCACACGGCGGGGACGCCGGTGAAGTCCTGCATCAGCACGCGGGCGGGGCGGTAGGCGATCTCACGGTCGCTGCGGCGGTCGACCAGCCACTGGGCGGCGGCCTTCACGTCGTCGACGCTGACGGTGCGGCCGTCCTCGAAGCGCAGCAGGTTCTCCAGCAGCACCTTCAGGCTGTAGGGCAGGCGGGACAGGTCGCCCAGGCCGGCTTCCTCAGCCGCCTTGAGGCTGAAGTAGTCATAGCTCTTGCTGCCGACGCTCAGGCTGCGGCGGGTTTTCAGCGTGTCGTGACCGGTGATCGTGGACACAGGAGTGGCCTCCTAGGGGAAGGGAATGGTACCGCGCCGCCGGCATCCTTCAGCGGATGTCATGGCCGACGATGCGGACGGCCGAACCGACACCCTTCGTGAACGCCCCCTTATGAAGAAATTAAGTGTACCGGGCTGGGGACGCCCTTGAACGAAGGTTAGGGCGGAAAGGCGCGCGCGCGAGGTTTACCGCTTTTTGCGCCTGCGATCAAATGCCCGGACGGTTGTGGCGGGGGCTTCCTCGCATGTCTCCCCTGCCAAGATTCACCAGCCCCTTGATGAATCAACGCCACCGTCCGCGCCATCCCCTGGCGCAGCCTGCTGGCGGGGTCTCAAATACCCTTGATCATGTTGATCAGGGGCTGGGCGAAGGGCGCCACCTCGGCGCCGCCGTCCCAGATCATGTGGCAGGCGACATAGGCGATGATGGCCAGGCCGATATAGGAAATCCAGAAGTAGCGGGCCAGCAGCCGGGCGATCAGGGTGGCGGCGGCCCCCATCAGGGCGACCGACAGCACCAGGCCCAGCACCATGACCCAGGTGTGATCCTCCGCGGCGCCGGCGACGGCCAGCACGTTGTCCAGGGACATGGAGACGTCGGCCAGCGCGATCTGGCGGATGGCGGTGCCCACGCTCTTGCCGGCCAGCGAGGGCATGTGCCCCTCGGTGGCGTCGGCCGGCGCCTCCTCCTTGCCGTGCTCCCGCAGTTCGCGCCACAGCTTCCAGCACACCCACAGCAGCAGGATGCCGCCGGCCAGCGTCAGGCCGATGATGTCCAGCAGGCGGGTGGCCAACAGCGCGAAGCCGATGCGCAGCAGGACCGCCACGCCGATGCCCCAGAAGATGACCTTGCGGCGCTGTTCCGCCGGCACACCGGAGGCGGCCATGCCCACCACCAGGGCGTTGTCGCCGGCCAGCACAAGGTCGATCAGCAGCACCTGGATCAGGGCGGTCAATTCAGCAAGCAGCATGGGGTCAGCCGTTCCGGTCGTGGATCGACCCCTTCATAGCATGCCTGCGACACAAGCGCGCGCCGGATCACCGCCGGATCGGCATTGCAACGGCCCGCCGAACGGAAGCGCTTTACCTGGGGGCGGGCCCGAACGACTGCGGTGCAGCAATGTATTTTGGATAAAATACGGCCCGCACACTTCAAGAAGTGGCGGGCCGAGAGTTTTGGCAGTTGGGTCCTGCTCTGTGATACAGGACACCTTACCTAAAGCTCATAGCGTAATAGATGTCAAGCAAGAACCGGAGCAAAA
>NZ_BACU01000652.1 GCF_000333275.1 Azospirillum sp. B4 | reverse complement strand
CGCCGCCGCCGTTCGAGGACGGCCCGGATGGTCCTGGCAATCCGGCGGTCACGCCGCCCAACCCCGGCGGCATCCCCATGACGCCACGCGCGCCCACCGCGACGCCGGTGACGCCGCACTGATGTGCGTGGCCTTTGATCGGGGTTGATCAAAGGCCGCCCTGAGCTGCCAGGTGCCGACACCCGCCGGCGGCCCCGCTTGGGGCCTACGGCGCCGTGGGGCGTTTCAGGCGACGGCGCTGTCAGTCGTTTCGATTTGGGCGCCCAGCGACTCGCTGAGCCAGCGGCTCAAGCCCTCCGCCGCCTCTTGCGCGTTGTCGCGCAAGCGGGTGGCCAGGGCGCGCTGGATCTCCGGATGGTCGTCGCGCAGGGCTTGCTGCGCCCGGCGGGCGTCGGCCGACAGACCCGTCAGGCCGACGTTGGCGGCCACGCCATAGAGCGTATGGGCGGCTTGGCCGGCGGCGGAAATGTCGCCCCCCGCCACCTTTTCCATGAATCGTTCCGCCGTCTCCACCAGCGTGCGGGCGGTGATGGCCACGAACTCCGGCAGGTCCTTGGGACCGATGGCCTGGGCCACCGTATCCATCTGCGTGCGGTCCAGGGTGACACCCGCCGGTGGCATCTCCTCCAGCCAGACCAGGGCGCCTCGGCCGGCCCAGGCCTGGTGCATGACCTCGAACAGGGTGTCGGGCCGCAGCGGTTTGGTGACGAAGCCGTCCATGCCGGCCGCCTGGCAGCGGCCGCTGTCGGCGGCGTCTGTGTTGGCGGTGGTGGCCACGATGGGCACGCGGGCGCGGGCGCCGTCCGGCAGGGCGCGAATGCGCCGCGCCGTTTCCAGCCCATCGATGCCCGGCAGTTGCATGTCCATCAGCACCAGGTCGAAACGGCCCCGGGCCACCAGGCGCACCGCGGCCGCCCCATCGGCGGCCACGGTCACCGTATGGCCGCGCGCCCGTAGCAGGGCGTCCAGCACCACCTGGTTGGCGGTCACATCCTCCACCACCAGCACGGCCAGGGGCGGCATGGCGACGGTGGTGACGTCCGTGCCGGTGGCCAACGTCGGGGCTTGGTCCTCCGGTTCCGTCGTGGGGATGGTGAACCAGAAATGGCTGCCGTCGCCCGGCCGGCTGTGGAAGCCGATCTCCCCGCCCATGGCCTGAATCAACTGCTTGGCGATAGCCAGGCCCAGGCCGCTGCCGCCGTAGCGGCGGGCGACCTCCGCGCTGGCCTGGCTGAAGGTTTCGAACAGGCGGCCTTGCGCCGCCTCCGGCACGCCCACACCGGTGTCCGATACGATGACGCCGAATTGCAGCCGGCCATCGGCCATGCGGTCGGCCGAGGCGCTGATGCGCACCCAGCCGCGCTCGGTGAACTTGATGGCGTTGCCCACCAGGTTCAGCAGCACCTGGCGCAGGCGCAGGGGATCGCCCACCAACCGGTCGGGGAAACCGGGACTCTTGCGGATTTGCAGGTCCAGCCCTTTTTCCGCCGCCCGGCCGGCCATCAGGGCGCGCACCCCTTCCAGCAGGGGGGCGGTGTCGAAGGCGGTCTGCTCCACCTCCAGCTTGCCGGCCTCCACCTTGGACAGGTCCAGCACATCGTTCAGAATGGCCAGCAGCGATTCCCCGGACTGGTGCACCGTGCGGACATAGTCGCGCTGGCGCATGGACAGGCCCGTCTCCAACAGCAGGTGGGTCAGGCCCAGGATGCCTGTCATCGGCGTCCGGATCTCGTGGCTCAGGGTCGCCAGGAAGCCCGACTTCGCGCGATTGGCATGGTCCGCCGCGCGCTTGGCCGCCGCCAAGTCCAGCTGCAGTTCCAGCATGTGGCGCATGCGCAGGCAGGTTTGCCGTCCCATGCGGTAGAGGAAGACGGGATAGAACAGGCTGCCCAGGATGAGCGCCAGGCCTGGCGCTCCGCCAGTCAGTGTGGTGGCTGTCAGCGCTGTCCCCGTCAGCGTCAACAGGGACAGGGTGGGCGGCACCAGCTGCAGCTTCAGCACCAGGGGATGGAAGGCGGTGCCGCCGGTGCGCAGGGCCATGGCAGCGCTCAGCACCAGGATCAGGAAGAAGCGTCCGGGCAGATGGTCGCCGGGCCAGGCGAACAGGGGCAGCAGGCTCCACACCACCGACGGCACCAGGCGGGCGGTGATCAGTAGGTGCCGCCAGGGTCGGGGGTCATTCACCCGGTCGGCCTGGGCCAGGAAGCGCTGGAAGGCCAGTTGCGAGGTGCCTACCGTGACGATGGACAGCACCGCCCAGGCGGCGGTGGCTGGCCATGGCGCTCAGGTAGCGGCCCCGCCGGCGACGATGACGGTCAGCAGGGGGACCAGCCAGAAGTCCTCGCGATGGTTCAGGGCCATCAGGGTCAGCTGGCCCAGTTCGATCAGGCGGTGGCGCGGCACCGACTCGGCCCGGCGGCCCAACGCTTCCAGGAGGGCGGCGCGGCGCCCGCTGGCCAGCGGGCGGCCCAGTCGCCGCAGTCCCCGTGTCAAACGTCGCACGTCCGGTGTCCCCGATGCCCGATCCGGATGCGCCGCCGGCCTGCCAGCCGAGCGGCTTCGTTGTCCCGATGGAAAGCGGGGTTTGTCATTCTTGACCCCATCCCTGGCCGTCGTCCGGCCGGAAACCCCGATTCCTGGGGCGGAACAGTACGACGACTTGAGGAGACGGCCAATTACATTTGCGAATAAACCCTGTAATTCTCATTCAGAGAAAATTGCTAAAATTTTAAAGTTGTCAAAGCCCTCACCGCCTGGAGGCTCTTCCAGTAGAAGTGGAGCAGCCCATCCATCACGGGCGATTTCCGATTGCCGGAATGGGCTCGGCGCGAGAAGGGGGTGGACTGAGGTAAAGACTGACCGATGTCCCGTTTTTTCTTGCATTACAGGGCTCAAGGGCCCGAAGAATTGGCTGGGGACGGAAAATTGAATCGGTCGGATCGGCCGTGGTAAGCAATAGGCCGTCTTGATCGGGCGGCTGGTGCAAACCGTTTGAAGTGCCGGGACCCGTGGGGTCATAATCCGGTCTCTTGCAGGGGGCAGGGTGGCATGTTTCGGAAGGTGATGGGCTGGATTGCCGGCAAGGGAGACGACGCATCGCCCCCTCCGGATGCTCTCCCCTCCTCCGTTAGGCCTGACGGGGACGGGCCTCAGGGGGAGGCGGCGGGCGATGTCCGGGTGGAGCATGTCCGCCCCGACAGCGGGCGCAGCCCCGTCTTCTCCTCCCGCGCCGTGCGCGACGCCGCGGTCGTGACCTCCGCCATTGAAGCCATCCGCCATTATGTCGCGGGCGAGGAACAGGCCGAGGGCCTGACCCGCAAGCTGCAAGCGCTATCAGCCGAACAGTTCAGCTTCCTGCAGATCAGCATCGATCCCGCCCTGACCGCCAAGGCGGTCGTCCAGGCGGCGGAGGCGCGCACCGCCGCCGCCACCGCGCTGAAACGCCTGCTGACCCATATGTCCGATGGCAGCAAGCCGGCGGGCGAGACCCCGGCCGCCGCCCCCGTGCCGATGACCAACCCGGAGATCACGGCGGCCCCG
>NZ_BACU01000653.1 GCF_000333275.1 Azospirillum sp. B4 | reverse complement strand
GGGCCAGGCGCGGGGCGACACCCTGCACCTGCTGGGCCTGCTGCTGCACCAGGCCGGCCGGCCGGATGAGGCTGAACCGCTGCTGCGCGAAACGGTGGCGACGGAACCGGGATTCTTTGAGGCGTGGAACAGCCTGGGGGCCGTCCTGCTGACCCTGGGCCGGCGGGATGAGGCGGCGGCGGCCTGGCGCACGGCCCTGCGCCTCAATCCCAGCTACGACAAGGCGGCCGCCAACCTGGGCCGCCTGGCTAAGATGCCTTAACCTGACTGCTCCGCCGCCAGCAGGGACGCCACGCGGCGCGGCAGGTCGGCGTACGCCTCGCCCGCCAGCGGCGTCAGCAGGCGCTGCGCCGCATACCAGGGGCGGATGGGCGTGCCCAGCGTGGTCCAATCGCGGCCGGGGGCCAGGCGCCAGGTGGGCGTGCCCACCGCCGCCGCCATTTCCGCCACCGCCGTCGGCGCGCTGACCACCAAGTCCAGCCCCGCGGACAGGGCGGCCAGCCCCTCCAGGTCGTTGACCAGGTCCAGGTCATCCCAAGCATGGATCGTCCAGCCCAGCCGGTCGAGCGCCGACCGCTCCTCCGCATCCACGCCCGCTTGCAGGCCCACCCACTGAATGCCCGCGACCTGGGCCAGCGGCGCCAGATTGGCCACCGACAGGTAGGAGCCGCGCCGGTCCCGCGTCAACAGCCGGCTGCGCCAGCACAAGCCCACCCGCACACCCGGTGGCAACGCCGCCAGACGCGCGGCCCAGGTCTCCACCCGCGCCGGATCGGGGGCCAGGGGCAGGCCGGTGTGGAGGAAGCCCGACAGGCGGGTGCGCAACAGGCTGGCGACACCGCCCAGTGGCCGATGCATGTCGGCCCCGGCATCGCCCGCCGTTTCCACCCGCACCTCCAGGTTCGGCAGGTCGGCGAAGGCGCGGGCGAACAGGCCGTGCAGGCGGTCGGTGCATTCGAAAAGGAAGCGCATGCGGGCATGGCGCCGGGCCAGGTGCGCCAAGGCGGTGGCGAACATGATCTCATCGCCGATGCCCTGCTCCCGCCAGATCAGCACCGTGCGGTTGGGAATCTCGGTCCCCTGCCACAGCGGGATGTCCAGGCGGCGGCCGTGGCGGGCCAGGTCGCCGCTGAAGCGGGCGTCATAGTCCGGCCATCCCTGGGCCAGGCGCCCCTGCTCCAGCCGTAGCACCCCCCGGCTGAACCGGGCGGCGGCCAACTTGCCCGTCTCCACCGCCTCCGTCAGCAGCGCCTCCCGTTCCGCCGGGGTGGCGAAGCTGGCCAGCGCGTGGGACAGGTTGGTGGCGGCGGCAAGGTGGCTGGGACGCAGGCGCAACGCCTCCCGGAAAGCGGTCACGGCCTCCCGCGGCCGTTCCAACGCCACCAGGCTGTTGCCCAGGTTGAAGTGATGGTCGGCGTTGTCCGGCGCCGCCGCGACTGCCTGGCGCTGCCAATCCACGGCCACGGCCACGTCGCCGGCCCCCAGGGCGGCCGAGCCCAGGGCCGACAGCACATCCGGCTGTCCGGGCGCCAGGCGCAGGGCGTGGGTCAAGGCGGTGGTGGCGTCCCGCCAGCGTTCGGCCTGCAGCAGCAGGGCGCCCAGGTTGTGGTGCGCCTCCACCAGCGCGGGGTTCAAACGGATGGCCGCCACCAGGCTGGCCATCGCCTCCGCCTTGCGGTCCAGGTCGATCAGGACGGCGCCCAGGTTCAGGTGGGCCACGGCGTGGCGGGGATCGTCGGCCAGGGCGCGGCGATGACAGGCCTCCGCCTCGGCCGGCCGGCCCAGCGCGCGCAAAACGGCGCCCAGGTTGGTGGCGGCGTCGGCGGAGCGGGGATGGGCCGTCAGCGCCCGCTCATAGACCGCCTTGGCCTCCTCCAGCGCGCCCGCCGCCTGCAGGGCGTTGGCATGGTGGACCAGATAGGCCAGGTTGCGCTTGTCCTGCGCCAGGGCCTCGGCCGTCAGGCGCACGGCCTCCGCCGCCGGCCCGCCGCGCTGCTGCACCAGCACGCCCAGGAAGGACAGGCTGTCGGCATGCCGGGGCTGACGGGCCAGGACGGCGCGGTAACCGCGCTCCGCCTCCTCCAGCCGGCCGGCATTGTGGGCTTCCACCGCAGTGGCGAATTCCCTGGCGAGCTGGGCACTTGGCTGGGCACGGCTGGTGCCGGGCGGCGGACGGAACGGCGGGGCCTTGGCCATGGGAACCCGTGAAAGAGAAGGCTGCCGCCAGGGATAGCACCCCGGCCCGGCCCGAACCAGGGGCGCCCCAGAGGTGCCCATGAAAAAGGGCGCCCACCCGGCGGATGGACGCCCATTTCTCAAAAACCCGGGCTGCTCACCAACTGAGGCTGAAGCGCATCATCCGGCTGTACCGCTCGCCCGCCTTCAGCATGGCGCTGGGGAACGCCGGTTGGTTGGGCGCGTCGGGGAAGGCCTGCGGCTCCAGACAGATGCCGCTGCCCAGGTCCGGATATTGGGAGGACAGCCCCTGACCACCGTAGAATTGCACCGACGGCTGGTCGGTGTAGAGACGCAGGCTGACGCCGCTGTCGGGGGACGACAGCGTGGCGGCCCAGTCCGCCGGCTCTTCCGCCACCGCCTCGCCATCCAGGACGAAACAATGGTCGTAGCCGCCGGCCTGGAAGATCTGAGGATGGTTGTGGCGCGGGGTCACCAGGCGCGGCCGGCGGAAGTCAAAGGCCGTGCCAGCCACATCCTCCAGCGCGCCGGTGGGGATCAATCCCGGCCCGACGGGCAGGAAGTGCCGGGAACGCAGACGCAGCATCTGCCGGTCCGCCGCCACCTGCGGATCGCCCGCCAGGTTGAAATAGGGATGCCAGGTCAGGCTGACCGGCGTGTCCGCGTCCCCTATGGCGATGAAGCGCAGGCTCAGGTCGCCGCCGCTGATGGTGATCTCCGCCGTCACCTCCAGGGTGCCGGGGAAGCCGTTCTCGCCCTCCGGGGAGGTCAGTCCCAGTACCAGACGGGAGTCCGCGCCCCCCTGAAAGTCCTGCACCCGCCAGACCCGGCGGCCGTAGGCGCGGGGACCGCCATGCAGTTGGTTGACGCCCTCATTGGGCACCAGGTCCACCGTCCGCCCCTGATGGGTGTAACGGGCGTTGGCGATGCGGTTGCCATACCGGCCCACCAGGCAGCCGAGATAGGCGGGATCGGCCTCATAGGCGGCCACGTCGGGCAGGCCCAGAACCAGGTTGCGCCGGCCCTTGGGCCCAGGCACCGTCAATTGCCGCAGGGTGCCGCCGAAGGTCAGCACCTCCGCCTGCAAGCCGTCCGCCGGCCCGAGCGTCACCGCCCGGACCGGCGCACCATCCATGGTCGTCCCGAAGGATCGGATCATGACCGCGCGGTCTCCACATGCACGCCGCCGTCCAGCGGCTTATGGGTCCACAGCTCCTGGATGGCCTCCAGGCTGCGGCCCTTGGTTTCAGGCACCAGCCGCCAGACGAACAGGGCGGACAGGAAGCTGAAGGCACCATACACCCAATAGGCGAAACCGTGGTTGAAGGCGGCATTCAGGGCCGAATTGCCATCCATCACCTTGAAGGACCAGGAGACCAGCAGGTTGGCGATCCACTGGGCGGCGACGGCGATGCCCAGCGCCTTGCCCTTGATGGCGTTGGGGAACATCTCGGCCAGCAGCACCCACACCACCGGGCCCCAGGAGAAGGCGAAGCCGGCGACGTAGGCCAGCATGGCCAGCAGCGCGCCCAGGCCCAGCTGGTTGCTGGCGAACAGGCAACCCAGCACCACCATGGACACGCCCATGACGGCACCGCCAGCGATCAGCAGCGGCTTGCGGCCCAGGCGGTCCACCGTGAAGGTGGCGACCAGGGTGAAGCCCACGTTGGCGATGCCGACGATGACCGTCTGCCACAGGGCGCTGTCGTTGCTCATGCCCATGTTCTTGAACATCTGCGGCGCATAATACAGCACGGCGTTGATGCCCACGAACTGCTGGAAGACCGACAGCAGGATGCCGACGAACACCACCAGGCCACCAAAGGCGAACAGGCGCTCGTTGGTGACGACCAGGCTCTCCTCGATCTCCACCAGCGTGACCTTGGGATCGGTGGCGCCGCCCAGGCGCTTCAGGACGGCCAGGGCCTCGCTGTCACGGCGGCGCATGACCAGGTAGCGCGGGGTATCCGGGGCGAACAGCAGCAGCACGGCGAACAGCAGCGCCGGCAGGCCTTCCGAGGCGAACATCCAGCGCCAGCCGACGCTGTGCAGCCAGGTCTCGTCACCCAGGCCGGCAATGGCCCAGTTCACGAAATAGACGCCGACGATGCCGCCGACGATGGCGATCTGGTTGAAGGAGATCAGGCGGCCGCGCGACTCGGCCGGCGCGATCTCCGCGATGTACAGCGGGGACACCAGCGAGGCGATGCCCACGCCAACGCCGCCGATGATGCGGTAGATGTTGAAGGGGGTCAGCGCGTCCGGCCCCATGGCGCCGATGGTGCCCAGGCCGAATTCCGGCACGGCGGAGCCCAGCGAGCAGATGAGGAACAGCAGGGCCGCCAGGATCAGCGTCGGCTTGCGTCCGAAGCGGTCCGCCAGCTTGCCCGCCACCAGACCGCCGACGATGCAACCTGCCAGCGCGCTGGAGACGGTCAGGCCCATCAGGCTGTCGTGCGCCGTTTCCGCCAGGTTCAGCGGCTTGATGAAATTGACGTCGATGCTGTCCATCGCGCCGGAGATGACGGCGGTATCGTAACCGAACAACAGACCGCCCAAGGTGGCGATCAGTGTCAGGCCTGTCGTGAGCGACAGGACGCCTTGCTTGCTGCCCATTCGTTCCTCCCCAGGCGGATCGGTACGGACCCGCCGATTAAACGCGGGCGCCCCCATCCTCACTGGGACAGGGGCGCCCCTTTTACATCAAATCATCGCCAGCGCCACCGCCCCACATCCAGGCAGCCCGCGCCGGCATCCATCAATGGTTATGCCGCGGCGGGTGGGCCACGACGCCCCGGTACTTCAGGGCCGGTTCCATGCAACCACCACTGTCCAGCTGCCCCACCGTCTGGCGGTACATCTCCTGCCAGGGGGTGCGGCTGGGTGGGGTGGCCGGGATGCCGTCGGCCTTGCGCCGCTGGATCTCGGCATCGTCCACCAGCATGTCGCAAGTGCCCTGGTTCAGGTCGATGCGGATGGTGTCGCCCGTGCGCAACCAGGCCAGCCCGCCGCCCACGGCGCTTTCCGGGGAGGCGTTCAGGATGGACGGGCTGTCGGACGTGCCGGACTGGCGGCCGTCGCCGATGGTGGGCAGGCTGGTGATGCCGGCCTTCAGCAGGGCGTCGGGCGGCTGCATGTTCACCACCTCGGCCGAGCCGGGGAAGCCCATGGGGCCGGCGCCGCGCACCACCAGGATGCAGCGTTCGTCGATGTTCAGCGCGGGGTCGTTGATGCGGTCGTGATAGTCGTCCGGCCCGTCGAAGACGATGGCCCGGCCCTGGTACACGCCCTCGCTGCCCGGTTCACTGAGATACCGCTGGCGGAACTCTTCCGAGATCACGCTGGTCTTCATGATGGCGAAGTCGAACAGGTTGCCCTTCAGCACCAGGAAGCCCGCACGCTCCTTCAACGGCGCGCCGTAGGGCGTGATCATCTCGCGATCAGGGCTTTCCCGGCCCTCCAGGTTTTGGCCGATGGGGCGGCCGGTGACGGACATGGCCGTATCGAACAGCTGGCCCGCCTGCTGCAACTCCCACATCACGGCCGGCACGCCGCCGGCGCGGTGGAAGCGTTCGCCCAGGTACTTGCCGGCCGGCTGCATGTTGACCAGCAGCGGCACGTCATAGCCATGGATGCGCCAATCGTCGGCCGTCAGCTCCACGCCGGCATGGCGGGCCATGGCGTTGATGTGCGGCTGCGCGTTGCTGGACCCGCCGAGCGCGCCCACCAGCTTGATGGCGTTCAGGAAGCTTTCGCGCGACAGGATCTTGGATGGCCGCAGGTCCTCATAGGCCATGTCGACGATGCGGCGGCCCGTCTCATACGCCATCTGCCCGCGTTCGCGATACGGGGCGGGAATGGCGGAGCAGCCGGTCAGCGACAGACCCAGGCCCTCGGCCACGGCGTTCATGGTGCTGGCCGTGCCCATGGTGTTGCAGTGACCGGCCGACGGCGCGGACGAGGCCGCGGCCTCCAGGAACTCCTCCTCATCGATCAGGCCGGCGGCCAGCTTGCGGCGGCTGCGCCAGATGACGGTGCCCGAGCCGACCAGATCGCCCTCGTGCCAACCATCCAGCATGGGGCCGCCGGACAGGACGATGGCCGGGATGTCGACCGTGCTGGCGGCCATGATGCCGGCGGGCGTGGTCTTGTCGCAGCCGGTGGTCAGCACCACGGCGTCGATGGGATAGCCGTACAGGATCTCCACCAGGCCCATGTAAGCCAAATTCCGGTCCATGGCCGCCGTCGGGCGACGGCAGTTCTCGAAGATGGGATGAACCGGGAATTCCATGGGAATGCCACCAGCGTCGCGAATACCGTCGCGGACGCGCTTGGCCAATTCCAGGTGAATACGATTGCAGGGGGAGATGTCGCTGCCGGTCTGGGCGATGCCGATGATGGGCTTGCCGGAGCGCAGCTCCTGCGGCGTGATGCCGTAGTTCATGAAGCGCTCAAGATAAAGCGCGGTCATGTCGATCCGGTCCGGCGCGTCAAACCAGTCGCGGGAACGGAACCTGATGTTCGCACGATCAACCATACGCGATCTCCGCCGGGGGCAGGCCCGGCACGGTGGCCCTGAAGTGGAACAGCCCGCCCGCCAGCGGCTGGGCGGCGCGGTCCTCGTCGCTCAGGCCCTTGGCGGCGGTGGTGGCATAGAGATCCAAGCGGTCGTCGCCGCCGAAGGCAAGCTTGGTGATGTTGGCGCAGGGGAAACGCACCACCTGCAGCAACTCACCCGCGGGCGAATAGCGCCGCGCGGCCCAGCCGGCGAACAGCCCCACCCACAGGCATCCCTCCGCATCCACCATCGTTCCATCGGGCCAACCGGCGCCGTCTTCGATGGTGATCAGCAGCCGGGCGCCGGTCAGGGCCCCCTGGGCCGACAGGTCATAGGCGGTGATGGTCTTGGCCAGCGTATCGGTGTGATAGAAGGTGCGTCCGTCCGGGCTGGTGCACGGGCCGTTGGTGATGACGATGCCATCCACGTGCCGGCGCAAGGCACCGTTCCAGGAATAGAGGGCGCCGGTGGGCCCCTCTTCCGCATCGTCCATGGAGCCAAACCACAGCCGACCCTGGCCGTCGACGAAGCCGTCGTTCAGCCGGTTGCCCGGCCGGTCCCATTCAACCGCCACCAGCGGCTCGAACACACCCGTTACACTATCGAAACGAGCGAGCTTGCCCGGCAGGCCCACCACGAGGCCGCCACCGACGTGCGGCAGGGCGAAGCCCGGCTGGTCGGGCGCGTCGAAGGTATCGGTCGTGCCATCTTCGGGCCGGAAGCGGTGGATGTGCCGCTTTTTGATGTCCACGAACCACAGGGCCTTGTCGCGGAGGGACCAGACCGGCCCCTCCCCCAAGGTGGCGCCCAAGGGCCATATGCAGCGCGGCTCCACAGTCACCGGACGATCCTCAGCGCCAGCCGGCGTCGACGAAGTATTCGTGGCTGGTGCACATGCGGCCATCGTCGGAGGCCAGGAACAGCACCATGGCGGCCACGTGCGGCGGATCCACGCGTTCCTTCAGGCATTGCTGCGACAGGATGCGGGCCTCTTCCTCGGGGTTGTGCCACAGGCGCATCTGACGCTCCGTGCGCACCCCGCCGGGCACCACGCAGGTGACGCGAATGTTGTGCTCCCCCAGGTCGCGGGCCAGTGAACGGGTCAGCCCCTCGATGCCCGCCTTGGCGGTCTGGTACATCAGCAGTTCCGGCAAGGCCACGTGCCAGGAGATGGAGCCGAAATTGATGATGGCGCCGCTGCGCTGTGCCTTCATCCCGCCGACGACGGCCTGGGACGCGAAGAACATGTGCCGCAGGTTCACCGCCATGCGGTTGTCCCAGTATTCCGGCGTGATCTGCTCAATCGTGTGGCGGTCGTCGTTGGCGGCGTTGTTCACCAGCACGTCGACGGGACCGGCGTTCTGGATTTCCGCCAACGTGGCCTTCAGCTGGTCCAGGTTGGTCAGGTCGCACTTGTAGAACTTGGGCGCGATGTCGGCGCCGGCCAGCGCCTGTTCCAGTGCACGGGAATCGGCCTCGGCGATGTCCAGGAAGGAGACCGCGGCCCCCTGGCGGACGAAGGCCTCGGTGATGGCGGCGCCGATGCCGGAGCCGCCTCCGGTAACGACAACCCGCTTGCCCCGCAGGCTGGGATATATGGCGTGCGTCATGGTGTGTTTCAGGCCCAAGAGAATTGGTTCGGATGGGGGACGCCCGGCGGCGTCACCCGTTCAGCAGGCCCCGGCGGGCCAGGTTGCGCATCAGGTCGGTCAGGCCGAAGGTCCACGGCGCCGCCTCATGACAGGGCACCACCTTGTTGACCAGGGTGCCCAGGCGCGGACTGGACACGCGGACGATGTCACCCGTCTTATGGGTGAAGCCTCGGCCCGGCGCGTCACGGTCCTCCACCGGCGCGAACAGCGTGCCCAGGAACAGGGCGAAGCCGTCCGGATACTGATGGTTCTTGTTCAGCGTCTGCCCCACCAGGTCCAGGGGATCGCGGCTGATCTCCGACATGGTGCTCTTGCCGTCCAGGACGAATCCGTCCTCGCCGGTCACATTCAGATGCACCACGGCCTCACGGACATGGTCCATGGTGAACTTGTCATCGAACAGGCGGACGAAGGGGCCGATGGCGCAGGATGCGTTGTTGTCCTTGGCCTTGGACAGCAGCAGGGCGCTGCGGCCTTCGAAGTCGCGCAGGTTCACGTCGTTGCCCAGGGTGGCGCCGCGCGCCCGGCCCTGGCCGTCGCACAGGATCACCACCTCGGGCTCCGGGTTGTTCCAGTGGCTGTCGGCGCGCACGCCGATCTCCACGCCCCAGCCCATGGCGGACAGGGTCGGGCCCTTGGTGAAGACCTCGGCATCCGGGCCGATGGCCACCTCAAGGTATTGCGACCACAGGCCATCGGCGATCAGCGCCTCCTTCAAGCGGGCGGCGTTGTCGGAACCGGGCTTCACCAGGCGCAGGTCGGTGCCGACGCGGGACGACAGGGCCTGGCGGATTTCCAGGGCCTTGCCGGCGTCACCGCGCGCCCGCTCCTCGATCACGCGCTCCAGCGCCGATACGGCGAAGGTCACGCCGGCGGCCTTGATGCACTGCAGGTCGATGGGGGTCAGCAGCTTGGCGCCTGTGGTGCCGCCGGACCAGGTGGGGTTCAGCCCCCAGTCGGCCACCCGGCCGATGGACTTGCCCTGTGGAATTTCACCAGGCGCCAGGCGGTTCATCAGATCGGACACCGTGGGCGCGATGCCCGACAGGTCGAAAATCTCACCGTTGCGGATCAGGATGGGCGTCGGCCCCTCGCCCGCGTCAATACGGCCCAGCAAAACCGCGTCGGCGCTGTCCTCGGGAAAAATGCTGTCATGCGCAGTCTGCACCGGCGTGTCGACCGGGTACCCCATCTCTCGAACTCCTCCCAAGGTGCGTTATCGCCAGGCGGCCCTTGTTAACGCTAACATTAGAGGCCAGGAAGAAGCGCTGTCAAGGCGACGTTACCATACCAGTCCGGAATTCCACGCTGGGCGCACGAAGCTTTCGCCCTAGGGTTTACTGGGATTCTGGGCCGAGACCGCCTGGGTCAGCGCTGTGGCGAAGGCGTGCATCTCCTCCTCCCCCACGTCGCTGACCGCCCAATAGGTCATGCCCCCTGTCCGCCAGTGCATAAGGATGTAGCCGTCACGGTCCTGGAAGTCCGGTTGCCGGGGACCGTCGCCCGGCCAGACATAGAGATTCAGGACGTGGGCGCCGTGGCGGTAGACCAGGGCCGCCACCGGCCGGCCGGCCATGTAATCCAGGCGCCCCCCCTGAAGCGGAAAGCCCGCCGCCGCCAGTTCCAGCGCAGGCGGGGAGTAGTCCAGCTTGCCGGCGAACCAGGGCTTCACCGTGTGGTGGTCGCTGGTCGGCACGTCCAGCAGGTGCTGGGCCTGGAGGGAGCGGACATGGCCGGCCACCAGCTCGCCCTCCAGCTTCCCGTCCTCGCCGAACGGCGCCACCATCAGCAGCAGGCTGGCTGCCACGGCCAACCCCACGCCGGCGCCGCCCCAGCGGCGCAACCGGGACGACCCGCGCCCGGCCATGGGTGGGACGGTGCGCGGGGGATCGACCGCGCCGATATCCGCCAGGATGCGGGCGCGCAGGGCCGCCGGCGCCTTGGGACGAAGGCCGGGGTCGGCCAGCGCGGCGCGCAACGCCCTCATTTCCGCCCAAACCTCGGCGCAGGCCGGACAGGCGGCGATGTGCGCCTCCAGCTCTCGGGCATGGGCGGCGTCCAGTTCGTTGTCCAGCAGGCCATGCAGCAGGTCCGCCTTGTCCGGGCATGCCGTCATCGTTTCTCTCCAAACTCTCGGCGGCGCCAGGCGGCGGCCAGCAAGTCACGCGCGCGGGCCAGCCGCGACATGACGGTACCGACCGGTGCCCCGGTCACGGCGGCGATATCGCGATACGACATCTCCTCCATCTCCCGCAGCAGCAGGGTTTCGCGGAAGGCGGGCGGCAGCCCCTCGATCAGGGCACGCAGGTCGGCCGCGTCCTCCTGCGCCGCCAGCCAGTCCTCGGGCGTCGGGGCATCGGCATCGGGGACGTCGGCCCCCTGCCCCGGCAGCGACTCCAGCGCCTGTTCCGCCCGGTCGCGGCGGGCGGCCGCCCAGCTGCGGACGTTGTTGCGCACGATGGTCAGCAGCCAAGCCCGGGCGTCGCCGCCGCGAAAGCCGTCGAAGGCGCGATGGGCGCGCAGGAAGGCATCCTGGACGATGTCCTCCGCCGCCACCGCGTCGCGCGTCATGTAACGCGCCAGGCCATAGGCGGCGTCGAGGTGGATCAGCACCTGGTCCTGGAAGCGGCGGGTCCTGTCCGCCGTCTCATCACCCCTCAAGGCGCCCGCCTCCTACCGCCCCGCAGCCTGTCCGCCGCCGCCGTCGACAATGACACGGCCCGTCATGTGCGGATGCAGGGAGCAAAAATACTCGATCGTGCCCGGCCCCGCCACGGTGCGGCTGTAGCGCTCCTCCGTATCCAGCACCTTGGACCTGAAGGATTTGTCCGTGGCGGCGACGGCGTGCGGAATGTCGTCGGCATTCACCCACACCACAGTGGTGCCTGGCGCCACGTGCACCTCCGCCGGGCTGAAGGTGAAGTTGTCGATGCGGATCTCCACGGTCTCCGCCCGCGCGACGGGGACGAAGGCGCAGATCAGCAGGGCGGCGAGACGGCGTTTCATGACTTCCCCCTTCACGCCAGCGTGGCATCGACGACGGCCAGCGGACCGGACTTGGGGCGGTAGCTGACGGTGGTGACGCCCAGGGCGCCGCGCAGCTTGTCGGCCGGCAGCTTCATCGGCCCCGGCGAGGGCGCGCTGCCCGGGGCCGGCTGGGGAAAGGCGGTGGAACGGGCGGTGTGGAAGGCGACGTTCCCCTCCACCTTTTGCAGGATCTGGTGGATGTGGCCGTTCAGCACGGTGACGCTGCCGAAGCGCTTCAACAGGCCCAGCGCCCGCGCGCCGTCGTCGGTGCCCCAGCCCCAATCGGGATAGACCGTCCACAGCGGGATGTGGGCGAAGACCACCACCGGCGCGCTGTCGGCCACGGCGCGCAGGTCATCCGCCAGCCAGGCCAGCTGATCCTCACCCAGGTTGCCCAGGCCCCCGGCCTTCAGGTTCAGCACGTTGACCAGGGCAATGAAATGGACGCCGCCGTGGTCGAAACTGTACCAGCCCGCGCCCAGGGCCTTGCCGTTGGGGCCCTTGCCATAGCGCGCCAGATAGGCGGCACCCATGCCGTCGTCCAGCACGTCATGCTCACCCGGCACGAAGAAGATGGGCAGGCCCAGTTCCTTCAGCGCCTGGTCGGCGGCGTCAAACTGCTCGTCCCGCGACAGGTGGCTGATGTCGCCGGTATGGATGACGAAGGCGGGCTGGTTGGGCAGGCCGCGGATGCCGGCCACCGCCTCCCGCAGCGTCGCCAGCGCGTCCGGATTGGCGGGCTTGTCGAAGCCGACATGGCTGTCGCTGATCTGGGCGAAGGTCAGGCCCGTGGCCGGGACCGGGACCGGAACCGGGGCCGCCTGGGCGCCGCCCACCAGCCCGGTAGTGAAGGGCACGCCGCCCGCCATTGTCCACGCCAGGCCGGTACCAGCCCAGGCCATGCATTTCAGCGCCCGCCTGCGCCCGTGGTCGATCTCTGAAGTCTGCTTGGGCATGCCGCCGCTCCCCTGGAAAAAGTGGTTCCAGGGGGCAAGACCGGGCGAAGCGGCGGCTTATTCCCGGCGCTAGAAAAAAATCAGGCGGCGCCGGGGGCGGCGGTCGACTCACGCTCAACCAGCGTATGGCGCAGCAGCTGCTGCGCCGGGGCGCCACCGCCGCCACGGCGGCGCTTCACCTCATCCAGCAGCATGCTGACGGCGGCCCGGCCCATGGCGGCGATGGGCTGGCGGATGGTGGTCAGGGCCGGCCAGATGGTGCCGGCGATCAGCGTGTCGTCGAAGCCGGCGATGGACAGGTCCACCGGCACGTTCAGACCCAGGCGGTGGGCGGTGGCCAGCACGGCGGCGGCCATGTCGTCGTTGGCGGCGAAGATGGCGGTGGGTCGGTTCTTCAAGGCCAGCAGCTTGTCCGCCGCCGCCAGGCCGGACCGGTAGTTGAAGTAACCCTGCTCCACCGGGGCCGCCTTCGGGTCCAGCCCCGCCTCGCCCAGCGCATCCAGGAAGCCGTGCAGGCGCTGGTCGCTGACCGTCTGGTTGGGATGGCCCTTGATGAAGCCGATGGTGCGGTGCCCCAGCGACAGCAGGTGCTGTGTCATGCGGTGGGCCGCCTTGTAATTATCGATGCGTACCGTGGCGACATCGGGCCCCGGCTGGCCGGCGGCCACGGCCACGGCGGCGACGCCGGACTTGGCGATTTCCGCCAGGATGCTCTTGGCCTCGCACAGCGGCGGCGGCAGGACGACGCCATCCACCCCGCTTTGCAGCAGCTTTTGCAGCGCCGCCTTCTCCGTCGCCGGGGTTACCCCGCACTTCTCCACCACCAGCTGGTGGCCGGTCTTGCTGCTTTCGTCCAGGGCGCCCAGCAGGAACTCGCTCAGGAAGGCGACACTGGGGTTGCTGTACAGCAGGCCGATGCGGAACGTCTCCGACCCCGCCAGGCGGCGGGCGGCCGGGTTGGGCGTGTATTTCAGTTCCTGAATGGCGGCCATCACGGCGGCGGACGTGGCGGGCGTGACGTTGTTCTCATTATTGATGACGCGGGATACCGTCATCGGGGAAACACCGGCGCGCGCCGCCACCTCACGAATGGTGACTCCTTGCGAACTCCGCCCACGCCGCTTTTCCATACGCTTCCTGCTCCGTTATCGGGCCCGCGCATACACTGCCGGTTTGCACCGGTGATAGCAGTACCATTGGGACTTACGCAATCGCCTGCTGACCCTGTTGTGTAAAAACCAATTGGCCACCGGCCGCGCCTGTATGTTTGTCAGCCCTTTACATGGCCCGCTCGGATTATTGCGGCGGCAATACACCGTCATCCCGGCCGCGACTTGGCCCCAGCCGCCGCTCACGAGTCGGCGGTCAGGCCCCGCCGCCCTGCCAAATCTGCAAAGCGGCGGGGGCCGGTCCCACTGATGACTTAAGCCTTCGGGCGCGTCACCGTCACCGCTTGGCCGGTATAGCGCACGGTCTGGTCCGGCTTGGCGGTGAAGTCGGCCGGTGCCTTGGACGACGCCCCGATAAAGCGGACGTTGATCACCCGGTCTTGCACCATGCCGGGGAAGCTACCGGCACGGTCGCCGATGGTCAGCGTGCCCGACGCCTGGTCCCAGGCCAGGGGAATGCGGCTGAACGCACCGTGCTCATAACCATAGGTCGTGCCCTCATCCTCATAGAGGTCAAAATGGCCGTCGGCCCCGGTGTAGACCACCACGGTCAGGGGCGCGTCCGGCTTCTCGCCCGTGTACTGGGTGACCGGCGCCGTCGGCACGATGGCTCCGGCGCGAACGAACAGCGGCATGCGCTTCAGCGGGGCGTCGGCGGCGATGCGCTGGCCACCGTCGTACAGGGTGCCCGTTTGAAAGTCGTACCATTGCGTGCCGGCGGGGAGGTACACGGCCCGGCTGCGGGCCTGGTAGTCCGTCACCGGCGCCACCAGGAAGGCATGGCCGAACAGGTATTCGTCGTTGATGGTCCACACGTCCCGGTCGGCCGGGAAATCCATCACCAGGCCGCGCATGATGGTCCCGTCGCGGTGATAAGTATCCGCCGCCAGGGTGTAGATGTAGGGCATCAGGCGGTAGCGCAGCTCATCATACCAGACCAGGCTGTCGTAAACCTCCGACCCCTTGGGTGCCAGATTGTAGATTTCGCGGTAGGGGAATTCCCCATGCGAGCGGAACAGGGGGGAGAAGGCGCCGAACTGGAACCAGCGCAGGTTCAGTTCCCGCCACTCCGCCACGTCGGCAGCCTTGGGATTCTTCACCGAATAGCGCTTCTCCAGCGCGAAACCGCCGATGTCGGTCGTCCAGTTGGGCACGCCGGACAGGGAGAAGTTGACGCCCGCCGAGATCTGGTTGCGCAGGTCGGTCCAGCGTGAGGCGACGTCGCCGCTCCAGCTGGCCGCCGCGTTGCGCTGCTGACCGGCGAAGCCGGAGCGGGTCAGGATGAAGGCACGCTTGTCGGGATTGGCGGCACGGTTACCTTCATACACCGCCTTGGTGTGCATCAGCGGGTAGGAATTGAAGAACGCCGCTGACGGCCCCATGGCCGTGGGTCCCATGCGGAGCATGCGTTCCGGGATGTCCAGGTTGGAGTGCGTGTCCGGTTCGGACGCGTCCAGCCACCAGGCGTCGATGCCCAGCGTGTTCAGGTTCTCATTGATCTGGCGCCAGTAGATTTGCCGCGCTTCCGCCGAATAGGGGTCATAGAAGGCGTTCTCATAGCCGTCCTTGCCCACCCAGTCGTGCTCATGCACCTCCACATTGCGGCGGTAGATGTGGCCCTTGGCGTCCAGCTCCTTATAGTTGGCGGTGGTGGGATAGAACTTGGGCCACACGGAAATCATGAAGTGCGCGTTCTGCGCGTGCAGGGTGTTCACCAATCCCTGGGGATCGGGGAAGCGGGTGGGGTCGAACTTGTGGCTGCCCCAGTCGTCCTCCCGCCAGTAGAACCAGTCCTCGACGATGTTATCCAGCGGCAGCTTGCGCTTGCGGAACTCCGCCACCGTGCCGGTCAGTTCCTCCGCCGTCTTGTAGCGCTGGCGGCTCTGCCACAGGCCGTAGGCCCAGCGCGGCATCATCACCGCCTTGCCCGTCAGCTGGCGATATCCCGCGATGACATCATCCATGTCCTTGCCCGCAACGACATAATAGTCGATGGCGCGCGCGACGTCGGAGGTCAGCGACAGTTCATGCCGCTCCCCATCGGGCAGTGGATCCTGGTGCATCAGGGAGATGAAGCCCCCTTCCGGCACCCATTCCACCTTCAGCGTCTGCGCCTTCCCGGCGCTCATGGGCAGGTCGAAGTTGTGGTACCAGGGATTCCAGTCCTGGCGCCAACGGTCCATGACCACCTTGCCGTCCAGCGTCACCTTGAAATAGCCGCTGGCATAGACCTGAAAGCGGTGGACGCCGTCCACCGGGGATTCGATGCTGCCTTCCCACACCACGGATTTGTCGCCGGTGCCACGCACCTTGGCGTTCGCGCGGGAACCGCCGACCTCCTCCGGCCAGGCGGCGAGGTCCTTGATGTACTGGTAGTTGATGTCGGCTTCGGTGCGGGTCAGCTTCAGCTTGCCGCCCTCGTAATAGCGGGCGGTCAAGCCGCCTGGCCGGCCATCGGCGTCGGTGAGCTTCAGTTCCTTGGACATCAGCGGATAATCGCGGGCGTCACCGAAACGGGTGATGCCGTTGTTGTCCCACAGCACGCCGTAATTGCGCGTCGACACCACGAAGGGGATGCCGATATCCATGTTGTGCTGGGCGAGTTCGACATCCTCGCCGTTGTAGTTCATCTGGGCGTTCTGGTGCTGGCCCAGGCCATAGAAGCCCTCGTCTGTGCCGCGGTTGAACTGCTGGCGCACCTGGAAGAAGCCGGCCTCGCCCGTGGGCAGGGTGGCGGGCTTGAAGCTGCCGCCATCTACCGCCGTCAGCAGGGGCTGCCCCTTCGCGTCGAAGACGTTGACGGCGCCGCTGGCCACAGTGACCTCGGCGCGCAGCTGGGCGGTGGTCAGCACCACCGCCCCACCCTGCTGCGCCACCGTAAAGCCGACGCCGGCGGGCTTCGCAACCGTCATCAGGCTGGCCGGCAGGTCCAGGCTGTCGCCCGGCACCGCCGTCACGCGGACGATGCGGTCGTTGATAACTTGCAGCCGCACCTTATGCACGGCGGCACCGGTGACGGTCACCACCACTCCATCGGCGGTCTGCTGATAGGCGGAGGCCGTGACGGCTTTCGCGACGGTGTCGGCGGACGGGACCTTGGAGGATTCGCAGGCGGCGAGCAGCAGGACAGGCGCCAGGGCAGCCGTCACCATCGCCCAGGAACGAACGTTCATGTCGTATCTCCTATCGGAGGGGATTCCCGAGGAAAGGCGGGCCCGGCGCCGGCCAGGCCCGTATCAGGCGTCAGGTGGCCTCAGAAGGTGGCGAAGCGCACCTTCAGGATCTGCGGCAGGGAGGTGAAGTTCAGGCCGTAGTCGGTCTGGTCGCCGTTCCACAGGCGGTCGAACACCCACTTGCCATTCTCAAAATGCCCCTCCTCCACACTGGCCATCATATAGCCGTTCTTGCCGGCCTTGACGGTCTGGGCGAAGTCCACGCGGGCGTGATATCCCGCCACCAGGTATTCGTTGGGCGCCAATTCAGCGATGACGACGCCGCCGCTGGGCTTGTCATTGCCGGTGGGCTTGGCATCGCCGAACTGGGGCAAGCCGTAGCTGACCGTGGCCTTGTAGGGCCCCAGGTCCAGGACATTGCTGTGGTCGGCCGTCGGTTCCGACGCGCCCCAGACCTTGCCCTTCAGGCTCAGGGCCGCCAGCTCGCGGTTCATCACGCCCAGCAGCTTGAAGTTCATGGTGAAGGGTTCCAACGTCTCCGCATCGATCTTGGTCGCCCCCAGCGGGTAATTCACGTAGCCGGTGTAGTCGATGCCGAAGGGCACGAAGCCGATGCCCTGGTGGCCCAGCGTCGCGAAGACATAGCGGGCATAGACGGCATCATTGCCCGTCTCCGCCACGAACAGGGCGTTGTCCGGCCGCTTATACTGTTCCAGCGTCTTGGTGTAGAATTCGTAACCCCGGTCATAGATGTCGGGACCGATGAAGTCGATGGTGGGGGCGGCGGACTTCCAGATGTCCAGCACGTTCCAGGTGGGTCCGCCGGCGGAGTAGGTGGCCGGATCCTGGTCCTTGAACGGATCGCGCAGGGCGGCGTTGACGTACATGGGTATGGGGTATTCGGCCTTGCCGGCCGCCGCCACCTGGTCCACGAAGCGGGCGGTGTAATAGGCGTGGAAGAACTCATCCGCGTCCTTGCCGAACACATCGGCCCAGGTACCGGGCTTCTTCTTCAGCGCCTTCACCAGATCGTCAGGCACCTTGCCGTCGAACACCTTCTGCGCCATGGGGGTGAAGTCACGGACGGCGCCGTAGGTGCCGGTCTCATTCTCCACCTGCACCATCAGCACCGTGTGCCGCTGGCCGTCCACCTGCTTCAGGTGGCGCATGAAGGCGACGAAGGCCTTTTTGTCGGCCTCCAGCGTGGCGGGGGCCAGCGGCGACAGGCTGCCGCGCACCACGCCCTTGGCGTTGACCACGCGGGGAAAGCGGTCGTTGTTCAACTTCACCCAGTCCGGCGCATAGGCCGGACCGTTGTTCTTCCAGGTGCCGAACCACAGCAGCACCAGGTGCTTGTCGTGCTCCCGCGCCTGGGCCAGCAGGGTGTCGAGGAAGCTGAAGTCGAACTGGCCTTCCTTGGGCTCGATCTGCTGCCAGGCTATGGGCATGAACAGGGTGTTGGCCTGCACCTGCTCCACCGCCGGCCACACCTGCGGCAGCACGGAGGGCCAGTTGCTGGAATTGTTGGCCTGGGCGCCCAGCACCAGATAGGGGGCGCCGTCCACCATCAAGGCGTAGCGCCCATCCTCGCGCACCAGGCGCGGCATTTCCGTGGCGTGGCCCTCGGCGGCGCGCCCCATCATCGGCGTCGCTCCGGCCAGCAGGGTGGCGGCCAGGGCCATGGAGCGGACGGCCTTCTTGAAGCTCTTGTCCAGAACGCTTGTCATCGGCAGGCCCTCCCAAGCCCATATCGTTATTCGGGGGGACCCGTATCGCGCCGTCCCCATTCACCCGCCGTCACCACATTTATATGATCATAACGGCATGGCGCGGGATCATACGCGCTGGCGGCACCAAATCAACCCGATATCTGGTACCGCTAACAAAGGTGCTGGCCCGCCCACCCATTACTTTCGGCCTAGACGTTCGCGCCCGCCCCAGGCGCGCCGCCGCTGTTGCCCCGTTCCCTGGCCCGGCCGCATAGTAGTCCCCGCCCCCTTTCCCTAGCCGAAAAGCCTAACCGTGCCCCGCCTCGACGCCAGCCGCAGCACAGTCGCGGTGATCGACCTCCAGACCCGGCTGATGCCGGCCATCCGCAATGGCGACGCCATCGTGGCCAACGCCCGCCGCCTGCTGACCGCCGCCGGCTTGCTGGGCGTCCCCGCCCTGTTCACGGAACAGAACCCGCGCGGGCTGGGCAACACCGTGCCGGAACTGGCGGCCGATCCGTCCACCGTGGTGGCGAAGATGACCTTCGACGCCACGCCCGCCCCCGGCCTGATGGAACGCCTGGGACCAGACCATGCCGTGGTCCTGGCGGGATGCGAAGCCCATGTCTGCGTGCTGCAGACGGCCCTGGGCCTGCAGGAGCACGGCCGGCAGGTTTATGTGGTGGAGGACGCGGTGGGCTCCCGCACGGCGGAGAGCAAGGCCGCGGCCCTGCGCCGGATGGAGCGCCACGGGGTGGAGATCATCACCACGGAGATGGCACTGTTCGAATGGCTGGGCAGCGCCGAACATCCCCGATTCCGCGAGGTCATCGCCCTGATCAAATGAAAGGGACGCCCCATCGGACGCCCCTTCCCTCACCGACGCCTGGCTGTCTCAGTAGGCGAAGCGGATGCCCAGCATGTAGCGCCGGTCGTTCACGAACCAGCTGCGTCCCTCGGCCTGGCTGCCCGTGCCCATGATGGTGTGGGTGACCTCATCCGTCAGGTTGGTGGCCTCGAACGACACGGTGAAGTGATCGTCCACCTTGTACTCGATGGATCCGTCCAGCTGACCGTAATCATCGTTGTAGACGGGCAAGGCGTAGGCGTACTGGATGCCGTGCGCCGTGATGGTGGTGCTGCCCGTTGTGCCGTTGGCGGTGGTGGCCAGCAGGTATTTGCTGCGCCAGTTGTAGGCCAGCCGCAGCGAATACGGTCCCTTCTCGTACATGCCGATCAGGTTGTAGCTGTAACGCGACATCCCATCCATGGGCAGGCCGGTGATGGCCTTGCCGTCCATGTCGTAGGCGATGTCGCTGGGCGCCTTGCTGTAGACGTAGGTGAAATTGGCCTGCAGGCCGAAGCCGTCGAAGGGGTGGGGCAGGAAGTCGAAGAACTTCTGGCCGCCGATCTCGAACCCCTTGGCGATGGCCAGCGAGCCGTTGAAGGGTTCGGTCACCTGGAAGGTCTGGGTGGTTGTCGTGCCATCCGGCATGGTGACGGCGTAGTTCTCAGCGAACACGCCGGTGGTGATGTAATTGTGCACGGCCTTGTAGAAAAGGGCCAGATGCGCCTCACTGCCATCATCACCGTACCATTCCAGCGAGGTGTCGGCCTGGTCCGACTTCTCCGCCTTCAGGTTGGGATTGCCACCATAGGCACCGGCCCAGCCGGTGATGTTGTTGGTGCTGTCGGTGACGGCCGACAGTTGGGTCCCGGGATTCATCTGGCTGAACGACGGACGGTTCAGCGCCTGGCCCAGGGCGATGCGCCAGTGGATCTGGGGGGTCAGCAGGAACTGAAGGTTCAGCGACGGCAGGGCCGCGAAGTCGGCGTTGCTGCCGTCCCGCTTTTCATAGCCGCCGCCCAGATAGCCGGTGCTGCCGTTCCAGACCACCTGCTGGCTGGGCAGGGCGACGTAGCCGTTGTAGCTGTTCTGCGTGTTGACCAGGCGCACGCCGATGCTGCCGCTCATGGGGGCGAACAGGTGGCTGTCGTCGGTGAACTTGGCCATCAGGTAGGCGCTCTCGTTCGTCTCCGTCTGGTTGTTGCGCTGATAGGGCTTGAAGGTGCTGGCGTTGACCGTGTTGCCGGTGATCTCCTTCTGCAGGCTGCTCAAGCAATCCGGATAGCATTCCACCATCGACAGCGAGGGGAAATAGAGCGCGCTGGGCAGCGTGGTCATCCCCCGGAAGAAGTTGGAGAAGTTGTTCAGCGTGACATAGCTGGCCGGGGTGGTGCTGGCGTAGGTGACGGCGCTGGCGCCGTTCCAATAGGGGGTCAACGCCGTCCAGTTGTAGCCGCTGTCGGCGTCCATCTCCGTCCGCCGGGTTACGCGCACGCCACCGGTCAGCGCCCGCAGGAAGCCCGTCTCGCTGACCCTGTAGTCCGCATCGGCGTTCCAGGCCAGTTCGCGGCCCACATGCTCCTCGCGATGGTCCATCGTCGCGTACCAGCCGTAATTGGACGCGTCGGTGGCGCTGGTGGTGGAGGTCGAGGTGATCTTCGGAATGCCGCTGCGGGTATCCAGCGAGAAGCCCGGAATGTAGGACCATAGGTACAGGTCATAGCGCGTGCTGGCGGCGTTGCTTTCCACGAACTGCAGGTCACTGCTGATCTTCAGGTCGTTGGTGGGGGTCCAGGTCATGCCGCCGGAATAGTCGGACGTGACCGAGTGCCCCCGCTGCAGAGCCGTGTCTGTCAGGGCCGCCATCGGGTTTTCGCCATAGGTCTGGTTGATGGCGTTCCAGTTATAGGCCCGCAGGTCGGACGTATAGACCAGGGCGCCGTTGCTGCCATAGATGTTGGTCGCATCCGCCGCCGGCAGCGCGTCCGCCCCGTTCTGCACGAAGGCGCCGTACTCCACCCATTGGTTGTCGTAGCGTGAGCGGAAGGCCCGGACGTGGAATTCCAGGTCGTTGTTCGGCTGCCATTGCAAGGCGCCGTACAGGCCAGTGCGCTTGCGGTCGAAGGTGGTGCTGCGCCAATCGGCACCGCCAGGGATGTAGACCTTCTCCCCA
>NZ_BACU01000654.1 GCF_000333275.1 Azospirillum sp. B4 | reverse complement strand
CGCCGATGCGGAGAATGGCCTGGCCTTGGTGGCCAGGCATGAGGGGGATCCCGGCCTGGCGGAAGCGCATTGGCGGCGCGCCATCGCCCTGGACCCCGACTTCGCCGGCGCCCATGCCAACCTGGGCAAGCTGTTGCTGGACCAGCGCAAGCTAAGGTTGGCTCAAGCGGCTCTGGAACGGTCGCTGGCGCTTGATCCAGCCAATGGTGGCGCCCGCATGGACCTGGCGCTGGCCTTGAAAGCCCAGGGCCGCAGGGATGAGGCGGAGACCGCCCTGCGCCAGGTGCTGGCCTGGGCGGACGGCAATGAGCAGCTTACCCACGACGCCCGTTTCAACCTGGCGCGCCTGCTGCTGCTGAAGGGCCCCAGTGATGACGCCTGGGCGCTGCATGACAGCCGGTGGAAGGCCAGCAGCTTCCCCTCCGTCCGCCGCGGTTTTCCCCTGCCAGTCTGGCAGGGCGACACACTGCTGGGCCGCACCCTGCTGCTGTGGGGCGAACAGGGCCTGGGTGACGAGATCCTGTTCGCCAGCCAGGTCCCCGACCTGGCCGCGGGCTTGAGCGAAGCGGTGCGCGCTGCGGGCACGGACGTGCTGCTGGAATGCGACACCCGCCTGGTGCCGCTGTTCGCCCGCTCCTTCGCGCCGGTGACGGTCATCGGCAGGCCACCCAAGGGACCGGGGGAGGATACCGCCGATCCCCGCACCGCCACGGCCACGGCGCAACTGCCCACAGGCAGCCTGGCGCGCCACTGCCGCCGCGCCTTGGCGGACTTCCGGGGCGCCCGCCCCTACCTGAAGCCCGACCCCGACCGCGCCGCCTTCTGGGCCCAGCGCGTGGCGGCCCTGGGACCGGGGCTGAAGGTCGGCATCTGCTGGACCAGCGGCCTGGTCACCGCCGCCCGGGCCGGCGGCTACAGCGCGCTGAACGACTGGCTGCCCCTGGGCCGTCTCCCCGGCGTCCACCTGATCAACCTGCAGTACAACCGCGAGGCGGTCACGGCCGAGGTGCCAGGTGCCCGCGCCCAGGGCCTGGACCTCGCCGTCTGGACTGATCTGGACCTGAAGGACGACCTGGAGGGTACGGCGGCGCTGATCAGCGCCCTGGATCTGGTGGTGACGGCGCCAACGTCCGTCGGTGAACTGGCGGCGGCGCTGGGCGTCCCGACCTGGCGAATATCCAACCCGCCGACGACTGGAGCGCCCTGGGCACGGCGGTCCCGCCCCTGGTTTCCGGCCATGCGCGTCGTGGCGCCCAGGCCCGGCGAAAGCCACGGCGGCGTAATCCGCCGTCTCGCCCAGGAACTGGCGGCGCTGACCGCAAGCGCCCCGCCACCCCCTTTGAGCCTGAATGACGCGCTTGCGCTGCACCAGGCCGGCCGACTGGCGGAGGCGGAAGGGGCCTACCGCCACCTGCTGGCGAACGCCCAGGGCCAG
>NZ_BACU01000655.1 GCF_000333275.1 Azospirillum sp. B4 | reverse complement strand
CAGGGGCTCCGGGGCCGTGGTGCCGAGGGAACGGCATTCCTACCTGGAAGACCACAGCCTGTTCACGGAGGAGGAGCCCAAGAAGCTGTACGCCACCATCGGCGTGGCGGAGCGGCGCCTGCTGCCCCGGCCCTACATGGCGTCCGACATGTGCGTGGCGGCGGCCGAGGGATTGATGCGGCAGCTGGACTGGGATCCGGCGTCGGTCGACCTGCTGATCTTCGTCAGCCAGGACGCGGATTACGTCCTGCCCGTCACCGCGGCGGTCATCCAGCGGCGCCTGGGCCTGCCCACCACGGCGGCGGCCTTCGACGTGCCGCTGGGCTGCTCCGGCTTCGCCTACGGCACCTGGATGGCGGCCCGCCTGCTGGGCGGCAGCACGGCGCGGCGCGCCCTGGTGTTGGCCGGCGACAATTCCGCCCGCTGGCTGCGCCCCGACGACCGCGCCACCCTGCCCCTGTTTGGCGACGCCGGCAGCGCCACGGCGCTGGAGGTGGATGAGGGCGCGCCGCCCATCCATGCCATCCTGGGCACCGACGGCAGCGGCGCCAAGCACATCTTCGTCAAGGCCGGCGGCAAGCGTGACTGCCTGATCCCCACAGAGGAGCCCTGGTCGGCGGAGGAGCATCAGCGCCTCTACCGCGACGCCCGCCTGCACCTGAACGGGGCGGAGGTCTTCACCTTCACCCTCCGCTCCGTCCCGCCCTTGCTGCGCGACGCCATGGAGCATGCCGGCGTGACGCTGGACGACATCGACATGATCGTCCCGCATCAGGCCAACCGCATGATGCTGGACCATATCCGCAAGAAGATCGGCGCCGCCCCCGAACGCTTCCTCATCGATATGGAAAAGTTCGGCAACACCAGCTCGGCCTCCGTGCCGCTGGCCATCTGCCACCGGCTGGGCGACTTTTTCGCCGACGGGCCCAAGAAGCTGCTGATGGCCGGCTTCGGCGTCGGCTGGTCCTGGGGCACCCTGGTGGCGGAGATCGGCCCCATCGCCGCGCCCACGCTGGCGGAGATGCCGGACGGCTTCGCCCCGCTGGAGGTCTGAGACCTTCCCCACGGGAATTCGGCTGCACGCCGGCGCGCGGTGGCTTGAGGCTGGAACGGGGGGCGGTCGTGAAATGGGACTTGCCTTGGGCAAGGGTTTCTTGTACCAATCGGTCAAGTCGTACCGATCGGTACAACTCTTAACCCATGGAGATCGCCATGTCCCGTCCGCCCCTGCCGCCCTTCACCCTTGAAACCGCCATCCAGAAGATGCGCGCCGCCGAAGACGGATGGAACAGCCGTGATCCCGCCAAGGTGGCGCTGGCCTACACGGTGGATAGCCGCTGGCGCAACCGGGCGGAATTCGTCACCGGCCGCCCGGCCATCGAAGCCTTCCTGGCCCGCAAGTGGGCCAAGGAGCTGGACTACCGCCTGATCAAGGAAATCTGGGCGCATGACGGCAACCGCATCGCCGTACGCTTCGTGTACGAGTATCGCGACGACAGCGGTAACTGGTTCCGTGCCCATGGCAATGAGAATTGGGAATTCGACGGCGATGGCCTGATGCGGGCGCGCCACGCCAGCATCAATGAACATCCCATCAAGGAAACGGAGCGCAAGTTCCACTGGCCCCTGGGCCGCCGCCCCGACGATCATCCCGGCCTCAGCGACCTGGGCCTCTGAGGCATGGCGCGCCCCCTTGCCGACCGCCAGGACGTCATCTCCGCCCTGGCGGAGATCTTCCGCGACCATGGCTTCGAAGGCGCCAGCCTGTCGACCATCACCGCCCGGACCGGCCTGGGCAAGGGCAGCCTTTACAACCTCTTCCCCGGCGGCAAGGCGGAAATGGCGGAGGCGGTGCTGGCCCACATCGATGGCTGGTTTCGCACCCACGTTTTCGAACCGCTCGACCAGGCCGATGGTGGAATGGCGGCGGTGCAGGCCATGTTCCAGGCCACCGATGCCTATTTCCGCTCCGGCCGGCGTGTGTGCGTGGTGGGCGTGTTCGCCCTCGGCGATGCCCGTGACCTGTTCACCGAACAGGTGCGGGGCTACTTCGCCGCGTGGGTGACGGCCCTGGCGGGTGCCCTGGAACGGGCCGGCCGCGACCCTGCCCAAGCACGGGCGGACGCGGAGGAGGTGGTGGCCGGCATTCAGGGCGCCCTGGTCCTGGCCCGGGCGCTGGATGACACCGGCGTCTTCACCCGGACGCTGGCGCGGCTGCGGGCGGGCTTGGGCCTGGCTTAAAAGGTGGCAACTGCCAAAACGGCGACGCCTACCTTAATACCAGGTTCCCAGGCGGCAGTGCCGTTGGTCAAGGAGCCGCCGGGATTCATGCCACCGCCCGTACCCGCCGGGCGGTGGCGAACACCGGGATGCCCAGAACGCGGACGTAGCACAGCCACCAGCGCAGGTCGCGGCTGTATTTGCTGCGCCTGTACGTGCCGGGCAGGGGGGCCAGGCGCGTACGTTCCTGCCGCCAGGGCAGGTCGTGGACGGGGGGATGCGCCGTGCCGCACAGGCGGGCCACGTGCGCCTCGATCAGGTTCACGGGATAGAATTCGGCCATGCGGTCCAGCCGCTCACGCAGGCGGGAGACGCGCTGCTGGTTCTGGTTGAACACCGCCACCTTCACCAGCGGCATGTGGTGGGCCTCCAGGCACTCATCGAAGTAGATGTCGGAATACAGCTCCTTGGCCACGAAGGCCTGGGGCAGATAGCGGCCGGGGCGGAAGCCTAGGGCCATCAGCCGCTGGCTGAGGCCGAATTCATAGGCGCGGCAGACGGCCGCCTTGTCGGGCTGGCGCGTCACCTCCGCCCAGAAGCGGGTGAATTCCGGATGGCTGGTCACCGCCGGCCGGAAGACCAGGAAGTTGCTGGTCAAGTAGCGGATGTCGCCGTCCACCAATCCGTCGGTCAGGCCCCAGAAGTCGCACGCCTCCGCCGCCATCTTGTCGAACACCGGGCCAAAGGGGAACACCGGGCCGTAGCAGCTGTCATTGGCGACGATGACCTCGTCATACAGCGCGATGTCGGCGCCCAGTGCCTGGAAGCCCAGCTTCCAGCTGCCGAAGTCATAGCCGCCGTGGCGGCCGGCGTGCACCAGTTCCGCGATATGTCCCAGCCGCTCGGCCTGCCCCTCCATCAGCGCGCCATCGGACACGAACAGGATGCGCTCCGCCACCTGGCGCAGGCCGCGCAGGTAATGAAGGACATGGTCGTCGATCTGGCCGTCGCGGTCGAAATGGGCGAACAGGGCCACGCGGCGGGGGGTGGGGATTTCCTGACGATCGGTCGTGGCCATTTGTGGGACCTGGCACGTGGGAACATGAGCTTCTTGTTCCCTTCCACGCCTGTTAACCAAGAGACCTTGCGGTCTATCGGCCTTTCAGGCAGGGGGCCAGATGCGGCCATCCCAATCGGCATATTCCTTGAATTTTAAGCGCTTCGCGGCCCAATCCGCCGCCGAGATCTCGAACAGGTGGACGTCGTATGCCTGACCTTCCTTGACCGCATGGTCCTTCAGCACCCCGACATGGCGGTAGCCCAGCAGGGTCTGGCCGCGCAGGACGCGGTCGTTGTCGGCCATGATCTGGTTCACCACCTTGCGCAGGCCCAGGGCGTGGAACACATGGTTCAGCGCGTGGGTGAAGTTCAGCGGCCCGGCGCCCGTGCGGCCCCGCCGATCAGCCATGTAAGCGCCCAGCGTGGCGATGCCCCAGGCCGCGTGGGTGACGGTGATGGAGGCATAGCCCACCGGCACGCCATCCACCATCATGATGCGGTGGTGATAGTCGTCGCGGGCGTCGCAGCGGGCCAGCCAGGCCCGCTGCTTGTCGATGTCGTCCTCCACCTGGGTGAACAGGTGGCGGGCGATATCGGGCCGCAGGCGCCAGTCCAGCAGCAGGCGGGCGTCGTCTTCCGTCGGCCGGCGATAGCTCAGGCCCATGGGGTCATGCCTCCTCATAGGGGGCGTCCGCCGGCGGGGGCGGCGCGTCCAGGCCCAGGGCGCGGGCCCAGGCGTGGTGGAAATCGGCGATGCGGCGCTCCCGCCGGCCCAGGACGCCGGGGCCCAGCGCGCTTCCCCGCGCCCGCTGCACCCGTTCGCACAGGGGCCGATCCTCCAGGATGACGGCGCGGGCGGAGTCGGCGAGCAGGGTAGCCAGCGAACGGCGGAAGGCGGCCACGGCCGGCCTTTCCGGCGCCGTCACCGGCAGGAACAGGCGCCAGTCCAGGCGGCTGGCGTCGGGGGCCAGGGGGGTCACGGTGTGGGTGATGACCAGGGCGCCGTAGAAGCTGGCGACGTACAGGTTGGGAAAGACGAAGCAGTGGTCGTAGCGCGCGTGGTTGGCCGGCCGGCGCAGGCCGGCCTTGGCGTCGACGCGCCGCCACCATGTCTCCGTCCCTTCCGACAGCCGCCAGCTGGATAGGCTGTGGCGGCCGTAGCGGGTGGTTTCCAGATGGGTCTGCCAGTCGGCGTGGACGGCGGGGTGGATGGTGGTGGGATGGACGGTGGAGCCGTGGAAATCGTCCATGGTGTTTTCCACCAGCGCCTTCCAGTTGGCGGCGAAGTCCAGGTGGTCCTGGGCGGCGGGCTGGTCGCATTGCCCCGATAACAGGGTCAGATGGTCCGCCACCGGTCCCAGATGATCCGCCAGGCTGGGACCGCCCCCCTCCAGCCGCGCGAAGATGAAGGCGCCACAGGCGGCCGTCTCCACCGCCCGGCCCTGGGCGTCGCTGGCCGTCAGGTCGGGCGCCAGGGTGATGGACGTGTCCAGCGGCGTACATGTCAGCGGGGTGTCGAACCGGGTGCCGACGTACAGCCATTGCCGGCGTAGCGCCGCCATTTCCCGGGCGTGGCAATCGGGATCGTCGAACCAGCGGGCGGGCAGCATCTCCGCCATCATGGGTTTCCCGGAAAGGCGGCGGTCACGTCAGTGTTCACCCAAACCCGGCCTTCCGCCACGGCCAGGCCCACGGGCGTCAGGGCCAGCCGCTGGCGGGCGGTGGCGTCCAGGTGGAAATCGCTGTCGTCGAAGGGGATGCCGATGGGCACGCCGGCCGCGTCATAGACCCAGCCGTGATAAGGGCAGCGCAACAGGCCGCGCCCGCAGGGTTGATCATGGATCAGGGCGTAGCGGTGGGAACAGACGTTGCGGAAGGCCTTCAAGGCACCTTGGAAATTCTGCGCCACCACGGGTATGGCCGCCCCCCGTGCGTCCGGCGCCGTGCCGGTCAGGTAATCGCCATGCGCGGCCACGGCCGCGGCCGGCCCGAGGTCGACCCAGCGGGGTGCCGATTCCGTCACGCCGTGCGCCCCCCGTCCACCGTCAGGGCCGTGCCGGTGATCCAGCGCCCGGTGTCGGCCAGCAGATAGGCGATGGCGTGGGCCACGTCGTCGACATGGCCGAAGCCCAAGGGCTGCAACCGCTCCAGATGGTCGATCTGCTCCTGGCTCAGCTTCTCGAACCCGCGCTCGATCAGGTCGGTCATGACGATGCTGGGGACCACGCAGTTGACGCGGATGCCGTCGGGCAGCAACTCGGCCGACAGGCCCTTGGTGGCGGCGATGATGCCGCCCTTGGCCGCGGCGTAGACGATGTTGGCGGGCGAGGCGGCGGTGGCGGCGGTTGACGAGATGAAGACCATGGCCGACCGCTCGGCATGGACGCCCTTCTGCCGCAACCCCTTAGCCAGGGCCAGGCAGGACCCCAGGTTGACCCGCATCACCTGGTCGAAGAAATCCTGGGAAAAAATGCGGATGGGCCGCAGCGTCTGGATCCCGGCGCAATGGGCGACGCCGTGGAAGGGGCCGGACAGGGCCGCCTGCTCCTTCATCCAGCCCGGAATGGCGTCCAGGTCGCCCATGTCGAAGGGCGCCACCCGATGCCCATCCCCGATCAGGCGCGACAGCGTGTCGGCCAACCGCCCCTCGTCCCGTCCGTTCAGGGTGACCCGGGCGCCCAGGCGCGACAGCAGCACGGCGGTGGCCTGGCCGATGCCGGCCGACGCGCCGGTCACCAGTACGGAACGGCCGGCCAGGCTCATGGGATTGTGCGGAGTCTCGGGCGTTTCAGTCATGGCGGGCGTTTCCTTCATTCACGCCCCGACTATCCGGGGACGGCCCCGTGCCCGTCAATGATGCGGGATTCCGGCGCCCGGAAAAAAGCTGGCGGCGGGGCCTTGACTCAAGAAAGGGTCGAGATATATCTTAGATCAAG
>NZ_BACU01000656.1 GCF_000333275.1 Azospirillum sp. B4 | reverse complement strand
AATCGCAATTGGCCGTGCCCGCGACCTCCGACGGAGCCGTCAGCACGGTGAAGATGGACGGGTCCGGATGGTTCGTAAGAGACGGTGTTGATGGTGTTGAACCGCGCCAAGTCATATTGTAGGGCGCCAGGTTGCCATGCCAGGCCACCACGTCCAGCGGGCTGTGGTCCAGGGTCGTGGTCCACAGGGCCCCCTGGTACTTCTGCACCACCTCGACCGATTCATCCACGTCCTCGAACCAGGCGACGGGGGTCAGGAAGTCGCGGGGGTTGGCCAGGCCGTTGGCGCCGATGGGGCCCAGGTCCGGCAGCCGGAAGGGCGCGCCATAGTTCTCGCAGACGTATCCCCGGGCGTTGCCGTCCGGCAGCAGGACGCGGAAGCGCACGCCGCGCGGCACCACGGCGATCTCCCCGGGCGCCACCTCCAGCCGGCCCATTTCCGTCTCCAGCCGCAGGCGGCCCTGCTGCGGCACCAGCAGCAGCTCACCGTCCGCGTTGTAAAACACCCGCGCCGTCATGGGCTGGTTGGCGGCGTAGAGATGGACGCCGATGCCGGTGTTGGTGCCGACGTCGCCATTGCCGCCATAGCTGACCAGCCCGTCGACGAAGTCGGTGGGCGCGTCCGGAATGGGCAGCGGGTCCCAGCGCAGGCGGTTGGGGGTGGTGGCCGGGACCTCGTTGAACGGGCCGGAGCGCAACAGGCCGGCCCGTCCATAGGGCTGGAACGGGGCATGGCTGGCGGTGGGGCGCAGGCGGTACAGCCAGGTGCGGCGGTTCTCTTGGCGGGGCGCCGTGAACGCGCTGCCCGACAATTGCTCGGCATACAGGCCGAAGGGCACCTTCTGCGGCGAATTGCGGCCCACCGGCAGGGCGCCCGGCACGGCCTCGGTCGCGAAGCCGTTGCCGAAACCGCTCATGGTCTCAAGGGGTGCGTTGTCCAGGGACATGGCCTGAGTCTCCGCCAGATCGTTTCATTTGAAACGATATAAGGGACGATCCCCGGCGCTTGTCAAATGGATAAACGCCGCCATTCCGCTGCCCATTTCCAGGATACCCCACGGCGCCCGCGAAAACCTTTCAATCGCCCGGCCACAATCCCGGGGCCCTGAAAAAGTTTCGCGGAAGAAGCATCTTTCGGGAAACGGACTGATCAAAGCGGCCCAAAATCAAATTGGCCCAAATCAGATCGGCAGGGCGGTGGTGTATTTCACCTGGCTCAACGCGAAGTGCGAGGCGGCGGCGGCCACGGCGGGATGGGCCAGCAATTCCCGCATCAGGAAGCGTTCGTAGCTGGCGACGTCGGCCACGACCACGCGCAGCAGATAGTCCCATTCGCCCGACATGCTGTGGCAGTCCATGACTTCGCCACGGGTCTGGATGAAGGCTTCGAACTCCTGCCGGTCCTTGGTGGCGTGGGTCTTCATGCGCAGTTGGCACATGACGCTGACGCCCCGGCCCACCTTGGCGGCGTTGACCAGGCGCACGGTGGCGCCCAGGATGCCCGCCCCCTCCAGCGCCTTGATGCGCCGCCAGCAGGAGGCGGGGGAGGCGCCGACCTCCTCCGCCAGGGCGGCATGGCTGAGGCTGGCGTCGCGCTGCAGGGCCCTCAGGATGCGATGATCGATTTCATCGAACTGATCAAGGTCTTTCATTTTTCAACCATCTGCGGAATACGCTTCCCAGATTTGCCGACGTGGACGCGTCAATGAAAGGACATTGTCACAGGTTTCGCATAAAATCATTCAGCAACGATATGGGCCGCTGGCAGCGGCCAGCCCCAAGGGAGTCTTCCTCGATGTCCGCCCCGTCGCTTTTCGATGCCCTGCAGCAGCAGCCCGCCGACGCGCTCCTGTCCCTGATCGGCCTCTACCGCGACGATCCGCGCGCGCAGAAGCTGGACCTGGGCGTCGGCGTCTATCGCGATGAGACGGGCGCCACCCCGGTGCTGCGCGCCGTCAAGGCGGCCGAGGCGCGGCTCCTGGAAACCCAGGGCAGCAAGAGCTACCTGGGTCCGGAAGGCGACATCCGCTACGCCGAGCTGCTGCAGCCCATCGTCTTCGGCAGGACCCTGGCGGCCGACCAGCTGGCCGGCGTGCAGACGCCCGGCGGCACCGGTGCCCTGCGCCTGGCGGCCGATCTGATCGCCGCTGCCAGGCCGGGCGCCAAGGTCTGGCTGGGCACGCCCACCTGGCCCAACCACGCCCCCATCATGAAGGCCGCGGGCCTGACCGTGGCGACATACCGCTATTATGACCAGGCGACGCAGACGGTCCTGTTCGATGAGATGATGGCCGCCCTGTCGGGTGCCGCCGCCGGTGACGTGGTGCTGCTGCACGGCTGCTGCCACAACCCGGCCGGCGCCGACCTGACGCCGGACCAGTGGCGGGCGGTGGCCGAGGTGGTGGCCGCGCGGGGGCTGATCCCCCTGGTCGACCTGGCCTACCAGGGGCTGGGCGATGGGCTGGAGCAGGACGCCGCCGGCGCCCGCCTGGTGCTGGACTCCGTGCCTGACGCCCTGCTGGCCTATTCCTGCGACAAGAACTTCGGCCTGTACCGCGAGCGGGTGGGCGCCTTGTATGCCAAGGCCGCCACGCCGGCGCGCACCGAACTGATGCGCTCCAACATCCTGTCGCTGGCCCGGGCCAACTGGTCCATGCCACCCGATCATGGTGCCGCCCTGGTGCGCGTGATCCTGGAGGACGCGGCCCTTACGGCCGATTGGCGGGCGGAGCTGACCGTCATGCGCACCCGCATCAACCAGGTGCGCCAGGCGCTGGCCGCCGGCGATTCCGCCCTGGCCTTCCTGGGCCGCCAGCACGGCATGTTCTCCCTGCTGCCGCTGTCGGCGGAGCAGGTGGGCGTGCTGCGCCGCGACCATGCCGTCTACATGGCGGGGTCGGGCCGCGTGAACCTGGCCGGCCTGACCCTGGCCACGGTACCGCAGTTCATCGACTCCCTGCGGGCCGTCCGTTGAGTAACGCGGGCGGCGGCATCCGCCCGCGCCTGACCACGACCCCGGCCGGGGTGCGGCTGTGCGGGCTGGATGACCTGGCGGCTTTCAGCGCGCGCAACTTCGTGCTGGAGATCGAGGGCGACCGCTTCCACGGCTTCGTGGTGCGGCGGGGCGATGCGGTCGTGGGCTATGTCGACCGCTGCCCCCACGCCGGCGTGCCGCTGGCCTTCGCCCTGGATGACTATCTGGGCAAGGACCTGACCGGCCGTGACGTCATCCGTTGCAGTTGGCACAGCGCCCTGTTCGACATCGACGACGGCCGTTGCGTCGCCGGTCCCTGCCCCGGCCAGGGGCTGCTGCCCTGGCCGGTGGTGGTGCGGGATGGTTTCATCGAAACGGCGTAATTTGTTGCTCAGACCTCAGGCGGTCTTGCGGACCTGCGCCACCCCAGCCTCCTGTGGCGCCTGCAGTTCCCGCAGGCGTCGGCGCCAGGCGTCGGCGATCTGCACGTCCAGGGCGCCGCGTTCCGGCGTCCAGCCCAGGATGCGCCGGGCCTGGGTGGCGTCGCCCACCAGGGCGGGCGGATCGCCAGGGCGGCGGGGGCCCACCTGCCAAGGAATGGGCAGGCCGGTCACCCGCTCCGCCACCTCCATCACCTCCCGCACGGAATAGCCGTTGCCGTTGCCCAGGTTCAGGGCCATGGACGCGCCGCCCTCCAGCAGGTGCTTCAGCGCCAGGACATGGGCGTCGGCCAGGTCGCTGACGTGGATGTAGTCGCGGATGCAGGTGCCGTCCGGGGTGGGATAGTCGGCGCCGTTGACCGTCAACCCGTCCTTGCGGCCCAGGGCCGCGTCCAGCACGTTGGGGATCAGGTGCGGCTCGGGATCGTGGTTCTCCCCCAGGTCACCGTCCGGATCGGCGCCGGCGGCGTTGAAATAGCGCAGGACGACGGAGCGCAGGCCCCAGGCGGGTTCGCAGTCGGCGATGACGCGCTCCATCATCTGCTTGCTGGCGCCATAGGGGTTGATGGGCGCCTGGGGGTGACCCTCGGTGATGGGCACCCGCTGGGGCACGCCGTAGACGGCGCAGGTGCTGGAAAACACCAGGTTGGCGATGCCGGCGTCGCGCATGGCCTCCAGCAGGCCGATGGAGCCGGAGACGTTGTTGCGGTAGTACAGCAGCGGGTCCGCCACCGATTCACCCACGTGGGCGTAGGCGGCGAAGTGCATGACGGCACAGGGGTCGTAGTCGCGCAGCACCGCCGTCAACCGGGCATGGTCGGCGATGTCGCCCACCTCCAGCGGGCCGTAAAGCACCGCCTCCCGCGGGCCGCGGCTCAGATTGTCGTAGGTGATGGGGCTGAAGCCCGCCTGGGCCAGCGCCTTGCAGGCATGGCTGCCGATGAAGCCGGCGCCGCCGGTGACGACCACGGTGTCGCTCATAGACTTTATCCCTTCGCGATCTTGTCCCGGCCGGGCGTGCCGCCTCCGGGCTTCTGACGGATCTGGTGGATGGATCAAGCGGCGGGATGGGGCCGCATCCCCTCTTCAACCGGCGGCTTTTCCGGTGGGGCCGCCGCCCGGCGGGCGAAAAAACGGCATAGGGCCCGGATCTCCTCGCCAGCGACGAAGGTCTCCTCCGGCAGCTCCAGCAGGCGCCGCCGCTTGCGCTCGTACTCCTCCACGCCCAGCGTCTGGAAGAAGCGGACCATGCTGTCCTCCAACGGCTGTTCGAACCCCCAGCCGACGTCGTGGCGCCGCACCAGGCGGTCGACCTCGAAGCCCTGGACGCTGAGGCAGGGCACGCCGAAGTACCCGGCCTCATAGAAGCGATTAGGAAGCAGCCAGCGCGAATTATGTTCCGTGTTTTCCAGATCCAGCGCCCAGGCGAAGTCCACGCCGGCGTACATGTCCGCCAACTCGCCCGGATGGTCGTAGCGGCCGCCATAGAGGATGTTGGGGCAGGCCTCCAGCGTCTTGAAGAAGCTCTTCTCATCCACCGTGGTCAGCACGCCGCGAAAACGGATCTGCAGGCGGTCGGGCAGGCGCTGGGCCAGGCGACGCATCAGATCCACCGTCTGCTCCCCGCGGATCAGGCCGAAATAGCCGATGACCCAGGGGCGGTCGGGGGGCATCAGCGGACGGGTGCCATTGGATCCGGTCAAGGCGGGTTGGGCCGGGGCGGCGGGTGAGGCGGGCAGCCGGGGCGTGAATCGCGGCCGGTCCGGCAGGCCGGGGCGGGGCAGCTTGTTCTCCACCAGCAGCCAGGGGCCACGGAACCGCTGCGTCGGGGCGAAATAGTGGCGGTGGAAACCGGGGGAGGACAGGACCAGCAGCTTCACCTGTGTCAGGCACAGCTTTTCCACCAGGCGCAGCAGAATGGAGCGCAGGCCGTGGGCCACGAACATGGGCTGGATGTCCAATACCTCATAGATCACGTCGGCCTGGCGGCTGATGAACATCTTCATCACCAGCGCCAGCAGCAGCTGGTCGATGTTGCGGGCGTACAGGATGGTGGCGCCGCCCAGGCGCTCACGCGTGCGGAAGATGACGCGTAGCGCGCCAGCCAGCGCCTGCAGGCGGTGGGCGTACTTGCCATCCACCGTGCGGCCCAGCAAGACATGGGGCCAGGGCGGGCGATAACCGCTGTTGTACCGTTCCCGCTCAAAGCCCAGCACCAGCACGGGCAGGCCGTTGTCCAGGAACTCGCGCACGCGTTTGATGGTGCTGACGTCGGTGATGTCCTGGGTCAGGAACACCAGGCCGGCCTTTCCCGAGCCGGCCGAAGCCGGACCGGCGCGCTGAGAGCCGATACGCTGTGCCATCCAGTCGCCGACGGAGTCCGTCGGGGAAACGCCGTGACCGGCGTCGGGCGCGGCGGCGGTATCGGCATGACTATGGTCGAGGGATGCTGCGCTGGGAATTCTTGACGACACGGGGCGTCCCCATTAGCGGCCGTTGCGAAGTAATTCATCATGAACCTGGGTAGAAATTCCGTGCTGTGACAAAACAGGGCCGCTTTATCATTAAACGGGGTATGTCTTTTTATCGTGTTGGTAGCCCCTGTGACTGAAGTGGGGCAGCAAAGGCTGTGCCGGTCACAGGTTGGTCACTGGCGCGTTTGATGCCTGGCTTGTTTGATTTCAATCACGAAATCCAGCGGGTTCGGTCCCGGAACCACCTGTGCCTCAACGCCCCCCAGGCCAGGCCGGTTCCCGGCGGCACGGAACCTCACCGACCGGAGAGATAAAGGCCGTGGCCGAGCACAGTCCCATGACCCAATCCCATCCGTCCGGGCGCCCCTTGCAGCCGCCCCCCGGCTTCGGCGCGTTCCCGGGAGAGGAGGGCGGGCGCCGGTTCGACCACGTCGCCATCACCTCGGTGTTCGGCGATCCCACCCATCCCCGCACCTGGTCGGGCGCCCCCCGCAACCTGGGCGTGGCGCTGGAAAAGCTGGGCGTGACGGTGGAGGGCTTCCACCCCCACCTGTCCAAGACATTCAAGATGGGCCTGGCCGCGCGCCACGTCATGGGCGGCTACGGCCGGCTGATGACCTCGGAACAGCTGTACCGCGCGGCCCCCGCCCGCCGTCACCTGGCCCGCCAGCTGGCCGCCCAGGCGGCCCAGCGCGGCACCCGCCACATCATCCACACCGGTGCCTTGGATCTGCCGGCGGTGGAGGCGCAGGCGACGGCCGACCCCATGTTCGACCGCGCGCACCGGGTGCACCACTATCTCTACTGCGACCACACCTGGGCGCTGGCGGCGGAGCATCGCCCCGACATCGCCGGCTACAGTCCCCGGGCGCTGGAGGCGTACGAGGAACTGGAGCGCCGGTCGCTGCACAGCGTCGACCACATCTTCACCTTCGGCCGCTTCGTGCGCGACCACATCATCAGCCACTACGGCGTGCCGGCGGCACGGGTGACGGCGGTGGGCTCGGGCATGGGCGACATCAAGCCCTTCATCGGCCCCAAGGACTACGCCAAGCCCAAGCTGCTGTTCGTGTGCAAGCACCTGTTCCGCGAGAAGGGCGGCGAACTGGTGGTCGAGGCCTTCCAGCAGGCGGTCATGCGCCGGCCGGATCTGACGCTGACCATCGTGGCCGACCCCTCGGTGCGTGACCGCGTGCCGGAGCATCCGGCCATCGATTTCCGCTCCAGCCTGCCCTGGGCCGAGTTGCAGGAGCTGTACCGCCGGTCCTCGCTGCTGGTGCAGCCCATGCTGAACGATCCGTGGGGCCAGGTGTACCTGGAGGCGCTGATCTCCCGCACCCCCGTGCTGGGCCTGTGGCGCAACGGCCTGCCGGAGATCACGGGCGACGGCCGTTATGGCTTCCTGGCGTCCAAGGCCGACCCGGCGGTCCTGGCCGACCTGATCGTCCACGCCGTGTCCGATCCGCAGCGCCTGGCCGTCATGGGCGCCCAGGGACAGAACCACGTGCTGGAAACCTATACCTGGGACCGCGTCGCCCGCGCCGTGCTGTTCCCCTGACGGCAGGCGCGGGCGTCGGTGCGGCAAATTAAGGCGAAGGGGCGCCCGCAAAAGAATCCCCAAGCCCCAACAACCCCAAGACTTGCTGAAAACAGCTTCCAACCCTTTTGATGAACGGAGCAGCGTATGTCGAATAGAACCGCGTTGATCACCGGTATCACCGGCCAGGACGGGTCCTACCTGGCCTCGTTCCTGTTGGCCCGGGGTTATGTGGTCCACGGCCTGAAGCGCCGTTCGTCCTCCATCAACACCGACCGGCTGGATCACATCTACCGTGACCGCCACGAGGGCGGATTCGAGTTCTCGCTGCACTACGGCGACATGACGGACAGCCTGGCGCTGACCCGCCTGATCGCCGAGACGCGGCCGACCGAAATCTACAACCTGGCCGCCATGAGCCACGTGGCCGTCAGCTTCGAGATGCCGGAGTACACCGCCAACGTGGACGCCACCGGCACGTTGCGCCTGCTGGAGGCGGTGCGGTCGCTGAAGATGCAGGACGACGTCCGCTTCTACCAGGCCTCCACCTCCGAACTGTACGGCGGCATCAGCAGCGATCCCCTGTCGGAGACGACGCCCTTCCACCCGCGCAGCCCGTACGCGGTGGCCAAGATGTACGGCTACTGGATCACGGTGAACTACCGTGAGGCGTATAACATGCATGCCAGCAACGGCATCCTGTTCAACCATGAATCGCCGGAGCGCGGTGAGACCTTCGTCACCCGCAAGATCAGCCGCGCCGTGGCGGCCATCGAGCGCGGCCTGCAGAACTGTCTCTACCTGGGCAACCTGGAGGCCCGCCGCGACTGGGGCCACGCCCGCGACTATGTCGAGGGCATGTGGCTGATGCTGCAGCAGGATAAGCCGGACGACTATGTGCTGGCCACCGGCGAGGCGCATTCGGTGCGCGAGTTCGTGGAACTGGCCTTCCACTGCATCGGCCGTCCGCTGGTGTGGCGGGGCGAGGGCGTGAACGAGCGGGGCTATTGCCGGCGCACGGGCAAGGTGCTGGTCGCCGTCGACCCGGCCTACTATCGCCCGGCGGAGGTGGACTTCCTGCTGGGCGACCCGACCAAGGCCAAGTCGGTGCTGGGCTGGCAGCACCGCATCGCCTTTGAGGAACTGGTGTTCGAGATGGTGAACGCCGACCGCGCCCTTCTGGACGCCACCCCCCTCAAGCAGTGGGAAGGACAGCATGAACAAGCCCCCTTACGAGCTGCGCAATAAACGCGTCTGGGTCGCGGGTCACCGCGGCCTGGTGGGCTCCGCCCTGGTGCGGCGGCTGGAGCGGGAGGGATGCGACATCCTGACCGTGGGCCGCCACCACTGCGACCTGCGCTCCAGCGGCCAGGTGGACAAGTGGATGAAGGACCTGCGTCCGGACGCCGTCTTCCTGGCGGCGGCCCATGTCGGCGGCATCCATGCCAACGACACCCGGCCGGCGGAGTTCATCTACGACAACCTGATGATCGAGGCGAACATCATCGACAGCGCCCACCGGTCGGGGGTGGAGAAGCTGTTGTTCCTGGGCTCCTCCTGCATCTATCCGCGCATGGCGCCCCAGCCCATCCCGGAGGAGGCGCTGCTGACCGGCCCGCTGGAACCCACCAACCAGTGGTACGCCATCGCCAAGATCGCGGGCATCAAGCTGTGCCAAGCCTACCGGCGGCAGTATGGCTGCGACTTCACCTCCGTCATGCCGACCAACCTATATGGACCCGGTGACAACTTCGACCTGCTGGGCAGCCACGTGGTGCCGGCCCTGATGGTGAAGGCCCACAACGCCAAGCTGGAGGGGGCGAAGTCCCTGGAAATCTGGGGCAGCGGCACGCCCTTGCGTGAGCTGCTGTACGTGGATGACGCCGCCGACGGCATGGTCTTCGTCATGAAGCATTATTCCGAGGAGGAACCGCTGAACCTGGGCAGCAGCCAGGAGGTTTCCATCGCCGAACTGGCGGAACGGATCTGCCAGGTCGTTGGTTTCCAGGGCAGCATCGTCCACGACCGCAGCAAGCCCGACGGCACGCCGCGCAAGATCATGGACAACAGCCGCCTGGAAGCCTTGGGCTGGCGGGCGCCGACGTCTATCGACGCCGGCCTGGCCCAGACCTACCGCTGGTATGTGGAAAACATCGGCTCCGTTCGGGGTGCCGCGGTCGTCCATGCCTGATAACGGTCGCCGGGGCCTCCAAGAACCCGATGGCCGTCGCCAATGCCCGGTCCGGCGATTGCCCTCGCCAGGCCGGGCATTGGTTCCACCCCAGCAACGGCGGCTTCCCCGGGGCACTCCCCAGGGCCGCCGGTGAGAGGTGTTGATGCGTGATCGGAACGGCGATCTCAATACCGCCCACCTGATCGGTGACATCGGTCGCCGGGCGACCCGTGGGGGCACCGTCATGATGGGTGCCCAGCTTGTGAAACTCGTGGCCCAGTTCGGGTCCGTCATCGTGCTGGCCCGGGTGTTGGCGCCGGCGGAATTCGGTCTCATCGCCATGGTCGGCGCCATGACCGCCCTGTTCGAGATCGTCAAGGAACTGGGCCTGTCCGCCGCCACCATGCAGCGCACGGACATCACCCACGAACAGGTCAGCGCCCTGTTCTGGATCAACACCGGGGCCGGCTGCCTCATCGCCGCCTGCCTGGCCTTGGGCGCCCCGGCCATCGCCGCCTTCTACGGACAACCCGGCCTGGAGCCCGTCACCCGCTGGCTGGCCCTGGGCTTCGTCATGAGCGGCGCCACGGTCCAGCATTGGGCACTGCTGCGCCGGCAGATGCGCTTCTCCGCCATCGCCATCGCCGAGACGGGCAGCGAGCTGCTGGCCTTCGTCGTCGCCGTGGTCCTGGCCTTCCAGGGCTGGGGCCACTGGGCGCTGGTGGCGCAGCGCCTGGCCGCCCCTTTCCTGGTGATGGCCGGTTGCTGGACGCTGTGCCGCTGGCGGCCGTCGCCGCCGCGACGGACACCGGGCATCCCCAGCCTGCTGGGTTTCGGCCTGTCGGTCTCGGGCTGTGGCATCCTGTCCACCCTGGCCCGCAGTATCGACCAGATCCTGGTGGGCCGCCTGTTCGGCGCCGTCACGCTGGGCCTCTACGAACGGGCGGCGCGCCTGGTGTTGGTACCCATCAACAGCATCAACGCGCCGCTCTATTCCGTGGCCATGCCGGCGCTGAGCCGCCTGGTGGATGAGCCGCAGCGCTTCCGCCGGGCCTTCGGCGTGCTGATCGAGCGGGTGGCCATGGTCACCATGCCCGCAGCCGCCGGCGCCGCCGTCGCGGCCGACTGGGTGACCAACCTGCTGTTCGGCCCGACGTGGGAGGCCATGTCCCCCCTGGTGGCCTGTTTCGCCCTGGTCGCCGCCGTCCAGCCGACGCTGATGACCGCTGGCCTGATCTATCTGCCCCAGGGCCGGTCGCGCGACCTGCTGCGCGCCACGGCCATCGATGTGTCCCTGGCCGTGGCCTCCTTCGTCGCCGGCCTCCCTTATGGCGCCGTGGGCGTGGCGGGGGCGTATGCCGCCGTTGGCCTGGTCGTGCGCCTGCCGGTCTGCTTCCACCTGGCGGCCGGCCAGGGGCCGGTGACCCAGGGCGATCTCTACCGGCGCATCATGCCCTCGGTCGCGGCGTCGCTGGCGGTGGCCGGCGTCGTCTGGATCCTGCGGCATGGCGTGATGCCCGACAGCCTGCTGGCGGCACCCCTGGTGGCGCTGGCGGTGGCCGCGGCGGTGGGCATGGTCACCGCCGGGGTCGCCTTCCTGCTGATGCGGCCCAGCCGGGATGCCATGACCAGCGTCCTGCGCTCCCTGGTGTCCCGGCCCCAGCCGGTGTCGACAACCTTCGTGGAGGAGGTGGCGGAATGATCCCCGGTACGCTGAGACGCGGTGCGAAACAGCTGGTTCGCACCGTCTGTCCCACGCCGATGATGCTGTGGCTTGAACACAAGTACTTCGAGCATTTCGGTGAAACCGAAACCCGACTGGTGCGCCATCTGTGCGAGCCCGGGCGCGATGCCATCGACGTGGGCGCTAACGAAGGCTGCTACATCCACTTCATGCGGCCCTACGCCCGGCGCGTATACGCGTTCGAGCCGGTGCCCTGGCTGGCCGCCAGCCTGGCGGCCAAGTTCGGCGATGACGTCGTGGTCTATCCCACCGCCCTGTCCCAGGCCTCCGGCATCGCCCGCCTGCACATCCCGGTGGTGGCGGGCCTGGCGGAAACCGGCCTGTCCACCCTGTCGCCCACGGCGTTGGCCGGCCAGCCGGCGCAGCGCGAGCTGAAGGTGACCTCCTCCCCGCTGGACGCCGTCTATTCCGGCGACGTCGCCTTCATCAAGATCGATGTCGAGGGGCATGAGGAGGCGGTGCTGGAGGGCAGCCGCCTGACCATCGCCCGTTCCCACCCCCGCATCCTGGTGGAGATCGAGGAGCGGCACTCACGCGGGTCCATCGATCGCATCGCCCGCTTCTTCGACGCCATCGACTACCAGGGCTATTTCCTGCACCATGGCAAGCTGCGCACCCTGGACAACTTCGACGTTGCCACCATGCAGCGTCCGGAGGACATCGCCGACTACCGCCCGGGCCTGGCCCGCAGCCAGTTCGCCGACTATGTGAACAACTTCCTGTTCCTACCCCGCCAGGAATCCCCCGGCACCCTGGCCAATCTGGCGGCGGAACTGGCGCAGGAATAGCGCTACGCGCCTGCCGGTGTTCGCCTGTAGGTTGACCGGAACAAAATAAGAACATAAGATGCTCTTCCATCAACAGGGAGAGCGAACATGGATGGTTGGCAGCGTCGATATCGCCTCAGCAACGGCCCTGGTGGCCTCGGCCTCAGTTGTACGGCCGAGGGTTTGGCCCTGGCCGGCGTGCCCCTGCTGGCCAAGGGCGCCGGTGGCTTCCAGGCCCGTTCAGTGGCCGAAGTGGCTCTGTTGCTGAAGCGCGCCTACGTGGGCATGGAACCAGGTGCCGGCGTCCTGCCGGGCCTCACCAAGATCGCTGACGCGCTGAACCGGGGCGACCTAGCCCAGGCTATGATCCGCGCCGTGCATTTGCGCCTGCCCGACCTGGACTGGGACGCCGCGGTCCGTCTGGCGCGGGCCAATGACAACCTGGCGAAGTACAGCCCTGACCAGCCGCGAGATGACCATGGGCGTTGGACGGATGAGGGTGGCGCGACATCGAAGCAACCCTCTATCGCACCTGAAAAGAAGGGGGTACAAAACACACCCAAAACATGCGGAATATATCCAATATATAAAAACGAGATACTTAGTCAATCTGAAGCGAAGAAATTATTTAACGAAGAATTGGCGGGAATACTGAAGGATGGGCTCATTTCAAAGCAGGATTTTGAAAGGTTTTCTTTTGTTCCTTGGTTCGCGGCCACCACAAAAACCATGGACGATCCATTGCTGTCAGGATCGATGGAGGCCGCACTTTCGCAGGCCAGCGGATTGAAAGGTGGATTCGTAGCTGGCGGATTGACAGATCCGAGAACCAATACGTCGAAAATTTTTATGAGCGCGGCAGCGCCGACCGTAATACCCGGACTTGGGCTGAAGAAGACCACGGCCAGACAAAGTATGCAATTTTTTCTTCGGCATGAGTTGGGGCATCAGAGGCAAGGCGGTAATTGCGGGCCGGACGATGAATGTTGCGCAGATGCTTTTGCTATTGCCCACATGCCGGGAAAGTGATCATGATTAAATACATAAAGCGCATGGTGATATCTATATCAATATCGCTCGGTGTTTTCTCATTCTTGGTGTTGTTGTTAATAATATACATATTTACCCATGATTCTACCGGGGTATTTGTTGAGGATGCCGATCAAGCCGCCGCAGTTCTTGTAAATGAATATCTGGGTTTTGAGAGGGATGATGTCTATATATCAATAAATGGGCACGATCCTGAAAGTGGCATTATCAGTAATAATGGCGATAATAGCATCTCCATACATAATTTAAGTGAGCTTCCGGAATGCAATGTGCCGGATGAGCGAGATCAAGACCCTTCATGCGAAGACAAGAATATCCTTCGCGCCAGGTTTGAGCACATGCCGGCAAGATATGTGGCCTTCGTTAGCCTCACAACACGTGGATGTGGCGGTAGAGGGATGGCGGCAAAAATTGCCGGCAAATGGTACTTACTGAAGTCTCACTTTAACTGCTGCACCCTGGGCGCTGTCATCTCAGACCAGCAGCCCTGAGGCTGGTAGCCTATCGTCATAGTGACGATCCAGGAAGCGGAAGTACCTGGACGACGATCTGCGCCGCGCGGACGGAATACCAAAGCCAATGCATCCTATAAGTTGAGACATATGCCGACGACGTTTCGTTCCATTATCAGGGGGTTGATAATGCGTATCCCTAGATTGGCCGGGCGATGGATATGCCGCACCCTGTCCGTTCTTTCATGTTCTGCGCTGTTATGCCTTTTCCTCATGTTGAAGTTCGCGCCGATGTCATTTTATGGAGAAGATACGGAGCGTTCCGCGCTGGCTGCTCTCATGAGTTATCTCGCAGCGGGCGGGGAAATGGCGGGGGAATATTATTTTTCCATCAATGGATCGGACCCCAGTGATGAAATTTTCGACGAAATGAAAAATAAATACCCGAAGGCAATTATTCATAAATTCAGCGAGAGTGAAGGCTATGAATTTTGTTTCGGGATGTATATTGACGACGGACATAAACCAAATTGTGCGCCACACCCGTTGATGGATGCCAGATTCATAGCGATGCCGCTGTGGCATGTCGCGCTGGTTTCCGCTGGTGTGACGGGCTGTGGCGGCCAGTTCTGGGTTCTCAACGCGTTCGGCCGATGGATCGTGCTCACCGGATGGGTCGGATGTGTATAAGGGACCCGCGATCTATATGATCAGCGACAGCCCGGTTTCCTGCGCCATTGCGGGGCACTGTCCGCCTGCCTGGGCCGACAGGGCGTAGGCGGCCCGCATCATGGCGGCTGCGGCCCGCCGTTCTGACGGGCTGGGGGCCAAGTCGATGGCGCCGCCCGCGATCTCGAACGGTGACAGGGTTGCGGCCGCCACGGCGGTGGGCACCTGGCTGGGAGAGTTGGGATTGGTGGGGGAGGGGGCGTCGGGCCAGAGGTCCAAGGGTGGTGCTCCCTCTTTCGGGTTGGATCAGTGCAGGGCCGCCAGGGGCGGGATGGTGGGCGGGGCGGGCGGCAGGGCCGCAGCCGGCAGGATCACGGGCGGCTCCAGCGGGGCGGGGACGGGAGCCTCCGCCGCGCGCTTGGCCCGGGCGTGCAGCACGCTGCAGGCGCCGATCAGGAACAGCACGGTCCAGGTCTTGGGGCTGACATAGGCGCCCGATGCCTGGCCCAGCACCGCCCAGGCCAGCCAGCACATCAGCAGCGCCCGCACGCCCAGGGCGCGCAGCCAGCCGCTGATGGCCAGGATCAGGACGATGCCGCCGCACAGGCCCAGGTAGACCCAGTGCAGGAAGAAATAATTGATCAGAACCTCATTGGGTTCCGGGATGTTCCATAGCGGGGAGAAGGCGCCGGAGCGCAGGAAGACGTCGGCGATATTGTCGCTGACCAGCTGCTCCCCCGTCAGGCCCACACCCAGGATGGGATGGTGCTTCACCACGTCGACCGCCACCAGGAAGGGGCCGATGACGCGGTAGAAAAAGCTCTCGTCATTGCCGGACGCGATCTCATGCAGGCGGTTGGCGTAGACCGTGCTGCCGACAATGGCGAAGGCGACGATGGCCAGAATGCCCACGACCGACAGCTTGATGATGCGGGTGGCGGCGGAGGACTGGGCGTCATCGCCGGGCCCCAGTTCATGGAGGGCCAGCAGCAGCACCAGCAGCAGCAGGGTGGGGCCGGGCATGGCCACCATGGCGGCGGCCGTCATGGCCAGGTAGCCCAACCGCTTGTGCCGCCAGTCGCTGGTCAGCAGCCAGCAGAAGGCGAACAGGGTATAGGCGAAGGTGACGGCCGACGGCTCGGTGGTGAACAGCTTGGGGCGCACCTTGCCGTACAGCAGCTCATCCCGGATGTCGGACTCGTAGATGCCCTGGTGGTAGATCGCCAGGCGTACGGCGTCGCTGATGCGGTTCAGGCCGGCATAGCTTTCCAGCAGGGTGCCGATGACGATGGTGACGATGAAGACCAGCATCAGGCGGGAAAAGGCCGCGGCCCCCGCCTCCACCACCGTCAGGAACAGGGCGTAGGAGATCACCAGCGAATACATCATCTGCAGCAGGCCGGTGGTACGCTTGGACAGGAGATCCAGCCCCGGCGCGTAGAGGATGGAAGCCAGCAGCAGCAGGGTCACGCCCAGGAAGGCCGCCAGACCGGTGGGAGAGATGCGGTGCCGCCGGCGCCACAGCAGGGCGACACCGGCGACGCCGGAGATGGCGGCCGGAAAGGGGATGGTGGCGGTGATCTGGATGGAAAAGCCGGTGTAGATGCCCAGCAGGAAGATCACCAGCAGCGTCCAGTCGGTGGCCGCCATGCCGGCCTGGGGTGCGCCGGCCTGGGGGGCCTCCACGTCCCAGGGCCGCTGCGGCTGCCAGGTGCCGATGTCGGGGGCCGTCCACTGGGTCACAAGGGTCATTGCTCTGCCTCAGGGCTTGGTGGCTGCGCGTGTCACGGCCGATCTTCTGGCCCGTTGGTCATGGGGATCAGGGTCGATAGCGGGGCCGGCCGTTGCCGCCGATGGCGATCAGGGTGCCGGGGGGATAGGGGCGCGGTGGGGGCGGCGGGGCGGGGATGGGTGCCGGCGGCGTCCGCTTGAAGGCCTCGGCATGCAGGATGCTGCAGGCCGCGATCAGCATCAGCACGGTCCAGGTCTTGGGGCTGACATAGGCGCCCGACGCCTGGCCCAGGATGGCCCAGCCCAGCCAGCACAGCGCCAGGGCATGGACGCCCAGGCTGCGCAGCCATCCGCTGATGGCCAGCATCAGCACCGCGCCGCCGCAGAGGCCCAGGTAAACCCAGTGCAGCCAAAAGTAATTGGTCATCACCTCATTGGGCTCGGGGATGTTCCACAGGGGGGAGAATGAGCCGGACCTTAGGAACACCGTGGCGATGCTGTCGGCGATCATCTGCTCGCCCGTCAGGCCGATACCCAGGATGGGATGGTGCTTCAGCACCTCCATCGTTACCAGGAAGGGGCCGATGACGCGGTAGAAGAAGCTCTCGTCATCGCCGTTGGCGATGTTGTCCAGGCGGGCGGAATAGACGGAGCTGGCGATGACGGCGAAGGCGATCAGGGCCAGCCCCGCGACCGCGCCGATCTTGATCAGCTGGACGCTGAGCAGCGTCGGCGCCCGCTCCTCCCCCTTGGGCACCATCTCGTGCAGGCCCAGCAGCAGCAGCATCAGCAGCAGGGTGGGGCCGGGCATGGCCACCATGGCGGCGGCCATCATGGCCAGATAGCCGAGGCGCTTATGGCGCCAACTGCTGGTCAGCAGCCAGCAGAAGGAGAACAGGGTGTAGGAGAAGGTGACGGCCGAGGGCTCGGACGTGAACAGCTTGGGCCGCACCTTGCCGTACAGCAGCTCATCCCGGATATCCGCGTCATAGACGCCGGAGGTGTAGATCTTCTGGCGCACGGCGTCACTGATGACGGCCAGGCCGGCGTAGGTTTCCAGCACCGTGCCGACGATGATCACCAGGATGAAGGTCAGCATCAGGCGGGAGAAGGCCGCCGGCCCCGCCTCCACCACTGTCAGGAACAGGGCGTAGGAGATGGCCAAGGAGTAGATCATCTGCAGCAGGCCGGTGGTGCGCTTGGACAACAGGTCCAGCCCCGGCGCGTACAGGATGGACGCCAGCAGCAGCAGGGTCACGCCCAGGAAGGCGGCCAAGCCGGTGGGGGAGATGCGGTGCCGCCGGCGCCACAGCAGGACGACGCCGGTGATGCCGGAAATGGCGGCGGGGAAGGGGACGTTGGGCGTGATCTGGATGGCGAAGCCGGTATAGATGCCCAGCAGGAAGCCCACCAGCAGCACCCAGTCGACCACCGCCAGCGGCCGCCGCCGCGCGGCGCTGTCGCGGGGCATGGCGTCGTATCCCGCCCATTCGGTCCAGGTCGTCATGCCGCGCTGATGGCCGACAGCAACTGCGGCCCCCTGCTGGTCCAGTGGAAGCTGTCGCGGCAGGCGCGGTAGGCCGCGTCCTGCAGGTTGTTCAGGCGACCGAGATCATCGATGGACTGCACCACGCCCATGGCCAGGTCCTCGTGCCCCGGATACAGCAGGATGCTCTCCTCCTGCTCCAGCGGCACGCCCGCCACCGATCCCTTCAGCGCCAGGATGGGCAGGCGGTTGAAGACATAGTCCAGGACCTTCAGCTTGAAGCCGCCGCCGTTGCGTTCCGGCACCAGGGCGATGCGGGCCGCGTCCATGTGATGGCGGACGTCGTCCACCGTGCCGGTGAAGCGGGTGGCCAGCACCCGCTTGCGCATGCTGGCCAGGAAGGTGGCGTCGCCGCTGCCCACCACCTCCAGCTCCACGCCGTTGGCGGCGAAGATGGCGTCGGCCACGCTGATGAACTCTTCCAGGTTCATGCGCTTGGCGATCCAGTCGAAGCTGCCGACGATGACGGCCCGGCGGGGCAGGTCCCGGCTGATGGGCTTCTTCTCCCGCTCGCTGGCGCGATAGCCCGGGGTCACCACCGCCATGGCCTTGTCGGGCCAGCGCTCGCGGTACAGGTCGGCGTCGTCGGGCGTGATGGCGGTGATCAGGTCCGCCTCCTTCACGATGGCGCGTTCCAGGTGCGTCACCTTGGCGGCGTCGAAGCGCATGGCCTGGTGCTTCAGCAGGTTGGACTGGTTCTGTGCCAGCTGCGCCCGCAGCGATTCCTCATGGTTGTGCGAGACGTAGACCAGCTTGGGCCGGTTGCGCGCGGAGGGATACTGGCGCTTGAAGTCCGCCAGCGCCCAGCCGGACCCCACGCCGTCCAGCACCACGCTGTCCCACGACTGCGTCGCCAGCAGGTGGCGCAGCCGGGCGTGCATGTCCGGGGTGCCGCAGCGGTGGGCGATGTTGGGCAGGGGGCTGCGCAGGCTGCTCCACCGCGACCGGGGCTTGTGCTCGGCCAGATGCCAGGCGATGGCGCCTTGGCCGGGCGTCTCCCGCTCGCCATCGGCGCGCTTGCCGTCCGGACGGCTCAAGCCCAGCACCGCCATGTCGGCGCCCGCCTGGGCCAGGCTTCCGATCAGCCCCCCGGAATAGATGAACTGCCCATTGTGGGGCGGATCGGGGTCGGCCAGCGTGATCCAGAGGCAGCGCATGGGCAACGGTCCCTTCTGTCGTGGTCTTGTCAGTAGGCGTTCTTGGCGAGGATGCTGCTGGTGATGGTGCGGGCGATGATTTTCAGGTCGCCGGCCACGGTCCAGGTCTCGATGTAGCGGAGGTCATGCTCCACCCGCTTCACGATCTGCTCCACCGTGCTGGTCTCCCCGCGCCAGCCGCTGACCTGGGCCAGGCCGGTGATGCCGGGCTTCATGCGGTGGCGGCTGTCGTAAAGGGCCACGGCGTCGCGGTACAGCAGGCCGCCGGCCTTGGCCGACTGGGCGTGGGGGCGGGGGCCGACGATGGACATCTCCCCCCGCAGCACGTTGATGAACTGCGGCAGCTCATCCAGGCTGGTGCGGCGCAGGATGCGGCCCAGGGGCGTGATGCGGGGGTCGTTGCGCTGGGCCAGCTTCTCGGCGTTCGCGTCCGCCATGTGGTGGTACATGGAGCGGAACTTGTACACCTCGATCAGCTGGTTGTTGTAGCCGTGGCGCTTCTGCTTGAAGAACACCGGGCCCCGGCTCTCCAGTTTGATGGCGATGGCGATCGCCAGCATGACGGGGGAGATCATGGCCAGGATGATGGCGGCCAGCACGCGGTCCTCGACCGTCTTGGCGATGGAGCGCCAGCCGGTCAGGGGGTGGCGCAGCAGATCCAGCACGGGCGGTTCGTCGCCGGCGCCCTCGCGCCAGCCCCGCTCCTGCAGATGGATGTGCACCTGGTCCAGGCACAGGCCCACGTCCACCGGCGCCAGGCTCAGCTTGCGCAGCGCCGCCGCCAGGGCGTGGTTCTCGTCCGACAGGGGCATGGCCAGGATCACACGGTCCACCCGGCCCTCGCGGATTTCGGCCAACAGGTCGTCCAGGCCGCCGAGGATGGGATAGCCCACGCAGAAGCGGGCGTGGCTGGCGCGGTTGTCGTCATAGACGCCCACCACATGGCGATCGTCGCGCGGGTTGGCGCGGTAGCGGCGCAGCAGGCGCTGGCCCTCCGGGCCGGTGCCGACGATGGCGACGGCCTGGGTCAGGCGGCCGGCGCGTTGCCAGGCGCCCATGGACAGGCAGGTGACCAGGCGGCCAGCCACCAGCGCTCCCAGGGCCAGCAGGGACCAGATGGCCAGCCAGCTGGTCATGGGCGGATCGAAGGCGCCCAGCAGATACAGCAGCGCCACCAGGGCGCCGGCCGTGGATGCCCAGGCCATGGCCAGCGGCAGCAGGCTGTCGGCGGCCTTGCACAGGCGATCGAACTGGCGGGCGCCTGACCAGCGCAGGGCGTGCATCCCCAGAACCAGACCGACGATCAGGACCAGGCCGAACAGGGGGGGCGCCACGCTGCCCTCCGCCAGGGTGGAGGCGGCGAGGCCCGTGGCCAGGATGGCGACGGCATCAACGGCGGCGATGATGCCGGTGACCACCTGCGGCGCCAGCGGGCGGCCGTGGCGCGGCATGCCGGCAGGGATGGTGCCGGCCGCCCGACTTTCGCGCAGGGTGGCACTTTCGCGCAGGGTGACAAGAGGGGTGGCCAGCGGAGTGTTGAGGGCTTCGGACAGGGCTGGGGGCATGGGTTGGGTTCCTGAGGATGCGGCGACCGGTGGCGGGCCGACCACGCGGGGGCGTGGCGGCGAGGGCCAAGGGTGGCTGATCAACAGCCGAGTTCGCCTAAATCAGGCCATGCCGTGGATGAGAAGTCCTGTGACCAAGTTGGGGCCTGTTCGCACAGGCGATAAATAATCCTGGGTATACACCGATCAGGGTGCACCCATAAGGCTGGATATTATTTCGGAGGCGAAGTTCTGCGGACTCTGAT